>NZ_JACUUA010000109.1 GCF_014859565.1 Marinospirillum sp. | reverse complement strand
GTTAATCTGTTGCAGCAGTTGATCAAAAACACCACCATTACTGAAGTGTTCCGCCTGTGCCTGTTGCCAGCCACCAAAAAAGTCATCCACCGTTATCAGCTGTAATTGTGGAAAACGGTCACTGAACTCGGCAGCAATGGCCGGGTTGGCTGGGCGGTAATAATGCTGGGCAATCAAGCGCTGGGCATCATCAGAATACAACTGTTCCAGATAAGCCTCCGCCACAGCGCGCGTGCCACGACGATCCACGTTGGCATCAATCACAGTCACTGGAGGTTCAGCCAGAATACTCAGTGAAGGTAAAACAATCTCGAACTGGCCGGGTGCCAGTTTTTCCATTGCCAGAAAAGCCTCATTTTCCCAGGCCAGAAACACATCCCCCAATCCACGCTGTACAAAACTATTGGTGGCACCACGCGCACCGGGGTCCAGCACCGGCACACGAGCAAAAAGCTGCTGTACAAAATTCCGAGCCTGCTCTTTGCTGCCGTATTTTTTCTCGGCATAAGCCCAGGCGGCCAGATAATTCCAGCGGGCACCGCCGGAGGTTTTGGGGTTGGGTGTGATCACCTGCACATCCTCACGAATCAGGTCATCCCAGTCCTGAATGCCTTTGGGGTTGCCGGATCGAACCAGAAACACCACGGTGGAGGTATAGGGGGCGCTGTTGTAAGGCAGGCGTTGTTGCCAGTCGGCAGGAATCAGCTGGCTGCGTTCATGCAACTGGTCGATGTCATAAGCCAGCGCCAGAGTGGCAACATCAGCGGGTAATCCCTCCGTCACGGAGCGTGCCTGGGTGCCGGAACCACCATTGGACAAACGAAAGTTCACCCGCTGCCCGGTTTGTTGCTGCCACCACTGGGCAAACAGATCGTTGTAATCCCGATAGAATTCACGGGTTGGGTCGTAAGACACATTCATCAGCGTGATGCTGCGGGCTTCCGCCTGCACACTGCTCAGCAACAGCAGAAAGGTGATGGAAACAGTGACAAAAAAACGTGTAAACAATAACAGGGTGGAGGGCATTTCCGGCTCCGCAGCATTCAGGTTGAACAGATGGCTGCCAGACTAAAGCAAATTAATCCATACAAAAAAGAATAAAAGGCAGTACCGATAGCAGATTAGGGAATATAGAGTGCAGTTTTTCTTGGTTGGGTTTCATAAGCAATCACATTAAATTGGCCAAACCGAAAAGAACAAAGTGAGTGCCTGCCATGAAAAAACTGCGAATGTGCTGCTGTTGCTTCTCACCTGTTTTGCCTTTGACAGTTTTTCTGGAGCACAGCCATGCCATTAACTTTTGTAATCGAACAACTTAATCAGCAATTAAAAACACTGCATCCCAGTGCAGCCCTGAGTCGCCATGCTTCATTGGAATATGAGGATCAGGCCATCCATGCCCAGTTGGGGAAGCTGCGACTGACACCAGTACAAAGCAGTGTTTTTCGTATTGCCAATGCGCAACGCGTTGCCAGTGACAGTCATCTACTGGTAACGGGGTCGTCTGGAAGGCAGCAGCCAGTGGAAGTGCTGTATTTACAAGCCTGGGATGCAGAAGACGTGATTTTTCTGGATCGTTTCCTGCGTACCCTGCACGCACTGCACCATGTTAACCAGCAGCATCAGGGTGCCACAGAGCAACTGATACTGGATGTACACGCCCGCCATCTGAGTGCTGTACCAACAGGGCATGGGCAGGTATTTGAAGGTTTGTTGTCCAGCCTGGGGCTGACCCCAGAGCAGATTATCCTGCGCCTGAATTTGCTGGCCTGTGATGATTGCAGTGGTATTGAACAGGCCATCAGCAGCTTTGCTGCCCGTGGTTACAGTCTGCTGGCTGCTTGTGAGCAAGCAAATTTATCCCAGTTGAGCCAATTAAAAGACCTGGGAGTGCAGCAGGTCTCATTAAATCTGCAATATTTGCAGCTGGTGGATACAGACTGGACGCTGGTTAGAAAATGGACAAAAGCAGCTGGTTATCTGGATCTTGAAACCCTCGCAGAGGGTGTGTTAACCACCGGAGATCTGAATTTGTTACTGGATCTGGGTTTTCAACTGGTCAGTGGATCGCTGCTTAGCAGCGGTGAACTGGAACAGTTGATTACTGCAGGAAAGGCGGGTCGGCTTTTTGCTCAGAACCGTCGTTTACACCCCGAGATGGGGTTGGGTTTGTGACATGGCATTAACCTCCTCTTGTCAGACTTTGCCGCCAGCAGTCAGGGCGGCTTTTTTTTGGGAAAATAAACATGAACGTGGCTTTGGATGCCTTGCAGCAACACTTTCAAAATGAACAGCACAAACTCTGGAGGGGCACTGATCCGCTACAGAAAACGCCTGAAGGTATCAGCGGTTTTTTTGCGCACCTGCAATTGCAGAGTTTTTTTCAGCCACTGCTGAATGCTGCCACCTTACAGCCGGAAGCCCATGAAGCCTTGTTGCGTTCGGTTGATAAGGTCAGTGGTGAATACCTGCCGCCTGCTGCGGCATTTAATGCGGCCAATACACCCACTGAAGCGGTGTATCTGGATCGCCTGTGTCGAGCCATGCATGCCGCCAACTTTGTGCGGCAGCAACCGGGCCAACAGGATTTATTTCTGAATGTCAGCGGTCGTCACCTGGTGGCAGTGACACGGGATCATGGACAGGCTTTTGAAGAGTTACTGATGTTATGCGGATTAAGGCCGCAGCAGGTGGTGCTGGAAATTCTGGAAGCCAGTGTGGAGGATCTGAGTTTATTACAAACAGCCATTGAGGCTTACCGTAAAAGAGGGTTTCGCATTGCCATTGATGATTTTGGCTGTCGTCATTCCAACTTTGATCGCCTCTGGCAATTAACGCCGGATCTGGTGAAGCTGGATCGCAGTCTGATTGAACAGGCGGTTGCCAACTCAAGAGCCCGACTGATTTTGCCCAAGCTGATTGATATGATTCATGATCTGGGCGCTCGCGTGGTTTGTGAGGGCATCGAAACCCGCAGCCAGCACCTGAATTGTGTGGATGCGGGTGCGGATTTGTTGCAAGGGTTTTATTACGCCAGACCACAACTGTTGTTAACCCGCTGATGCGGGTTAAACTTTTTCACCCGTGCTCTGGGTGCCAGCCCCTTGCTCGTTAACTTTCCTGATTTCCGGCCCGAAGCTGTAGCCTTGTGACTGGTTGCTGAAGGGCAGCAGCAGCAATTTACCCAGCGTCACATCTTTGGTTTTCTGCAACTCGCGCAGCCCCAGCGTTACCCCCAGATGCCCATCTTTCGGGGCATGCTGCATGGTGCCCAGAAATCTGTCCCAGATGGAGAGAAAAAATCCAAAATTGGAATTGGCTTCTCGTGGGTGAATGGAGTGATGAACCCGGTGCATGTCAGGTGTGCAAATCAGATAACGCAAGAAGGTATCCAGCTTGCCGGGGATGCGGATATTGCCATGGGTAAACATCGCTGAAGCATTCAACACTGCCTCAAACAGCAGCACTGCAACAGGATCAATACCAAAAGCTGCCACAACAGCCACCTTGTAGATAACTGAAATGATGATCTCAAGCGGATGAAAACGCAGCCCGGAAGTCACATCCAGATCCAGATCCGCATGGTGCACCTTATGCAAACGCCAGAAGAACGGCAAAGCATGGGACATGATATGTTGCAGGTAGATGGCCAGATCAAGAATCAGGAAACCAGCCAATAACTTCAACCAGATTGGCCAGTCAACCAGATTTAACAGCCCCCAGCCTTCTGCCTGCACATGCAGGGCAATCAGCACCGCAGCAGCACCCAGTGTCAGGCGCTGTACCACAACATTAATGCCGATAATCCCAAGATTGATACCCCAGCGTTTGGTTCTTGATTCTCGCCAGGGGCGCTTGGGGAAAAGCCATTCCAGACTGGCAACAGCAACCAGCACCACCAGGAAAATACTCAGACGAAACACTTCTTCAGACATGATCCGGCTTCCTGTTTTAATCAACGAACGGTCAGGGGGAATTCAGCTGCACTTCTTGATGACCAGTCCCACATGGAACCATCGTAGTTTTTGGCCTGGTATCCCAGATCATGCAGCACACTGGTAAACCAGCCTGCACGAACACCACCGGTGCAGTAAGCAATCACTTCGCTGTTTTCATTCACACCCAGCTGTTGCAGCTTCTGACGAATTTGCTGTTCCGGTAGCAGTCGCCCTTTGGCATCGGTCAGTTCACGATAATGCAGGTGAACAGAACCTGGAATATGACCACCACGGCTTTCACCATAAGGGGTTTCACCGGCAAATTCACGGGGTTCACGGGTATCAATCAAAACCAGATTACTTTGACCCAGTTGATTACGAATCTGCTCAGCCGTGATGTGCCAGTCTTCAACTGGCTGCGCAGTGAAACTGCCCGGCAAACGAGGTTTGCTGGCTTTACTGGCACCAGCAGCTTTCAGCGCCTGAAAACCACCATCTACCAGATAGGCTTGTTGATGTCCAAGAGTGCGAAGACTCCAGACAATACGGCCATCTTCTCCCCAGCCGTTTTCAGCATCTGCAACCACCAGTACCGGCTGATTGGCATGAACACCCCAGCGCTGAAACACTTCGTTGGTAAAGGTCTGATCCAGACTGACCTTGCCCAGACTGGCTCCACCTTGGTCAGACAGCTCACGCCACTTTACCGCAACACTGTTGCTGATACTGTTCCACCAGAGGCGGTTTTTCCAGTTGTCAGCGCGAGCGTCCAGTACCAGCGCATTTTTTTCATCAATCAGTTTTCGAGCTGCTTCGCCGTTCAGAATCCAGTTCTCTGAAAGGGCAATTCCAGGCAGGAACAGCAGGCTTGTAACGAGCAGTAGTTGTAACATTTTTTGTTTCATTGGTTGGTTCTCCAGCGTATTTAAACGCTCAGTCTTTTAGTTCAAACAGTTGTGCTGCATTGGTGTAGAGCAGTTGTTCCAGTCGATCTTCCCTGAAGCCCAGTTGCAGGAAGTCATCAATGCTCTGTCTGATCGGGCGGAAGGGGTAAGACGAACCGAACAGCAACTGTTTACCCAGAAAACTGTTGGCGGCATCCACATACACCTGGCTGCCGGGCTGGAACAGGTACATGTCCGGCACCAGAAAGATATTCTGATGCAGAAAGGCTGCACCCACGGCTTCAGCGGCATTCGGCCAGTAGCCGTGGTAACAGACAATCGGTAAGTCAGGATAACGTTTTGCCAGATTCGACAGTGCCGCAGGGTCGTTGTAACGCAGATCCGGTGTGGTGGGGCCGGTCATCAGAAAAACCGGTACACCAAGGCGTGAACACTCCTCATAGACGGGGTAATAAACGGCGTCATCCGGGTGGCGGGCTGGTTTTCCGAAACCCGGTTCCAGATCAATACCCGCCAGCCCCAGTTGGGTGATGGCATGGTTGATTTCCTGAAGCGCCGCTTCCGTGCCCTGTAATACTGGGTCCACCCCGGCAATACCCAGCAGCTCATCATGGCCATGGGTGATTTCATGGATCAGGCGGTTGGAAATCTGCTGACCGGATGTATGACGACCGACTACCACCGCTTTGCTTAATCCGGCTTCACGAATTTCGGCCAGAAAGCCTTCCTGGATCAGGGAGCGGGAAAAATGATCATCTGGGCCACGGGTGCCGACTCGTCGATTCAGCCAGCGAGCCGTTTCATACCCGGGCGAACCCGGGTTGGCACCAAAAAAATCGTGCAGAAAGGCCGGACGGCAACGCAGGTCGATTACTTTGGGTGAAGTCATGGGACAGGTGTTCTCCGTGATTCAGGTTGAACGATGGGTGGCACGTGCGTCAAAGGCACCGCCAGTGAATACACCTTCCGCATTGATGGCTTTTTTACCGGGCAGCAGCGGGAACACCAGCTCAGCAAAACGCACGGCTTCCTCCAGGTGGGGGTAACCGGATAGCACAAAGGTATCCACACCCAGATCCTGATATTCCTGCAAGCGTTTGACGATGGTTTGTGGATCACCCACCAGTGCTGTACCGGCACCGCCGCGCACCAGACCGACACCGGCCCACAAGTCAGGACTGACTTCCAGTTGGTCACGCTTGCCACCATGCAGTTGGGTGATGCGTTGCTGACCCACTGAATCCATACGGGCAAAGTTCTCCTGTGCCTTGGCAATGGTTTCATCATCCAGGTGTTCGATCAGGCGGTTGGCGGCGGCCCAGGCTTCTTCACGGGTTTCACGCACAATCACATGCACCCGCAATCCAAAACGCACTGTGCGGCCATGTTTGGCAGCCTTGGCACGCACATCGGCTATTTTTTCAGCCACTGCTGCTGGCGGTTCACCCCAGCTTAAATAGGCATCCACATGTTTACCGGCCAGCTCGTGGGCGGCTTCGGAAGAGCCACCAAAATACAGCGGCGGATAGGGTTTTTGCACCGGTGGGAAGTAGTTGCGGGCACCCTTGATGACGTGGTACTTGCCTTCAAGGTCAACCGATTCCCCGGATTCCAGCAGCTTGCGCCATACAGTCAGAAACTCGTCAGCCGCTTCATAACGCTCATCGTGGGTCAGATAAATGCCTTCTGCCGCCAGCTCGGTGGCATCACCGCCAGGCACCACATTCAGCAGCAGGCGACCATTCAGCGCCTGATCCAGAGTAGCAGCCTGACGGGCATTGGCGGTGGGGCCGCTGATCGAGGTGCGCAAGGCTACCAGCAGTTTGATGCGACTGGTGACCGGCACCAGCGAAGAAGCCACTACCCAGGGGTCCAGGCAACTGGCACCTGTTGGTATCAGCAGGCCGTCATAACCCAGATGTTCAGCGGTGGTGGCAATCTGGCGCAGGTATCCATTGGTTGCCGGGCGACCGGTATTGGTGGCACCCAGATAACGGGTATCACCGGAGGTGGGTAAAAACCAGAAGATTTCAAGACTCATGGCAGTGCCTCTTATTAAAGGATTAATTGAATTAAAGCGTTGGAGATAAATCCATTTTTTTGTGCGTTCATTGTTCTGTTTTGAAGTTCAGCAAACAAACGAGTTTTTTTGCATTGCTTAGCAGTTTTTATGCTGATTCGGCTTTGTTTGATTTCTGCATAGCAAAGTGATTTTTATTATTTATTCAGCGGATTTTTTGCGTGTTACTTTTCTCGGCAAGTCCAATTCATTGTCAGGAGGTTCCATGAATATTGTCACCGTTGCAGCCAGCCCGGCTGAACAATCCCGCTCCATTTTTCTGCTGAGAAAACTTGAGTCTTTTCTGAAAGATGCCGGTGCTCAGGTGCAAAGCTGGACGCTGGATGATTTTGATCCTGCCGCTCTGGTTTATACCCGCTTTGAAGACTCAGCTATCAAGGCTTATCAGCAGTCGATTCGTGAGGCCGATGTGGTGGTGTTTGCCACCCCGGTTTATAAGGCCGCTTATTCCGGTGGGCTGAAACTCTTGCTGGATGTCATCCCGGAACAGGGACTGAAAAGCAAAGCGGTATTGTCACTGGCTACCGGTGGTTCCAACGCCCATCTGCTGGTGCTGGACTATGTACTCAAGCCGGTTGTGGCGAATCTGGGTGCGCGTGTGCAACTGCCCGGTATTTATGTGGGTGATCAGGATCTTAAAAAAGACGGGCACGGCAGTTATCAGCTGACCGAAGCCTTGCAACAACGCTTGTCACTGGCCGCTGAGGAGCTGGTGGAGTTACTCGAAACGCCAGACTTGAAGGTCTCCACACCGGGAGAGCGTGAGCATTCACCGCTGCTGGGTGTACCGGGTCTGGCTTATTACTGAACAGCGGTCATGCATCATCCATTTAATGAGAAGGTTAATATCATGAGTGAACAGCAAAAACAAAACAGTCTGGATCAATCATCACTGGATACCACCGGTAATCGTCGCTGGTTCCTGCGTTCCAGCCTTTCACTGGCAGTGGCGGCCAGTGTTCTGGGAACAACCGCTGCCAGCTGGTCTGCTGGAGCGCGTGCCCAGACCACTCAGGCAAAAGAATTTCGGGTGGGCTGGCAAAAGGGTTCCAATCTGGCAATCCTGCGTGCCCGTGGCAATCTGGATGCGCGTCTGAAGGCCGCTGGCGTGGAAACCCGCTGGATTGAGTTCACCGCCGGGCCGCAAATGCTGGAAGGCCTGAATGTTGGCAGTATTGATTTTGCCGCTGTGGGAGAAACACCGCCGGTTTTTGCTCAGGCAGCAAGGGCTGATCTGGTGTATGTGGGGCATGAGCCACCGGCGCCCAAGGCTGAAAAAATACTGGTTCCTCAGAATTCTCCAATTCGCTCAGCCAAGGATCTCAAGGGTAAAAGGATAGCCCTGAATCGAGGTTCCAATGTGCACTACCTGCTGGTGCGATTGCTGGAAGATGAAGGGCTGCAATATTCGGATGTGCGTGTGGTGTTCCTGCCACCGGCTGAAGCCAGAGCGGCCTTCGAGAATGGCTCCATTGATGCCTGGGTGATCTGGGATCCCTTTGCTGCCGCTGCGGTGGATCAGACCAAGGCACGGATTCTGGTGGATGGAACTGGAGTGGTTCACAACTACAATTTTTACCTGTCCACCCGCCCCTTTGCGACCCGTCACCCGGAAGTCGTGCAGTGGGCTTTGGAAGAACTCAAGTCAACTGACGCCTGGGTACTGAAAAACTTTGATCAGGCTGCACGAATTCTGGCTCCCCAGATTGCGCTGAGTGAAGCAGTGACCGAAACGGCGCTGCGCAACTATGCCTATGGTGTGCAATGGCCGTTGTCAGCCGAGGTGATCGCCAACCAGCAGGCCATTGCAGATACCTTTGCCGATCTGAAGCTGATACCAAGGCGTCTTGATGTCGCTTCAGTCATCTGGAAGCCCTGATGAACAGGAGGGAGCTGACCGATGAGTAATCCGGAACGATCCATTGTGCAGCGTTACGGTGATCCACTCTTGCCCTGGCTGGTGCCGCTACTGCTGGTTGTGGTGTGGCAACTGGCCGTGCAGAGTGGGTGGGTCTCCACCCGTATCGCCCCGGCACCCTCTGAGGTGCTGGTGGCCGCTTGGAGTTTGCTGTTGAATGGTGAGCTGCTGACCCACCTCTGGGCCAGTTTTGTCCGTGCTGGCTGGGGCTTTCTGATCGGTGGTGGCATCGGGCTGGCGCTGGGCTTGCTGAACGGCGCTTTTCGAATTTCTGAACGCCTGCTGGATACCCTGATCCAGATGATCCGTAACGTACCGCATCTGGCGATGATTCCGCTGGTGATCCTGTGGTTTGGCATAGATGAAGCGGGCAAGTTGTTCCTGGTGGCGCTGGGAACCTTTTTTCCGATTTACATCAACACCCTGCACGGCATTCGTTCAGTCGATGCCGGACTGGTGGAAATGGGGCGCTCTTACGGTTTGAGCAATGTAGAGCTGTTTCGTCAGGTGATTCTGCCCGGTGCCCTGTCCAGCATTCTAGTCGGGGTGAGGTATGCGCTGGGCTTCATGTGGCTGACGCTGATTGTGGCAGAAACCATTGCCGCCAGTTCCGGCATCGGTTATCTGGCGATGAGTGCGCGGGAGTTCATGCAGACCGACATCGTGGTGCTGACGCTATTGCTGTATGCCCTGCTGGGCAAACTGGCTGATGTGCTGGTGCGCGGTGTGGAGCGTCATTTCCTGCGCTGGAACCCCGCTTACCTGAATGGAGGAAAAGCCTGATGAATGCTGTGCTGGAGCCAAAGACAGTCGTGACAGGACACCCCATTCGCCTGCAAGGATTAAAACGCCATTTTGGTGAGTTGCAGGTGCTCAAAGGCATTGATCTGGACATACAGGCCGGTGAGTTTGTGGCGCTGGTGGGTCGCAGCGGTTGTGGTAAAAGTACCCTGTTGCGCCTGCTGGCCGGGCTGGATGCCCCCAGTGACGGTGAAATATTGCTGAATAGTCAGCTCCTGTCGCAGTGGCGGGAAGATGTGCGCCTGATGTTTCAGGATGATCGGCTGCTGCCCTGGAAAAGCGTGATCGATAATGTTGGTCTGGGACTCAAGGGCAACTGGAAATCGCGAGCGCAGCAAGTGCTGGCCGAGGTCGGTCTGGCAGAAAAGGCAGATGCCTGGCCTGCACAGTTATCCGGTGGTCAGCGGCAAAGGGTAGCGCTGGCGCGTGCCTTGATTCATCAGCCGCGTCTGCTGTTGCTGGATGAGCCCCTGGGTGCGCTGGATGCCCTGACCCGACTGGAAATGCAACAACTGATTGAGCGCCTGTGGCAGCGTCACGGTTTTACCGTGGTACTGGTCACCCATGATGTGCCGGAATCGGTGCAACTGGGTGATCGAGTGATTGTACTGGAGGAAGGACAGGTGGGACTGGATCAGCCGATTCCACTCAAGCGTCCGCGTGAGCCTTCCAGCCCGGCAGTGGCCACCCTGTCCGGTCAGGTATTGAGCCGTGTGTTGCAGCAACAGCCCGGCGAATCCGCGCCGGAAGGTCATCAACTGGCGCAGCTGCGCTGGTCCTGGTAAACAACCCTTTTGTGAGGAAACAACATGAGCATCAAATCAGTCAATGCCCGCAATCAGTTTCAGGGCGTGGTGAAGGAAATCATTGAAGGGCCAGTGGTCTCGGAAGTGGATGTGGAAACCCCTTCCGGTATTGTCACTTCAGTCATCACTACCCGTTCAGTGAAAGAGCTGGGTTTGCAGGTGGGCACACCGGTATTGGCACTGGTGAAATCCACTGAAGTGTCCATCGCCACCCTGGCGTAGTTGTTGGCTTCACTCTAAACCAGCATTACTGCGTCCAAAGCGGGCTCAGTAATGCTGCCGAAAGCTTTCTGCCATCCTGGCCAGCTTGAACATCCTGTTGTTATTTCGAGCCTGTTGATGTGCCTCAGGCGCAAGAATCAGCATCAAGTAATAATACTGCGGGTGGATGGCACCCTGGCAATAGACCAGATGAATATCGCTGGTTCTTCGGAAGGGCGCAAGATGGGTTGGCCACCCGGGAGTATTTGCAGGTTTCAAATGCAAGTGCTGAACTTCTTCGCTGCGGATCAGTGGCAGGTTGCTTGGGTGATCATAAGGAACATCCCTGCCGAAGGTATCAGGCAATACACCAGAATCCTTGTATTGCCTGAAGTCACTCAATAGATTCTCCAGCTCTTGCTTGGGTAGTTGCTGTTTCAGCAACTGACTGGCAAACACCCGGATCATTCCACAAACACCAGGTCTTGATCCGAAGCGCTGTCCAGCAAGAAAGCACCCTGTTCAGCAACTTCCCTGAGCCGGGTTTCCTCTAGACGAAAGCGCGAACGGAAAGTTTGTACTCCCTGTTGTTCGGCGGCCTTTAGCAGCTGCTCGAAAACGGAAGCAGATACCATGTAACCGGCAGGTTTGTTGTTGGACAATACCGCAACCGGCTCGTTTATGAAGTACTGGGCTGGGTTTTTGCGTAAGTCCGTCATGCTGACGGTTTTTTCGGCAAGTATTACATGCATGCTCATAAACACCTCTGCACTGGTTTGTGCTTTATTGTGTATAGGATAGCATGGATTAAAAAATACAGAGTAGTGTGTGTTTTTTGATTTTCAGGTCATTGTTGGCTCATCCCTGAGCCATGCGTTGATACTGGTCACTCAGCGGCTCAGGCCGCTGGGTTGGACTCTTTCAGAAACACCTTGCTGTTCAGCGGTTTGATCCAGGCTTCATCCCCTTG
>NZ_JACUUA010000108.1 GCF_014859565.1 Marinospirillum sp. | reverse complement strand
CCAGTTAAGGTTATTGTCACTTAACTGGTGTGTACAGGTCTATTGAACCACCTCAGACCAATGACCAAGGCGCGACAGATCATTAAAGAGCGCATGGAGATACGCCCTGTCATGGTTAAGGGTAGACGGTGAAACGGTTTTAGCACGGAGTGAACACAGTTCAGCGAACCAGCTAGGAGTGAGCTGATAAGCTTGAGGGTCACCAGACATCTCGCAGAGCTTGAGCAAAGAACGCAACCTGTCACGATGACTTTTAAGATGCTGGCCGCAAAGGTCGTGGTATAGAGCAATCAACTCTGAAAGAGTGCGAGTGTCCTTTTTTGGCTTCAGCTCAACACCCTGATCATGGCGATCTTGTATCACCCTCTCATAACGCAAAGCTTCCGACTTGCTTTTAAAGGTCTTTCGGATACGCGGCGAAGACCTGGACGGTTGAATATCCAGCTGCCAACCGGTTTTGACTTTCCTGATAGCCATATCAAGCAGCCCTGCCCAGCAATCGCCTTTCAGTCAGTTTTTTACCTATCAAATCATTGAGTTGCCAAAGCTCAAGACCGCGACGCTGGTAATACGCCTGAATCTCACCCCAGATACCGGAATGGCGAAGACACTCCAGAGCCTTTTCTTGTGTGAAACCCTGCCTTGCATACAGGCTGATCAAATTGCCCAGGGCAAGACCTATGTTCTTTTCATTACCGCGACCAGGTTGTTTGCGAACACGCTTCATGTGAATTGGCTCCAGATTATCGAAATAAACGGGATCTTCATTGATGCACTGCCAATAGGGATCAATAAGCCCGGGAGAGTGATCAAGACGAAACGAGAGGGTAGAAGTACGCCAGAGAGAGGTAAGATGTGGAACGATGTCCAGCCAACGCATAAGGTGAGGATCAGTGCCAATGACCTCACCAGTCTCCTGACTGATGTACTCGCATTTTTTCAGGTCAATTTCACCGGCAGCATATTCACGAATTACAGACTGATGAAAGCGAAGCTCAACCCGCCAAACGTCCTGATCAGGGTCATAAGCAGTAGCGAAAGGATCATCACCTGGTGCAGTTGACCAAATGGATTCCCAGAAATCCAGCTTGTCACGAGCAAGCGCTTCACGAGTCTTGTTGTAGATAGCACACTGCATTGCCCTGCTGGTGCCAAAAAGCATCGACTGCCCATGGCCGTAAACTGATGCAATCTCACCGGAATCAACAGTGAAATCAGAAATGCCGTGAGACGTAGTAACACGTTTAGAGCGGCAGACAAAGTTATGGATAAAACTGCTGGAAGGCTGCCAACCCTGCACATCTAACGCCATATGAACGGCACATCCTGCAGGCTGTGGAGATTGAAGCCACTGAGCAGCGATTGAATCAAGATAGGACTGAATTTGAACAACACCCATGCTCTGAATGAGCTTAGGACTCAGCTCAATTTTCAGGTGACTTGCAGAGACATCAGGAGTGTGGTGCCGGTGCTTCAGAAGGATAATCAGGCCGAGATCATTGGACTGAAGCTTATACTTGTAACCACCAACCATGGCACCACCAACGGAAAAAAGGTTGCCAAGCGGATCAACCCATGTGGAACCTGGTCCCTGCTGATAAACATCATCAAGGGTAACAAGAAGCTCAGAATTCATCTTGCCGCTATACAACTGCCGAATGGTATCAACAGTGGACGAAAGAATCTTCAGATCAGAAACATTAACCTGACCGCGAGGTGAAAGGAGGATGTTACCGCGAGGGTCACCATCAGTACCCATTGAAAGTGACAGCAGAGAATGACGATCCCATTTCTTTAAATTTTTCATTTTTTTATCCGTAACAGAATGAAATTTAGTGATGACCTTTGAGGGTCAGGAATAATGTTCTGCGTGCAGTGCTACAGGGGGCACGCCAAGCCTGCTCAGCCGCCCCCACTGCGTGGAGTCAGCTGAGCAGGACGAGCGCCAGTAATTTCAGATGCTCTCAGGACAATATTTAATTCCCTGCGGTGGGTGCTGGTGGAAGTGGAGCGAAATAGAACACCAAGGATGGGAATTGAGCCGAGAAGAGGAACACTTTTAACGGTTTCCTCCTGATCCTCAGTGATCAGTCCGCCCAGGGTGATGCTCTGGCCAGCCTGAATACGGACAGTGGTCGTAAGGTTCCGTGTATTTGTGATGATGTCAGTGGCCTGAAGGCTCTGGTTTATCGTGTCAGCGGTGAGACTGATGTTGAGTATGATCTGCCCTTGCTGGCTCACAAACGGCCTCACAGAGAGGGATACACCCACGTCGCGCCGCTCGATGCCTTGGGTGGTCTGACTGGTGCCAGTAGTGACGGAGGTAAGAAATGGGACGTTCTGGCCAACAGAGATGACCCCCTGTTCACCGGACAAAACAAGAATCTGGGGGGTACTAAGAATTTTACCGGCGAGATCAGACTGAAGGGCATTCAGTACAAAGGTGAGGTAATCACCATCAAAGATGCCAAAAGAGCCACCAGTGCCGGGCATCTGACTGAGGCCAGAAAGGTTGAAGCCGCTCAAGGCACCGGAATCAGAGCGTGTTGACTGGCCGTATGACAAGCCAAGATCCAGACCGGAAGAATCAGAGGTTTCATAAATGATTGATTCAAGGTGAATAAGTGGTCTGGGGTTATCCAGGAGCGGCAAAAGATCATCATAAACAGCATGTTGATCTTCTGTTGTTGTCAGTGCCAGGGCATTGAGTGAACGAATAACGTAGACAGCGGGTGATTTACTGGCCTGTTTGCCATCCCGCTGAAGCTGAACAAAACTGGTGCTGAAATCCAGCAGGTCATCAGCAAGAACATGACGAAAAACATGAACACGAGTAACCAGCGGCAATGATTCATCTTGGTCAGCCGATTGGAGAGAATGGTCAGGCTGAGTAATAACAAGCGGATTACCGGGCTGGAGGTCTAAACCATGAGACCGGATAACAGCGGCAAAAAGATCAGGGAGAGCGTCAGGGGTAACGTCCGGTGCATAAACGGTGAGGGTGGTTTTAATCCCTGGGCTGATGATGACACCCTGCCCCGTTTGTTTAGTGTACCAGGTGACAAAATCCCGAAGCTCAGTGTCCTGAAGAATGACCGGAGTGGAAGCTAAGGTAAAAGTGCTGAACAACAGCAGGAGACTAGCAACGAACGTCTTCACGGAAGGTTCCTTTTGTGATGATGAGATGGCAGGCGGCAACTGGTTGAAGACGGTAGCCACGGGCTTTTATGTCATCCGAGGACAGGTGTTGGAGATCAGGTGTAAGAAGGCGATAGTTTTCCCAGTCACCCAGCTTGGAATAACCTGTGATCCGGGAGCCAGACAGTGGAGAAGTAGACTGTTGAACTTGTTGATGCTGTTCAGCAGCATAGGCTTTTTTCTGCTGAACCAAGTCCTGCAGGAGATAGCCGGAAGTGAAAAGCACACCAAGAAAAAAACCAGTGATTAAAGCCATAGGCCGACTGAAGCGTTTCCAGTAGATTTTAGTAATTCGCATGTAATACCTCAGATCCTTTTTGACCTGGTAACGGTAGTGGCTGAAATAAGGAGGAAGAACTTGATAGGTGCGGCTTTCGTAATAGCTGGAATAAACCTGTTTAGTGTCATAGGCGGTGTACAAGCTTTTACCGGTATAGAGCCAATACTCAACACTGATTGATGTTTGATAGATGCCATACTTGACCGTGGCAAAATGTGCCTTAGGAAGGGTGATACGAATACCAGTGAAAAAACGAACGATAGGCGAAACAAGCGGAATACCAACGCGGTCAAGACGACGACAGTAAACGACAAACTCACCAAGCGCTTCCCTGGCCTGTTTATCTACAATACTGATGTCCTGGACAAGAAAGATGATGTCCCAGCCAAGTTTGCGAGCGTGAAGAAACCAGTTGATAACATCCTGCCTTGATTTATCACCCCATGAACGCGAGTTGAACCAGGTGCCACACTCATCAAGTACCAGCAGACCGTTTTTACCTTCATCATAAGTGTCATTACCAACGCCAATAGCCTCCAGATCCTGTAGTTCAGGCTTGTCCGGAATACGGTAAACAGTTGCATTGCGGGACTTGATATTAATGAGCTTATGAAGGTTAAGATCAATGTTGGTGGCAACCTTACAGCCGCTGTTGAGCTTATCGCGGATCTTGCCAACACTGATGAGGGACTTACCGGAACCCAGCTTGCCGGTGACAAAATAAACCGGCATAGCTATTTACCGCCCTGGGAAACAGTAACCCACCTGAAGAAGATGTAACGCTGTTCACGTAACACCCATGCAGTGACCTCAGCAGATATGACAGCGGAAACAACGGCTTCAAAGTTGTTGGGTTTTATAAGACTGATAGCGAGGCTAAGTTCTGGAGGCAAGGTGGTTTTGATAGCCAGGTAAAAACCCATAATGACAACAATAGCAGCGGTAAAAACACCAAAGAACAAACCGAGGTACACCATAAAGAAAGTGAACTTGAACTTTTTATTTGCAACATCCTTTAACAAGCCAGAGAAAAACTCTTTAATCAACGAGCCCAACGCAATAATAATAGCAATAAAAGGAGCAAGCAGGAATTTTAGAATCGGAAGCAAAACAACCCTAAAAAGCCATGAAAAAGCTTGCATAAGTGCAGAAATGATAATTCCGTACATTAGCCGGTACTCCCCGGAGTCAAAGTTAGAAGAATGTCTTTAATCCTCATAGCCGCCCAAAAAACAAGCAGAAAAGAAAGTATTGACCTGATCTTTTCAAATGCCGTACAGGAAACAGTTAAAACATTACCAAGAAAAGAAAAATGCTGATCAGTACAGGATGCAGAAGGAAACTGAGGCATAAAGGTATTAACTAGATTAAAACCTGAAAACTGATCCTGAACGAATGAAAAAAGACCGAGAACAGCTTCTTTATCAGCCTCAAATTCATCTTGTGCAACCTGGTCAAAATCAGTTTCAAGCAAGGAATCAAAATCATGAGCCAGCGTGTCAAGGGCTGACAGCTCAGTACCTAGTTCAGCAGACAAATCCGCTTCGACAGTCATATCAGGTTCAGAACAGTCCGCTACTTCACAATCCAAGCCCAGTGCATCGGTCAGCTCAGATATAGAATCCGCAATACCAGTGAATTGATCTGACAAAGCATCAGAAATACCAGAAGGCAAGCCATCAATACTTTCACGGACACCATCAACGGCGTCAGTAACACCCTGGACACCATCAGAGACGCCAGTAAGATGATCAGCCAAGCTGTTGAACTGTTCAGAAAGTGAAGATGAAATCTGACCAGGCAAAGCAGCAATAGCAGATGCAGCTGTTGCAAACCCAGAAGTCATACCACTGTAAATGCTGGCAAGCAGACCCTCGCCATCGACTTCCCCGTCACCTTCACCAGTACCTTCCCCATCACCTGGCGTGGGGTCTGGATCTGGTGTCGGATCTGGATCTGGCGTGGGATCTGGATCTGGCGTGGGATCTGGGTCTGGCGTGGAATCTGGATCTGGTGTGGGATCTGGATCTGGCGTGGGATCTGGATCTGGTGTGGGATCTGGATCTGGTGTGGGATCTGGATCTGGTGTGGGATCTGGATCTAGCGTGGGATCTGGATCTGGTGTGGGATCTGGGTCACCACCACCGCCACCGCCGCCGCCGGGAGAACCTGTATCACCGCCGCCACCTGTTGAGCCGCCTGGATCAGTGGGTTCTGTAGGGTCAGTAGGTTGTGCTGGGTCAGTGGGATTAGTTGGGTCAGGATCTGACGGGTCAGGGAAAGGAATAAAATTCCCGTTATCGTCATATTCGCCCGGAGGGTCATCAGGATCGGGGGCTGGCAGAGGTTCAGGGTCTGGGTTCTGGGTGAAGTCATCATCAGTCCACTCCTCACCAGTAGAAGTAGAGTTAATAAAACCACAGAAATAACGAGTTTCACCCCCACCATAGAATGATGCTGGAGCACCATTATAAATCTCAATATTACAGCCGGATGCTGTAAATGAATGAGCAGACCCGGTTATAGAAACAGAAGCAGGGAGTGATATACAAGCCTCAGTACCATTAGCAGCACCCAGCTCAGTGTCTTTTAAAGAATCACACTCCTCATCATCCTTGGGAGGGTTAGGTTGTGATAACTCAGGTTCTTTAATGGGACAAACAGCAGACAAATCGTATGACGAAGTGTACATCCTATACGTTCTGGCAGCAGCATAAACACCCCCACCACAGTGATAATTGCCGAAAGTTTTTTCAGACACCCATGTATGTACAAGAAGACCAGTACCACCAAAAGAAATAGTATTTTGAGGGGGATTGTCTCCACCGCATAAGTAGACATCAACAGTTGAATTAGATGGATTAGGGGTAACAGATGGGAGCTTAGAAAAATCTATATCACTATATGAGTTAATCTGACAAGCATAGGCAAAGCCTGAAAAAAAACATAAAATCAAAAATGTAAATCGGAAAAAATTCACCATTAAAATCTCCACATACTTGTGAACGCAAAGCCGCAAATAGCGCCGATCACTAACATTACTGTATTCATATGTAGCATTGTGAAGATTACTCTTGCTTTCATTGTTAAAACACACCAATTAACGGCAAGCTAAATACATGCCACCAGATAAAAAGATTGAGGACAGAAAGCCCGATTTCGATATGATGCCTGGTCATGGTATTTGTCCTGTTGTAAAAAAGCCTCCCCGAAGGGAGGCAAGGGCAGATCAGGTAGCGCGACTGATGACTTTCTTGAACAGACCGATAGTGACCAGACCACCCATGACCAGGGTTACAATCGGCCAGGCTTCACTGATCATGCTAGCGGCGCTGGTAGATACCGAGCCAAACGCCGCAGTAATCGCAGCAGGATCAGCCATAGCCGCACCAGTACCGGCGACAGTGATAGCAGCAACAGCAGCGGTTTTTTGTACGGCTTGTGCAGAGATACGACGCAGAAATTGAAGTTTTGCTTTCACGTGGATTTCTCCATGAATTGTTTGAAGTAAGTTACGGACGCAGCCCATGACCAGCCGATGGCATAGGCAGCAAACAGGGAAGAAACAACCAAAGGTATAGAATCCATTAACGCTGCCCCCCCATGTATTGCGCCCAAGCCAAAGGCCATGACTAGTCCTATGATGAAAACGAGTAGCCAGAGGCTCTCAAATTGCGCTGGGTTCATGGAGCCATCTTCAACAGGCGGTACAGCACTGAAGAAGTCAGAACGGCTGATGAAAGCAAAGTCGCTTCCGGAGCAAATCAGCTGGTGATTAGCTCCGGAAACAACCTGACTGAAGCCAGTGGCACAGGTGGCCACTGGTGAGGTGTAGTTAAAAAAGTCAGGCTGGCTGACGGCATCTGCAGGTGGTAACAGCTGAAACTTGTCTGACGGGCAGCTGATAATCTGACTGCCATCAAACAGGGTTTCATTCCAGCTTTGGTTACAGAGTCCGACAAGCTCAGCCATGACAACTCCCCTTCCCTATCAGGACTTGGTAGACGCAGTAGCAGGCGCTTCAGGTGCCTTGTTACCTGCAGACTGTTTACCAGCAGCGGGAACAGGACGGACAGCAGCAACATACATAGTCAGAGATGCCTTGGCACCTGGGCGCATCTGCATATCCAGCTCAAATTCACCGGGCAACAGTTCTTCATAATCCCGGAAGTCTTCAAAAATTTCATAATCGGCCTTGGCCGTCATGACTTCCCGCCCCAGACGATTCTCAGATTTACCGGCAGAATCCTGGACAATAAAGACGTTTGCGCCCTTGATGCCGTTGTCCATCGCGTACCGTGAGAGGCCGAGCACTTCAGCTTTGATGGTATAGGATGCGTTCATTGTGATTTCCTTCAGTTATGTTTTATGGATGGTTCAGTGGTTACTTCAACGGAATCCCGCCGTGGCTCCTGCCCTTCCCAGATCAAAAAGCCGATCTGTGAAGGGACGGCATCCATGCCTCAGGAGCTGGACGAGCGGAAAAGCCGGGGTTTTACTTCTCTCTTTAAAACCGGTTACCAACACCGAGACTTGCCGGATCTGAGCAGAACAGCGACATGGTATAAACCCCGCTCGGGCATAAGGCAGCCCTCGGGGGTTGACACCATGCCGCGGTCCCGCTTTTGTTCTTGCAGTCAAGGTGCAGGCAACGGCTTGAAAGTTTTCAGATTGCATGGTGGTGACCTGTCAGGCTGAAGCGGTAGAGGCAGAAGACTTAGAAGTAACCTCTACCTGTGCGGTGACAAGCTCAGAGGCCAGCTGATTAGCAGTGACCTGTTTGTCTGCAGCAATACGGTAAAGCTGTGCGTGTACCTGATCTGTCACAAAGATTCGCAGGCACTTCTTGGAGGGATTAGTCATGATGTTTTACCTCTGGCAATTTACGGGTAAGGGCGTACTGAAGATGAACGGAACGCAGTGCGCCCATGGAGCCGGTTAGTTGACTCAGGCGTTCCAGCAGAGCGGCATGTACAGCAAGATCAAGCGAATGTTTACGATGATGAAAAAGACCCTGGTTAACCTGATAACGGGTGAAAGAAGGAACCAGTCTCAGCTGTGAATCTGGAGCGAAATACAGGCAAGTTTCAGAAAGAGCGCCGGTTTTACGGCGAAGCCTGAAAGGGTAGTCAGCAAAAGGAGGAATAAGCGCCTGCATTTCCTCAACAACAGATCCGGTAAAGAGAATGTTGCTACCCGTCCTGTTTGCCAGTGCCAGTAGCAGATCTGCAGGTGTAAAGTAATCACGTCCATTCAGGCGGTAATCATGGCTTGTACCGTCATACTCAAACGTAATGTTTAACGGCTGATCAACACCTGGAGCAGTGACCTTGATAGTGAAGTCTGAAAAGTCAGTATCAAAGGCCAGTGCTGGCAGATGATTAACCAGATAATCCAGACAGGCAGTAAATAAACGGAGGCGATCAGCTTCAATACTCATGAAGAGTACCCCCCGTCAGCATCAACATAGTCACCTGCAAATTTATGTGGAAGATGACCAACGAGTTTAAAAGATGCTGCAGCATCATATTCAGTCCCACCAACCGCTTCAAAAATGTCACGAGTAAGGACTGAAATAAAAATAGAACCAGGTGCAAAATGACTAGGCTCAGACAGGCACTTATTCCAACCAGACAAATCTTCGTACCAGAAACGTAAAAAACCATCAGATCGTTCAGGTTCACCAGCATATTCAAACGAGTTTTCAGCCAGCAACAGATGATAAACGGCAGTTAAATGGCGGCAAAATTCATCATACTGGGGTAATTCAGGTTCAGCTTTGCCAGAATCCAGCCAAAGATAGATATACGGAAGAACATGAAGCGGATCATTGAAACTTATATATACTTCACGATCAAAATCATTAACATCATAATCATAAATACTGTACAGACTATCAGAAATATCAATAGTAACGGCATTGTCAAAAGCCGAAAATTGAACAACAGGTATAGATGACGGAAACTCAGGATCAGCAGGAGAATAAAATACACCAACATCAGGAAAAAGGCTTTTAACAAGGTCAATCAATTTATCAGGGTTCATATTCAGACCTCCTTTTCCAAAGAGTGCAACGTGTAAAATGAAGATAACGGAAAGTCAGAAAAAACCGAACCAAAGCAGTATGAAATTAGCGGAAAGACATTTCGTGGATCAGTGAAAGAAATCTTGTAACGGGTACTCAACACTGCAATATAAGCATGATAACTATCGGATTCCTTGTGAATATTAACGTGCAAATCACCTGTACCAAGACGAAAGGAAATCACACCGTCAGTAATTGCTATATGCGAATTTTCAGAGAGGTTAATAGGAATATTCAAAAGCTGACGAGGGCTAATATCTAAGTCAACCTTACAGGTATCAGAACACAACTTGAAAACAATGTAAGGTAACAAATGGAGTGGGTCAGTAAATGTGATAAAAACAAATTCATGACCACCAGACTCACCAATACGCCAATACTCAGTGTTATCTGACTCCCTGTTTTTAGCTGACACTACAAGAGTCTTGAAACCAAGCTGAAAAACAACGTACAGATTAAATTCTGAGGCATGATCATAACTAACCCGGACGCCTGGAATATGTTCTACGACCAAATCAATAAGCTTTGAAGAGTGCATGTTCAAGCCTCCTGTTCCAGGCACTGACGTTGAATCAGTGCAAGGTTAACGAGCTGGTGACGACCAACTGAAACAGTAGGGATGTAACCCTTTGAAGCCCAACCGGTGATAATGGAAGGACGGAGGCCAACGAGTTCAGCAAAGCGCTCTTTACTGACAAGCGGAGTGCTGGTGGTGACGTGAAGAACAGGCTGAAACTGGAAATCAGGCTGTCCGGAGGCAGATGCCTGGGTGTTGCTAATGCTGGTCAACTGGTTCATAGCAAGAAACTCCTGTCATGCTAGAATGGGTTGTAGAGCGATTTAGTGATATTGAGTGAAACCAAGTGAATCTGAGTACCCTTTTTCAGTGTCACCGAATTAGGTGTCCTCGAAAATAAGTATAGTGAGGCGCGGCCTATATGGCAAGCTCGTTAGCAAAAAAAATTCGCGAAATTCGAGAGGCAGAAACATCGGGAAGGCATGAATTCTCAGAATTGCTTGATATTCCAAAGAAAACGATAGAAGGAATAGAGCAGACGGGAAGAGTGCCAAAAGGGGATATTCTGGAAGCAATCTGCAAAAAGTGGCCTCAATACACCCTCTGGCTAATGACAGACCAGGTGAATGAAGCAGCTGGACAAATCAGCCCAGGGATTGAAGGTGCATGTGACAGTTTAAAAAGAACCGGGACGGATACCGAGTAGCCAGTCAGGTACTGAGCAAATGGTTCCAGGGTGGAAGGCAAACATAAGCAAGGAGGCTGAAATGCTCCAGACAATGATGGGTATTGGACTGCTCCTGATAATATTGAGCTTTATTGTCGAGATATCAGAAAAAAAGGGAACAGGAAAAAACATCCAATACATCAAGAAGTTAAAGAAGCTTGAAAAAAAGCCAAAGGAAGCAGGAGACGAGGATCAGGACATGGCGAACATGAAAAGGAAGATAATAAAAAACAGGAAGCATGATTTCACTCAAAAGGGATTCGAAAAAAGACAAAAGAAGACCAGTGCTGGAAGCACAGCAGAGAACAAAAGCAACGTAGAAAACATGATTGAAAAGGGAATGAAAGTTTACCAGGGAAAACGGCACTTCATGTCACCAACAGAAAAAATCTATTACGACCTTCTGTTAGAGCGGTACGGCGATTCTCATTATATATTTGCCCAGGTACGTGTACTGGACATCATAGAACCACACAAAGAAAGCATCAGATCCCAGACACCAGAGTGGTACTCAGCATTCCGCCAGATCAGCCAGTGGCATGTTGATTTTGTGATTGTTGGTAAAGACATGGAAATAAAAGCAGCGATTGAGATTGATGACAAAACACACAGCTTGCCAGACAGGGAAAGAAGAGACCGGATACTGAACACTGCTTTTGAGAATGCTGGAGTAAAAATACTGAGGTACAGTCTGGAAGAGCTGAACGAAAAGAGACAATTACAAAGACAGACGCAGTGACAAAAAAGTGTCAACGGAGAAGAAGCGAGAAGCAATAGAGTGAAAGCGGAAATGCGCGGAAGCCTTGAACTGTAAGGGTCTGACGTATAGTGAAAACATCAGGAACAACTTGTAATCAGTAGGTCCCGGGTTCGACTCCTGGTGCCGGCACCAGCGAAACC
>NZ_JACUUA010000107.1 GCF_014859565.1 Marinospirillum sp. | reverse complement strand
TTTGCTGCTGCTTCCAGAGCAGCCACAGCGGGCAGTACCTTGCCTTCCACGTACTCAAGGAAAGCACCACCACCGGTGGAGATGTAAGACACCTGCTCAGCGATGCCGTATTTGTCGATGGCTGCAAGGGTATCACCACCACCGGCAATGGAAAATGCTTTGCTGGCGGCAATAGCACGAGACAAGACTTCGGTGCCACTGCTGAACTGCTGGATTTCAAATACACCCACTGGGCCATTCCAGAGGATGGTGCCAGCGTCTTTTAACACCAGTGAAAGTGCCGCAGCAGAGTCCGGGCCTATGTCCAGAATCATGTCATCTTCAGCCACTTCATCCACGGACTTGATGGTGGCTTCGGCATTTTCAGAAAATTCTTTGGCAACCACCACATCAGAAGGCAGCGGGATGTTGACCTTGTCCATCAGAGCACGCGCCTGATCCAGCAGATCGGTTTCATACAGGGATTTGCCTACTGGTTTGCCTGCCGCAGCCAGGAAGGTGTTGGCAATACCGCCACCCACAATGATCTGGTCACATTTTTCCGACAGAGCATTGAGCACTTCCAGTTTGGTGGAGACCTTGGAGCCACCAACAATCGCCAGCATGGGTTTGGCAGGTTGTGCCAGTGCCTTTTGCAGGGCATCCAGCTCAGCAGCCAGCAGCGGGCCGGCACAGGCAATGGGTGCAAAACGGGCGACACCATGGGTGGAAGCCTGGGCGCGGTGGGCAGTACCAAAAGCATCCATCACAAACACATCACACAGGGCGGCATAGGCTTGTGATAAGTCGTCTTTGTCTTTCTTTTCGCCGCTATTAAAGCGTACGTTTTCCAGCAGCACCACTTCACCTTCAGCCACTTCCACGCCAGTTAAATAGTCTTTCACCAGACGCACCGGTTGACCCAGCAGGGTGGACAGGTGCTCTGCTACAGGAGCGAGTGAGCTGGCTTCATCATAAACACCTTCTTCCGGGCGACCCAGATGGGACATCAGCATCACCTTGCCACCGGCTTTTGCTGCGGCCTGAATAGTGGGCAGGCTGGCACGGATGCGGGCATCAGAAGTGACCTTGCCGTCTTTTATTGGTACGTTCAGGTCTTCACGAATTAATACACGTTTTCCCTTAAGATCCAGGTCGATCATTTTGATGACTTGCATGGGTGATCCTTGTTTTAGTGGTTAATATTGGAATCAATGGTTTTTAGAATCCGTGGTATTCAGCCAGTGCAGGGCAATATCCAGCATACGGTTGGCAAAACCCCATTCGTTGTCAAACCAGCACAGCAGTTTAACCAGTCGTTTGCCAGAGACACGGGTCTGGGTGGCATCAACAATACCCGAGCGTGGATCATGGTTAAAATCGACCGAGGCATGGGGTTCTTCGGTGTAACCCAGAATGCCGCGCAGTGCACCATTACTGGCGGTACGAAGCAGTTGATTGATCTCCGCCACACTGGTATCCCGTTGCAGACACAGGGTCAGATCCATGGCGGAAACATTCAGGGTGGGTACCCGCAGGTGCAGGCACTCCATGCGTCCTTCCAGATGAGGCAGCAGGCGATTAATGCCACGCGCCAGACTGGTTTCCACCGGAATGATGGAAGCCATAGCGGAGCGGGTCAGGCGCAGGTTGTTCTTGTGGTAGGCATCACTCACCGGCTGGTCATTCATGGCAGAGTGAATGGTGGTAGTGGTGCCGTGTTCAATACCAAAGGTTTCATCCAGCAGTTTAAGCAGGGGTGTCACGCAGTTGGTGGTACAGGAGGCCGCCGAGATGATTCGCATCTCAGCACTGAGTTGCTCAAGGTTCACACCTTTGACCAGGGTGGCATCCACATCGGCCTCAGCCGGATGGGAAAATAACAGGCGTTTTGCTCCGGCAGCCAGATGGCGTTCTGCGGTGGCGCGATCCTTAAAACTGCCGGTGCATTCCAGCAGCAGATCAATGCCCAGTTCACCCCAGGGCAGGCCTTCCGGGGTTTCACTGCACAATACACGGATGGCCTGGCCGTTGATCCACAACTGGCCATCATGCGCTTCCACCTGTCCGGGGAAACGACCATGAATGGTGTCGTAACGGGTCAGGTAAGCTAAGGTATCCAGATCCGAAAGTTCATTCAGCGCCACCAGATCCAGACCACGACAATCTTCCCGTTCAGCCCAGGCGCGCAGAATGCACTGACCAATGCGACCATAACCGTTAATGGCAATCCGAGGTTTGTTCAACAGGGAAAAACTCCACTGAGTGTGAAAACAAGGGCATTATTTTCCCGTATCCTGAGACAAGTCGCAAACCTCTTTATTGCTTTTTACCGTGCAGGCTTTAAGTGTTAAAGCCGAGGATGCATTGATTGCATTGTAACTTAAGGTGATATAAAAAGGTTTTTGTCGAAATGACAAGGCGATAGATTCATAACACAAGGAGATCCTATGAAGCGTTTTACCAGTGCCTGTGCCGGAGCGTTGCTTCTGCTGAGCTTGTTTTTTGCTGTTAATAGCTTTGCCTGCACCAGAGTTGTGTACATCGGGCCGGATCAAACCGTGATGACGGGCCGAACCATGGATTTTTCCATTGATATCCCTGCAAACCTCTGGATTTTTCCACGAGGCATGAAACGCAGCGGACAGGTCGGTGACAACTCACTGACCTGGACTTCACGTTATGGCAGTCTGGTTGCCAGCTCATGGGATATCGCCTCACCGGATGGCATGAACGAAAAAGGCCTGGTTGCCAATATGCTCTGGATAACTTTGCCAGTGTTGCAGAAGCAGTAAAGGCGCTCAGCAAGGAGAGCTTTGTTGTGGTGACGGACTTTATTCCCGGCACCGATAAATTCACTACGGTTCACCTGTCACTCTCTGATGCTTCCGGTGACAGTGCAATCTTTGAGTATGTGAATGGAAAGCTGGTTATCCACCACTCACCCAAGTATCGAGTGATGACCAATGATCCAGTATTTGAGCAGCAGCTGGCCATCAAGGGTTACTGGGAAAACATACCGGGCACCACCTTCCTTCCCGGTTCTAATCGGGCACCGGATCGGTTTGTCAGAGCTTCTTATTACATTGATGCCATCCCGCAGACTTCCGACCCACGGATTGCTGTTGCCAGTGTTTTCAGTGTGATCAGGAATGTGTCTGTTCCTTATGGTATCTCTACCGAAGGTCAGCCGCACATTTCCAGCACTCAGTGGCGTGTTGTGGCTGATCAGAAAAACCGAGTTTATTACTTTGAAAGTGTTTTAACACCCAACACCCTTTGGGTTGATTTGAAGCAGGTGGATTTTTCTGCTGGTGCACCGGTGAAAAAATTATCACTGGATGCGGGTCAGGTTTATGCCGGTCATGCACTGAATGCTTTTGTGGAGTCGGAACCCTTCGAGTTTCAAGGGTTATAAACCGAACCCTTTTCCGGTGTACACAAACCCCGCCGATTGGCGGGGTTTGCATAAAATAATTCCGGGTGTTTTCTTGCCACCCTTTCATTGCGGCAACGGGAATGAATGGCGGATGAATTAAGACAAATGTGATGCAAACACCCGGGCAAAATCGGTGAAGTCTTTCAGGTGTTTGTTGCAGATGACAAAAACAATCTCCCAGTTCACATCATCATAGTTGTGGACCATGACGTTCCTGAAGCCGACTGACTTTTTCATTCGGATCGCCAGTTGCTGGTCGATGACACCGGCATCAGCAAGGGCTTCAAAGGCTTGCCCCATGGTTTTTGGAGCGGTTGATTCAGCGTGTTCAGCCAGCCAGTGTGCGGCCAGGTCAACACACAGCTGCACAGCACGGGTCAGGTTGAGAGAAATGATGTCCTGAGTATCCAAGTCATTCAGCAGTGTTTCCAGATCACTGGGCAAACGAGACTCGACCCGCTGGATGCAACGCCGTAATGACTCCAGTTTCTGAGCTACGAGGGATTCATCCATGCGTGTCGCCGTCCTTCAAGAATGCGTTTTTGATAGGGTATAAAGTCTTCATGTTCCATGATATTTCGATAAACCAGATCGCCCCACTGGTGCTTGCTGCCTACCACCTGAATACCACTGCCGACAATCTGCCCCAGTAAGGGCTGCCCAGCAGTACGCAGATCGATCAGATCAACAGGGCGGTTGAATGCCAGAGCAAGAGCCTCCGTAATGGCCATGCGCAGCTCAACACTTAACGGTTTGTCAGCTTGCACGGCAACATCTATATCACTGTCTGCACGTTCAGTACCCCGTGCTATTGATCCAAACAGTGCTGCCACCTGAATGGCAGGGAAACGACTCAAAACTTCCCGAAGCCTAGATGTTACCAGTGTCTTTGATACGCTGAAGTTCATACCCTTACCCGGACAGTGTTTTACAGCAGTGTAGCAGAAGCACGGGCTATAAGTTTGCCTGTGCCGCCCGTGCCGCATGGAGTTTTTTGTAGCTGGTGATCAGGCGCTGGTGCCTGTCCAGCCCCTCCAGCTGCATGCTGGTGGGTGTTAAGCCATAAAAGCGCACTTCACCCTGTACCGAGCCGACTACCGCCGTCATGGTTTCTTCACTAAACATGCGTTTAAGGTTGGGCAGAAAATCCTCCAATTCCAGCTCTTCATCCAGCGTGATTTCCAGCACAGCATTCACTGCACGGTAAAATAACCCACGCTCAACAGTATTGTTATTGTACTGCAGGAAGGTTTCGACTCGCTCCAGTGCTTCTTCGTGTTGTTGCAGTGCCAGATTGATCAGCAGTTTTAACTCAAGGATGGTGAGCTGCCCCCAGGGCGTGTTGTCATCAAACTCAATACCAATCAGGGTGTTGATGTCGGTGTAATCATCCAACTGGCTTTCTTCCAGGCGTTCAACCAGATCCGCCAGCTGGTCATCATCCAGCCGATGCAGGTTGAGAATGTCTTCACGGTAATCCAGCGCCTTGTTGGTGTTGTCCCAGATCAGGTCATCCACCGGGTAGATTTCAGAATAACCCGGCACCAGAATCCGGCAGGCAGGAGCACCCAGCTCGTTATAAACCGCCATGTAACTTTCCAGCTCCAGCTCATCAAGAATGCCAAACAGGGTGGCTGCTTCTTCCTCATTGCTGCCCGCCTCTCCACCACCAGAGAAGTCCCAGTGGCAGAAGTCATAATCCGACTTGCTGCTGAAAAAGCGCCAGGACACCACACCAGTTGAATCAATGAAGTGTTCCACAAAGTTATTCGGTTCAGTAACAGCCAGCCCACTGAAAGTGGGGGGTGGTAAATCATTCAGCCCTTCAAAACTGCGACCCTGCAAGAGTTCTGTCAGGCTGCGCTCAATGGCAATATGGAAACTGGGGTGAGCACCAAAAGAAGCAAATACACCGCCAGTGCGTGGATTCATCAGGGTGACACAAGCCACCGGGAACTGACCACCGAGCGAGGCATCCTTGACCAGTACCGGAAAACCCTGAGCTTCCAGCGCTTGAATGCCTTCAACAATGCCAGGATATTGCTGTAACACGGATTCAGGTACATCCGGCAGCGCCATTTCTTCTTCGATAATCTGTTTTTTCACTGCCCGCTCGAAGATCTCAGACAAGCACTGCACCTGAGCTTCCGCTAGGGTGTTACCGGCACTCATGCCATTGCTGAGGAACAGGTTTTCAATCAGATTGGAGGGGAAATAAACTGTTTCACCATCAGACTGGCGCACAAAAGGCAGTGCACAGATACCACGATCCACCCGACCGGAATTGGTGTCGATCAAATGAGAGGCGCACAGCTCTTTTTCCGGATTGTAGATCGCCAGACAATGCGCATCCAGCAGGCCTTTGGGTATTTGATCTTTGGAGCCGGGTTTAAACCACTTTTCATTCGGGTAGTGTACAAAATCACTGTTGGCGATTTCTTCACCAAAAAACTGATCGTTATAAAAGAAGTTGCAGTTCAGACGTTCAATGAACTCACCCAATGCGGAGCAGAGTGCAGCTTCTTTGGTCGCACCCTTGCCGTTGGTGAAACACATGGGTGAAGCAGCATCACGAATGTGCAGCGACCAGACATGCGGCACGATGTTGCGCCAGGAGGCAATTTCGATCTTCATGCCAAGTTTTGAGAGCAGACCGGACAGGTTGCTGATGGTGTCTTCCAGCGGTAGATCTTTGCCTTCAATCCAGGTGCTGGATTCACCCTGCCCTGTACCCATCAGTAGTGCTTGAGTATCTTCATCAAGGCTTTTCACCACTTCAATCTGAAACTCCGGGCCGGTTTGCACCACTTTTTTAACCGTGCAGCGTTCTATCGAACGCAAAATACCCTGACGATCCTTATCAGAAAGCTCCTCCGGCAACTCCACCTGAATTTTAAAAATCTGGTTGTAACGATTTTCAGGATCAACAATATTGTTTTGTGACAGGCGGATATTGTCGGTAGGAATATCCCGCGTATTGCAGTAAAGCTTTACAAAATAGGCGGCACACAAAGCAGAAGACGCCAGAAAATAATCAAAAGGACCCGGCGCGGAACCATCCCCCTTGTAACGGATCGGCTGGTCAGCAATGACAGTAAAATCGTCAAACTTGGCTTCCAGTCGTAAGTTGTCGAGAAAATTAACCTTGATTTCCATGGGGATTGTACCGAGTGAAAGAATGAGGGTGATCAGGTAGAAATGGCCGCCATTATCCTGATTTTCAGGGCGGGCGTCTTGGATGTTGGCTGTTGAACCCGAATATAAAGCATAATCGGCTCATGTACATCTGGCAGCAACAAGACTGACGCCACGACTGAATACTATGCGCCTGCTGCGCAGTCATCCGCTTATATCCCTGCCTCGTGTAAAACTTTAACCACCAAAACTCCAGATCTTCCCTTGGGCTGGCTTGCTTAATCCGCTAAGATAGCGCCCTTTTTCGAGCAAGCCACCTGCTGGAGTTCCCCTGATGCCTGTCACATCCCGCGCACACCCTTCTTTTACTCCCGGCCAACGCTGGATCAGTGATGCTGAAGTTGAGCTGGGGCTGGGTACTATCCTGCAATGTGATCGCCGCAGTGTAACCCTGCTGTTTCCTGATAGTGGTGAAACCCGTGTCTACTCCACCAGTACCGCGCCACTAACACGGGTGATGTTCAACGAAGGCGACACCCTGAGCCATCAGGACGGCTGGAGCATGAAGGTGGAAGACACCAAGGAGCTGGATGGTTTGCTGGTTTATCTGGGTGAAAACCCTGATGGTGAGCCGGTGGAAGTACCAGAAACCCAGCTGGATGCCAGAATCAGTTTTCAGGGGCCCAGAGAGCGCCTGCTCACCGGCCAGTTGGATCGCAACAACGAATTTATGCTGCGTGCCCTCAGTCGTCAGGCACAAACACGCCTTGCCAAAGATCCCCTGCGTGGCCTGCGCGGCCCCAGAGTAGGGCTGATTCCCCATCAGCTGTATATTGCCCATGAAGTAGGGCAACGCTTGGCACCACGGGTATTGCTGGCGGATGAAGTCGGGCTGGGTAAAACCATAGAAGCCGGCTTGATCCTGCATCAACAGCTGATCACCGGCCGCGCCCGCCGTGCCTTGATCCTGGTGCCCGGCAGCCTGTGTCACCAATGGCTGGTGGAATTGCTGCGGCGTTTTGGTTTGCCCGTCACACTGGTGGATGCAGATCGCGCCGCTGCAACAGAAGCACCTTTTGCAGATGCCAGCATTGCCCTGGCCAGCCTGAACTGGATGACGGACGATGCCAAAGCCCTGCCGTTAGCTCTGGCGGAAGACTGGGATTTGTTGATTGTGGATGAAGCTCACCATCTGGGCTGGTCACCCGATGCAGCCAGTGCGGAATATGAATGTGTGCGCCAGCTTTCTGCCCAAACCCCCGGCCTGCTGCTGTTAACCGCCACTCCCGAACAATCCGGCGAAGCAGGCTTTTTTGCCCAGTTGCAGTTGCTGGATCCGGCACGTTATCCCAGCCTGGAAGGTTTTCTGGCTGAAGAAGAGGGTTACCGCCTCTGTGCCGCTGCCATTGCAAGACTGGAAGCCAAGGAACCCTTGGAACCACAGGATCGCCAGCAACTGATGCAGCGACTGAGCAGTGACAGCTTGGCGCTGCTGGAGCTACTGGAACATCCACAAAGCAGTGATGAACAGGTGGAATCCGCTCGTCAGCAATTGATTGAGCAACTGCTGGATCGTTATGGCACCGGTCGGGTACTGTTCCGCAACCGACGCAGCAGTGTACCGGGTTTCCCCGAGCGTCGACTGCACACCACTGCACTGGACTGCCCGCAGGTTTATCTGGAGGTACTGTCCCAGTACGACGAACCCCACAAACAGATTATGGCCGCTGCACTAACGGGGCACAGCTGGCCTTATGCCGGACTCTACCCGGAGCGTCTCTACGCGGTGCAAAACCGCGAAGAAGGTGATTGGTGGAGTTTTGATCCGCGCGTGGATTGGCTGCTGGAAAAACTGGCCGAACTGCGGGATGAAAAAGTGCTATTGATCTGTGCTCACGCTGATACTGCGCTGGAACTGAGTGAAGCCCTGCGCCGCAAATCCGGTCTGCTGGCCGCTGTATTCCATGAAGACATGCCGTTGATTGAGCGGGATAGAGCCGCTGCCTGGTTTGCTGATGAAGAGGATGGTGCACCCCTGCTGATCTGTTCAGAAATTGGCAGTGAAGGCCGTAACTTCCAGTTTGCACATCACCTGGTGCTGTTTGATCTACCCGCCCACCCAGATTTGCTGGAACAACGTATTGGCCGGTTGGATCGTATTGGTCAGCAGCAGATCGTCGAAATCCATGTGCCTTACCTGCAACAAACACCACAAGAAGCCTGGTTGGCCTGGTGTGATCAGGGGCTGGATCAGTTCAGTGCACCGCGTCCGGTGGGTGCCACCTTATGGCAGCAGTTTCATGAACCCCTGCATAACCTGCTGGAAGGTGTGCTGGATGCAGAAGACCTGCTACCGGAAGTGGTGGCAGCGCGTCTGGCGGCTGAAACCGAACTGGAAGCCGGTCGTCATCGCCTGCTGGAACTGGCCTCGCACCGCCCGGAAATCAGCGCCCAACTGGTCGAGCAGCTGGCTGATGATGAAATGGACAAGGAATTACGCCAGTATCTGGAAATTGCACTGGATGTTTACCGCATACAGAACGAAGACCTGGATGCCCACACCTGGTATCTGAAACCCGGACAGGAATCCGATACCGCCGTTTTTAATGATGTGCACTTTGATATGGAAGAAGGCAGCTCCGGCACCTTCCTGCGCGACAAGGCACTGGCACGGGATGACCTGCACTTTTTAACCTGGGAACATCCACTGACACGTAACTGCCTGGAAGCCGCCACCACCACGGTACAGGGTAATGCCACCGTAGCACTGTTAAAAAACCCGGCACTGCCTGCCGGAACCCTGCTGCTGGAGGTGTTCTTCTGCCTGGATACCCCGCGCAGTGAAGACCTTGGCATCAAACGCCACCTGCCCCAGCAAAACCTGCGACTGCTGCTGGATGGGCAGGGTAATGATTTATCCGGCAAGGTAGGGTTTAAGGGCTTATCACGCCAGCTGTTCAAAATGAAAAAAAGCCTGGCGCGAGAAGTCGTCAAAGTCCGTCAGGAGCAATTACGCCAGCTTATGGACAAGGCCGAAGAACTGGCACAGGCACGCCTGCCTTCTTTACTGGAAACCGCACAGGTACAGATGCGTGAACTGCTCGACCCGGAAATTGCCCGACTGACCGCATTGAGCCAGAAAAACCCATCCATCCGGCAGGAAGAAATCAGCCACCTCAGCCAGCTGCGGCAACAACTGGATCAGATGCTGAATGCAGCCGAACTGCGTATGGATGCCATACGGGTAGTTATCTCCGGCGGACAGGAATAACCACCAAAAGCGACAAGAGTAAAGCACCAACACCACCCCGGAATTCTTGCTAGAATCCGGGGTGTTTTTATTTAATTGCCGAACTGTTCCAGACCGCTAAGCAGAACGCCTCCCAGAAAAATGTCTTTAAATACAAAGAGCCAGGGCAGGATTCAGTTATCAAGGAATCCTTAACAGTAGCCCAGAGGATTACCAAATGAGCAAGACTCCACAACACATTCCACTTCCACCTGCTGAATCGCTCACGGTTGAATTCAAAAGTGATCGCAAGCGTTTGTCAGATGATGATCTGGTGCAGGCTTTAGTGTGTCTGGCTAACACAGAAGGTGGTGAGCTGTGGTTAGGTGTTGAAGATAATGGCGCCCCAACAGGTTTGCATCCATCCCACAGCAACCTCTCAGGATTAACTGGGCTGGTGGCAGCGCGTACTTCACCTGCCTTACAGGTCATTGTGGAATCAATTAACCTTGATGGAGTGCCTGTTGCCCTGATCCGAGTACCTAAATCAACCCACTCTGAAGTGGCTACTACATCGGGTCATTATCTTCGCCGCCGCATCAAGCAGGATGGCACCCCGGAATGTGTAGCTATGCTGCCTCATGATCGCCGCAGTTTCACATCACGGATTGGTTTGTCTGATGCATCTGCTCAACCAGTGGCAGGTGCAACTCTGGAGGATTTTGACCCGCTGGAACGTGAGCGACTGCGCCAGGCTGTGCGAGCTTATGGCGGAGATAGTGTGCTACTGGAGCTGGATGACGACCAACTGGACGCTGCATTGGGTTTTACTACCCGCACAGTGACTGGTGAAAAATCACCTACCCTTGCAGGCTTGCTGGTTATCGGACGTGAAACTGCCTTACGATGTTTTGTGCCCTCACATGAGCTGGCATTTCAGGTGCTGGAACGTGAGGATGTACGCTTTAACGAGTTTCGTCGCTTTCCGCTGCTCAAGGTGCTGGAATGGCTGGAAACAAACTTTCGTGCCTACAACCCTGAACATGAGGTGCAGATTGGTCTGTTCAGGGTGCCAGTTCCCAGAGTTGACCTTAGCGCATTCCGTGAGGCGGCTGCCAATGCACTGGTTCATCGTGACTACCACAAACTCGGTGCGGTACATGTGCGGCTGGATGACCAAGGCCTGACAATCAGTAATCCTGGTGGTCTCGTGGAGGTGTCACCCTCAACAACCTCTTGAGCACAGAGCCACGCCCCAGAAACCCACTGCTGGCCGATATAATGAAACGCATTGGCATAGTAGAGCGCTCAGGTAGAGGCGTTGATAAAATTTATCGTGGTATGTTGCGTTTTGGTCGTCCGCAACCGGATTACACTCGCACTGATCACAACAACGTGATCCTGAATCTGGCAACAGTTGCTGCTGATGAAGTGTTTCTCCACTTGGTAGTTGAGCAGGAGCGACAACAAGGAAATTTACCCATCAACAGCCTGATTATGCTTTCTGCGCTGCGCGATCAAAAGCGATTGAGAGCTGAGGAACTAGCTGACCTGATTCAACAGAGCCATAACCAGGCCAAGCGTACCATTGAGCAGCTTGTGGAAGCCGGTTTGGTTGAAGCACACGGCCAAACCCGTGGCAGAACCTACACTCTCTCAGCGGCTTTGTACAAAGCCAAGGGTGATAAAGTTGCTTATACCCGCCAAGCGGGTTTCAGTCGTTTGCAACATGAACAACTGGTATTCGCACACCTGCAACATCATGGTCAGATACAGCGGCAGGAAGTGATGGAGCTTTGCCATTTAAGTAAAGATCAGGCAACAAGGTTGCTGAAGAAACTTAAAGACGATGGTCAGGTCGTACCGCACGGGGAGCGACGCGGTACCTTTTACACGCTGGCTGATGCGAAATAGTTATGCGCGGTTATGCGCGGTTATGCGCGGTTATGCGC
>NZ_JACUUA010000400.1 GCF_014859565.1 Marinospirillum sp. | reverse complement strand
ACCGCCAGTTATTCCGTGAACTGATCAAGGTCAGTGGCATCGGGCCAAAAGTGGGTTTGGCAATTATGTCAGCAATGGATAGTCGCCAGTTGTTACAAGCCATTCAGCATGAAGATCTACAAGCCCTGACGCGGATTCCCGGTATTGGCAAAAAAACCGCTGAGCGCCTATTGGTGGATCTGAAAGATCGCCTGAAGACCTGGCAACCGCTGCAAATGGCTAAACTGGAATTACCCACCGGTGCGCTGTTGCCGGAAACAGATCCTCGTGCTGAAGCTGAAGCCGCTTTGGTATCTCTGGGATACAAACCGGTGGAAGCCACCCGTGCAGTCAGTGCTGTGGAATCACCCGGCATGGATACTCAGGAACTGATCCGAGCCGCACTGAAAGGGTTAGCAAAGTAGCTTCTCAGTTAAAAGGTAAAACCTTCAGTTAAACAGGACACATGCAGTGATCGAAAATGACCGACTGATAGCCGCAAACGAACAGCCGCAGGATTATAGTCAGGATCATGCCATCCGCCCCAAACAGCTGGCTGATTACCGTGGTCAGCCACGGGTGCGCGAGCAGATGGAGATTTTTATCGAAGCGGCGCGGGCGCGGAAAGAAGCACTGGATCATACCCTGATTTTTGGGCCGCCCGGTTTGGGTAAAACGACACTGGCTAACATCATTGCCAGTGAAATGGGTGTGGCGATCAAAAGCACTTCCGGCCCGGTCATGGAGAAAGCCGGTGATCTGGCAGCCATGCTGACCAACCTCAGTGAAGGTGACGTGTTATTTATTGATGAAATCCATCGCCTGAATCCTGCGGTGGAAGAAGTGCTTTACCCAGCGATGGAAGACTATCAGCTGGATATCATGATTGGTGAAGGCCCGGCGGCTCGCTCGATCAAGCTGGATTTGCCACCCTTTACCCTGGTGGGTGCCACAACACGTGCCGGAATGTTGACCGCCCCGTTGCGGGATCGATTTGGTATCGTTCAGCGGCTGGAGTTTTATTCCATAGTTGACCTGACCTGGATTGTTTCCCGTTCCGCCAGCCTGCTGGGATTAAACATCGAAGCGGGTGGAGCGGAAGAAATTGCTCGGCGCTCACGCGGTACTCCGAGGATTGCCAACCGCCTGCTGCGCCGTGTACGGGATTTTGCCGAGGTGAAATCGGATGGTTGTATCAGTCGGGATCTGGCCGATCAGGCGCTGAATATGCTTAACGTGGACACTCATGGTCTGGATCATATGGATCGGCGTTTGCTGCTGGCGATGATGGAAAAGTTTGGTGGTGGTCCGGTTGGGGTGGACAGCTTGTCAGCGGCCATTTCAGAAGCACGGGATACCATTGAAGAAGTGCTGGAACCCTACCTGATCCAGCAGGGTTTTATGATGCGAACGGCCCGAGGTCGTCAGGTTACGGAACTTGCATGGCAACATTTTGGTCTTAGACAACCGGAATGAATACCGAGGTGGTTGTATGAAGGATTTTACCCTGCCGGTGCGGGTGTATTACGAAGATACGGATGCTGGTGGTATTGTTTATTATGTGAATTACCTCAAATTCATGGAGCGAGCCAGAACCGAGTGGTTACGTGTTCTGGGGTTTGATCAGTCCTTGTTGCCGGTGATTTTTGTAGTGCGGGACGTACAGGTGAATTACCAGTCCCCGGCACGTCTGGATGATCAGTTGAATGTGCAGGTGCAGCTTTACAGCCAGCGCGGTGCACGAATGGTTTTTTTGCAGCAGATAGAGCGTGATTCAACAGTGTTGTGTCAGGCAAAAGTTGAAGTGGCTTGTGTGGATCGGGAAAGTTTGCGACCCTGTCGTTTGCCTGAGACACTGTTACAAAGGCTGCCAAAGCTGGATGCTGATGCTGAATAGTCAATTCAGCAGGCTTGGCTGAACAGGATTGAATTAATAAAAATGGGTCAAGGCTTTTAAGGAGTCCAAGTGCAAGAGCTTACCTTCTG
>NZ_JACUUA010000106.1 GCF_014859565.1 Marinospirillum sp. | reverse complement strand
TGGTCGGACTCGAACCGACACTCTCTCGCGAGAACCGGATTTTGAATCCCACAGGACGTGAAGGATATCCTTGTTAAGTACATGATTATCAGTGGATTTTAGCTACATGGGCAAGGGTTAGTGTTGGATATCCTTGCCTATCTTTTGATAGCCGTGAGACAAAAATCCGCACAAACAGGCTTTGTATAGAGCTACAGTGCAGGGAAGCGGCTCTCGAACTTTTCAGTGAACTGACCGAGACTTTACTTCTCTTTAGCCGGACATGACGTAAGCCTGCCTACCAGCGCTTGGACTATGAAACCAGTGAACTGTTTGAAGAAGCATAAAAGTCACTAACATCTTTAGCAATGACTCTCCTAACAAGATAAGAATCCGAAAAAATGCCAAAAACTGTATACAATAACAGTAATCCTTGGACTAAGTAGCCTTCTGTAGTAAAATTCAAGGTCAAAGTGAGTTTACTAGAGGGCAGTAATAGCAATGGCTACAGGCGTACTTGGAAAAGAGAAGCTGGGAGAGGCTGCTACATCAGCTGGGGAAGCCAGGTGCGAACCTTGGGCCTTACCAGATCGTTCTGAAATGGCAGTTCTAAGTTATGCAAACAAAGTAAATGATAGGAAAATTCTTGAAAAACTAGATCAAAAGTACTTATTAATAAAGAACAACCCTAGAGAAATCGAACACATACCTTTAGATAGCTTTATTTTAGCAGACAATTTTTTTGGACTAAATAAACTACTTGAAAACTACTCAGGAAAAATAAGGCTAATATATTTAGATCCGCCTTATGGTACGGGTATGGACTTTCAATCAAGGAACCTTGAGCACGCTTATCAAGACTCATTTGGAACAGCCTCATGGGTTGAAATGATCCGCCGAAGATTGATAATTATGCGAGAGCTACTATCAAGTGACGGCAGCATATATATCCACATCGGACACCAAATGCTCTTCCATCTAAAAATAATCATGGACGAAGTCTTTGGCCCAGAAAACTTTAGAAACCTCATAACAAGAAGAAAGTGCAGTTCCAAAAACTCAACAAGAAAGCAATATCCAAACCTGCATGACTATATTTTATTTTACAGCAAGTCAAGTAAATGGATATTCAACCAACCCAAAACACCAGCGACCGAGCAATGGATTGAAAAAGAGTATCCCAAGTCAGATAATAAAGGCAGATATAAACTCGTTCCTATCCACGCACCTGGTACTAGAAATGGTGAAACTGGCAAAGAGTGGAGGGGTATGTTACCACCACCAGGAAAGCATTGGCAGTTCACTCCCGCCAAGCTAGATGAGTTTGATAAAAACGGAGAGATCCACTGGTCTAAAACGGGAAACCCAAGACGAAAAATATATTTAGAAAAAAATAAGGCTGTACCCATTACAGATGTTTGGTGCCAATATAAAGACGCCCATCATCAAAGCAAGATGATTACAGGGTACCCAACAGAAAAGAACTTAGAAATGCTAAAAATGATAGTACAAGCATCAACAAATGAGGGTGACATTGTACTCGACCCATTCTGCGGTTCTGGCACAACAATACACGCCGCAAGAGACTTAGATAGGCATTGGATTGGTATTGATCAATCATTCACTGCTGCAAAGGCAACCATAAAACGCCTAAAATATGGTTTAGAGCGAATGGGGGATTATGTAAACAAAAGCAAGGATACCGGTCAAGGTGCATTCAAACGGGAGGACGCTCTCGACAGTAATGCGTTAAACTTTGTAGTAGACAATGATGTTTACCTGAAGCATAAAAATCTGGTTAATGAAATTTCGAACACATAATACCATCTTATAAAAAAATCCAGCCACTCTAAGTCAGCTGTATAACCAGTCAAGAGTTAGTCGCTCTACAGCTGTTTTTAGGGTGGTAACACGAACATTACCATTCCACTGATTATCTAGATTGCATGCTTCAGCCCAAGTGTCTCCGTGAGCTAAGCCAGGACCATCAGCTAAAAATATTACTTTAAACTGATTTCCTGACTGCAGGCAAAAGCTTGCAGCCTTACTAACTTTATCACTATTTCCGCCTGTTCGATCATCTGACTGAGCACCTCCTCGTGTACTGTCATATCTAGCAAAACCAACAGCCTTAACTTCTTTTGTAGACCTATCCTTTATTATAAAATCGCAGGGATAATCATGTGTGAAATCTTTAAAAACATCAGATAACTGGATATCTTTACCGGCACCACGCGGACCTTCAATAACCACCTTACCGCCCAAGTTTTCCTCTACCCAATTAAAAAATATATCAGTCAGAATATACCCCTGCTCACCCCGTTTATCATACTCGCCAAGAAGGGCACTCAAAACAGAGTAATCAGTTTCACTGAGCGTTGAAAACTGTCGCTTCAAATCAGAAATCGGCTTAAATGTGTACCCATAGTTATTTATAAAAAGCGAAGTCGGATTAGCTTGTATTTTTTTAGTTGCCTCTGTATCACAAACGGGGCTTACACATCTTCTAAAAAGCTTAAGCAAGGTCATCTGTGTTTTTTTACTATAAACTTTGGGGATGCGGATTTTTTCTAGAAGCTCAGCAGAGCTTTCGCAACCAAGCGTCAGCTCAGAGAAAAGCTTTATGTCTTCTTTGTAATCACCAACCCTTTGCTGCATAAACTCTGGAAATGTTCTTCCAGCCTCACTAATTGCAGTTATCACCTCATGAGGATTACTTATCTTACTAAAAAAAGACTTTTCTTCCATGCTAGCTCCGACTATCAAGATTACTCACTCATATTCCAATAGATAACCATACTTAATAAGAATTGTCTAGATAATCACCGAATTAAAAACAGCATTTTATAGGACCAAACCCCGATTTCGAGGTTTGGTCATTGGACTACTGGGTGTTTCTGCTCACATGCTCAAGGACTAGGAGACGCAGCAGCATGCTGGTACTCAGTCCCTGTCGTTCGGCCCTTTCCCTGATATCCAGTGCTTCAGCAGGCAATAAGTAGACACTCAGGCGGACTTTCTGCTGAGCCTGGCGAGGCCTACCTCCTATCGATCGTTCGATTTCATCAAGAGTCTGCAACATCGACACCTCCTAATGCAAGAATTTCACGATAAATGGCATCATGCTGGTCACGGGTCTTGATCAACCTTGCTAAGCCCCTACGCTCATGGACGTTATACAACCAATTCCGTCCATGTTCGGCAACGCGCTCAAACAAGGTGGTGTGCTTGATCTGCATGATACGAATAGTACCCAGCGCTGCACGAAGCGCATTGCTTGCACGTTCGCATTTTTGCTGCTGGGTGTAATTGTTGATGATCACCACATAGGGGACGCCGGCACCTTTGATGAACTGAATAAAATCAATCGTTGCCTGGATGCTTCGCTGATCGGTCAGTGTCGGGATCACCACCAGATCACAGAAGCTGAGCGCATGGGTCACTTTGGGGTCTACCTGTGTTGACATGGCACCGAAGTCGTAAACAACATTGCCCAGTGATTTTATTTCTTTTGGAATCCGCTTCAATCGAGGTTCGATGCGGATCGTGTCGGGGTCATCAAGGATGGTGGTGTCATTGGTGACGTAGTGAAAGCCTGCAAATAATGTCATGTTGTAGGCAATGGAGCTCTTCCCGACGCCGCCCTTATAGTTGGAAAACAGTATTTTCATTTTTCGTACCTGAACTGTCTGGCTTGTAGATGAACGCGCCTTCTAACTATTTGTTCAGGTTTTTCCGGGCTGAAAAAGCGCTTTTTCAGGCTGTTGGCAGGTGGATGAGGATGGGGACAGCCAGATAAGGGCATTCTTGACACTAGAACCTACCTATATACCCCTACGGACTTGTGTCAAACAAGACCCGTAGGGATGAGGTTCCATTTTATGATGACGGTGCTGGATTTAGAGCAGCATCCAGCGGCTGGCGGTCTTGGGGTCGGATCAAAACGCCTGGGTCAAAGGATGCAAAGTGTTCTTTCAGCTTTCTGAGTAGTGGCAGTAATAGAGGGGTATATGGTACGACGCCTTCCATCACCGGCCTGTTTTTGGACTGACTGATCGTGGCAGGTTTGATAAATACCTCGACCTCTTCAAGTGCCTCAGATAGGAATTTATTACTCAAGGGTCTGCGACAACTGACGTCTGGAAAGCCCCAATAACCCTGCATGTACCCTCGACAGAAAAGACGTGCATAGAGACCTGCCAAGGTGTCTGTACGCTGGATACGCAGAGTTCCATTACCACTTTCCTTTAGGTGACGAACAACATCAGCCATCAAGCGATACTCCTGCCAGCTATAAAAATCCCCAAGAGTTTTCAGGCAGTGATTACGCCGCCAATTATCAAACATCAAGCGAACCCGGCTCTGCTCCTCTACGGTTCGGAAGGGCACACTACTACAGGCCAGATGCTCAACCTCTCCGACTTTTCGTATGACGGGGTTAACCAGATCCCTTTTAAAATCAAACTCCAGCGATAGACGCTGCTCTTTACGCTTCATGATCAGGTCACTTTGCAAGGTGAACTGCTCACGGGTTGAGATCAGATGACTGGCATCCACCAACTGACCAGGCTGACGATTCAAATAAAGCTCAAGTACATAAGCATTACCGTCTTTTACACCTCGCGGCGGCCTAACTCCTGCCTTGGCTGTAACCGGGCCAATCGCTTCATTATCATGCCGTAGCGCCGTAAGCTGGCCACGGGTCTTCATGGCAACCACCTGCTTGGCTCCATGCTTTAATTCCAGAATGGATTCCGCTGTAGGATCGAGTTCACGGTGCCAGGCGATAAAAAGCTGTGCCATAGTGCCATCAAGTGATATCTCGTCTAAGGTTGCATTGGTCAGAAAACCATCCGTCGTTGCTGAGGTGACATTACGTTCTGGTGGAATGGAAGCGATTAGCTCATGCAGTAAAGCTCTTACAACGCCAGTGGTGTAAGCAGCAAAGAAAGGGTGAGTGATAGCTGATCGGGGTATTTTCTTACTCAACCCTGATTGCAGCTCAAACCCCGTTTTTGCCCTTAAACCCTGGGCAGTCTTGCCATACACACTGTTTCCTAACTCTTTCCAAAGCAGCTCTTCCAGTGAGCCTTTTGCATGACTATTACGTTTTTCACGCACCAACTGCATGAAGCTGCCAAAGACAGCATGATCTGATGCCCAAGGTATGATGAAACCGTAGTGGACGCTGATTTCACAACCCATAGTGACAGCCAGCTCGATTTCATGCAGCGTGCAGTGCGTTGTCCCTGCAAGCGGGTAGATCAATCCATGCTTATCCGTGCGCACCGGCAGGCTAGGATGACGACAGTCAGTCGGAAACCGAAAGCTAATGTACGCCAAGCCCAGCTGATCACCAACATAATCCTCAACCTGCGTACTATAACGCAGGTTGTCGAAGTCAAGGGGTCTGATGGACTGTAGAGCCGTGGTGTAAGCCGACCGGATATCGAAGTCGTTAAACTCATCGATTTCACTAGGACCCATCTCAAAGCTGATGTTGTAACCACCGTGATAACAGTTGACGGCAAGTTGCTCAAAATCGGCATACGCTGGATGGGGAACCTGCACGACCTGGGTTTTTGGAGTCACACCACCAAGTCCATCATCTCTAGGCCAGTAGAGTCGGCTTTGCTCGGTCAAATTAAAACTTTGCAGGAGTTGTGCCCTGGAGTACTTTTCAATATAACCCCGCCTGAACAGCGATACAGCCAACCCACCGATAGTTGCTGGAACACGACTCGTGCCAACGGCTTGAGCAAACGCCATCATCCAAAGAAGATACCTAGCTGGAATTTCAGCATCGCGTATTGCATAGGCTTCAAAACCCGCTTGATCAGCTTTCAGATACTCATCCATGCGCTCAATGCTGTAAGGCTCTGGAATAGTGATTTTGTGTAACCCCAGCAGCTGCCCCACTGCATCCAGATTGCGACCAGCAGGGACGAGCAACATGGTGTCATAAAAACGTACTTTGACCTGCTGAGGATCGATCAGATCTGGGTCGTGAATAGGCATACTCGCTTTATTCAGGTGCCTTGACCGCAATTCACTAAGGTCAATCCCGTACCCGTTATCTCCATTTAATGAAGCAATCGTGCGTCGGGTCGATTGCACGTTGGTTTTGAGTGTGTTGAATACTCGACTAAAGTGAGCCAGATCCGCCCTAGCAAAGAAAGTGGCCACATGTACATGAGCAGGGTAGCGTTTTATCACACCCGCCTGAAAAGCATCTTCTATCGCCTGACCCAGAAAGTCATCAAGCTTTACCCGATCATTTTTACGAGCTGACGGGGTATAAATGATTCCAGAGTGACTTTGACCAGCAGGTGTAATCAAGCAGTACTGGTAACTTAAAATATGAAGCGTGGTGTCAGTCAGCGCCACGTATTCGGTATCCACACCGATAATTACCCAGTCCTCGGCAACAGCATCAGAGGAAGGAGTAGGAATCATGTCATCCCACAGGCCGGATGCTTCTACAACTTCCTCAGTGGTGGCAGCCGCTGGTGGGACACCAAAACGTTCACTATAACCTGACACTTCAGTAGGCCATAGCTGAGCCCACGGGTCTTCTGTACTGATACTGGGGCAGGTCGTGTCCAGATCGCCACCCTTTTCTTTAACGCTAATCATTTGTAATACTCCCATAAAAAAAGCAGCACCTGCCAATGGCAGACACTGCTTACGGGTTAAAAGAAGGGGTTATTCACTGGAAACGCAGATCATTTTATTGGGCACTTGGCGCATCAGAATAGCCATAATCTCATCTTGAAGAACATCCAGTTCATCGTAGAGTTCTGAATCAAACATCAACAACGACCGACCATAATGACCATCGACCACCAGAAAATCCCTATTCTGGATTAGGCAGGTTGTCACCCTGCTAATGAACTCGAACGGGATAACCGCACGATCTTGGATGTAAAGGGTGTCAGCCACCTTGGGCATTTGGTAGACAACAGCATTGAACATTTCAACTGCTTGCTCAAGGTTTTCATGGTACATCCATCCGGGTCTTCGACCTGTCTTATCTAGTAAAATGACAGCAGGCTTATCAGGGGAGTTAACAACAATCGCACCAGCAACACTGTTACTGTTGATTAATGTACCACTAACACTGATAAACTGTGAATCGGGCTTTTTCATCGAGCTACTCCTGTTACTTTTTAACGGGGGGTTGTTTTTTGAGGCACGCGGGTCGGCAAACTTTTGCGCCTCAGTTGTCTGATGAGAAGTCTGGGAGTCACTTCCAGTCATGGTCGCTGGCTCTTTTTTTTGCTCATCGGTTGCTTTAGTTACTGCATTAGTAGACTTACTCATAAATCTCACCTTATTTATCAATGAAGTTGATCACGTCTCTCTTCCTGAACCGGATCACTGAGTTTTTGGCAGACCCTAACTTTATGAAGGGTGGAAGCTGCCGGGGGTTTCTTGAGCACCATGTATTCAAGGTGTTCAAAGAAATTCGTAGGACTCGTGCCACTTCGCACTTCGTCATCAGTTCTTCATATTGCTCTAGCATCACGCGACCTCGTTATTCGCTTGGTTGATGGTGCAACTGTATAGACTTATCCTGTTTCCAATGGCCGGATTACTGGCAAAGTGGGGAACTTCAAAAAAATATGCCTTCACCCATTCCAGCCACCTGTTTTCAGGTAGCTCTCCACTGAAAGTCAGATAGTAATCACCTGAAAACCATGACAACGTGCCATTTCTGGCAAAGTGGGGTAACTTACTTGGGTGGCAGGTTTCAGAAGCTGATGCACTAATTAACAATGCAGATTGCACAGGTTTATCGGATCAAGAAGAGCACAACCAAACCCAGTGATGATGGATAGAGCAGGATAGGGGGGCACCGTCTTTAAGCCTGTGCCCTTCCAATAACTATAGGTACATGAAGTCAAACAGAATGTGCAGAAAACGCCGCATTGACCACAGCCTGCTGCTCCTCCTGACTGATAGAAAGGTAACGACGAGTAACCTCAACAGAGCTATGACCTAGCAGCTCACAGCAAGCATAGATACTGCCAGTCTCAGCCATAATCCGGTTGCTAAAAGTCTTGCGCAGACTATGAATACTAACGGGCTTACGGGAAAAGCCAGGCTGGACTTCAACTTCTATACCCTTGACCGCTATGCCAGCCCGTTTGCAGATGCGCTGCATTACTGCACGGGGGTAGCTAACAGGGTTTAAAGGGTTCAGAGGGGATGGAAATACATACTCACCACCACTCATCGACAAGGCGTGCTTGATGACTTCTTGAGCAAATACTGACAGGGGAAATGTCTGGTTCTTACCAGACTTAGTCAGCAAAGTGATTGAAGACAAGTCATCAGCCAGATGTTCGCGCCTGAGCGTTCTGGCATTTTTAATGCGCAGCCCAGTAAAGTAAGAAAACATCAGCGCCTGTACACCGGGATTATTCATTTCTAGCAAGCAGGCATTTATAAAGGCTACCCCCTCCGCTTCAGACAGGTAGCGTTCAATGATGTTATTTTCCCGCTCCCGCTGTATGACAGAGCAAGGGTTATAGTTAATCAAACCATTCTGGTGCGCGTACTTGAATAGAGCATGCATGAGTGATCGGTAGCGATTAATCGTTGCAGGCTTTACCCCTTTCGAACGTAGCTTATCCAGAACCCGCTCCAGATGGTAAGATCTGACTTCCTTGAGAGATAAAGAACCGATCTCATGTCTGATTACTCGATCAAACTTTGAAATGTCTTCCTTGTAAGTAGATTTCCTTGCCTGGATACGTGGCTTGTAGTGTGTGTCAAAGAGTTGAGTGACACTGATATTAGAACCCAACAGGCCATACGATAAGTTAATGTCCTGAATGTAGGCTTCCGCCATTTGCTTGAACTGGGTCAAGCTAACTTCAGGATAGCGGCCTAAGCGCTTGTGGAACCGTTTGTTGAAAGCATTTAGCTTGACTCCCAGTGTGGTAGAGTGTGGAGTTGAATACACCCTGAGACGGGCATCACCTTCGACCTTGTACTCAGTGGGCTTACCATCAATCGCTACAGCTAGTTCTATGCCTTTCTTGGTTAAAGGAACGGTTTTCATCAGTACCCCTTACACAGTCAATGAGTTAAGAGGATGGATTAAAACGTATTTTTTATTACCGACTGGTGATAGGCTGGCAAAGTGGGGGACTTTATCACACCGCCAACATAGTTCCATATCGTAGTAGACTCTACCTGCAAGATTGACCAGAAATACAGAGAGATAAATCATGGGGTTTTACTGCTATGCTTAACAATGACATTAAAAAACTAATAATGATAAGAGACCTTTTGATTGGATCTCAAATCAACAAAAACACATTAGAGCTAATCAAACACCAAAGCGCACTTTTCGAATGTAAAGATGGTTCGGAAACTTTTGACACCACCAACACCCCTCAATATTTTTTTGGATTAAAAAAAATCGAAAATGATCTTACGATAAACTTCATAAAAAGTAATAATGAACTTGATCGAGAAAACCAGCACTACCTGCACACGGTAAATAAAGACACACTGGAAGAAATTACAAACAAAATACTTCCTCCTAAAGGGCAAGCATCATATAAAACAAAGCGGATTACGGTTCTTTTACCTCATTCAGCCTCGAAAATAAATTCAAAAGAAGAATTAATGGATAAATTCCAAACTCAATGGAAGCACTACCATGTCAGTGAGTTCGAAAATCTGGATGATATACAAAAATCAGAATACTGCTTAAGGCTTTATACTGCATTTTTTCTGCTGCGCCATGCCAATATAAAGACAACAAAGGACAAGCCATCTACATTTATATCAGCAATTAAAACATTCGACATATCTGACTTCTTTCATATTTTCAAAGAAGAAGATTATGAAGAGTTCAAGAAAAAAAACAAAACAGCAAGCAAGATCACGGAAGAAAGCTGCATAGAGCTTCTTGCCAAGCAAATAGCTATTGAAGATGTCCTCAGAGAAAACAAATACTATTTCTTTCAAGGCAGTAATTTTCGAATTAAAGAAAACTCTGAGACAAAGGTTTGCGCTAAAAGCATTGCGGAAAGACTAAAGGCACCTATATCCGGACTTGTTGAGCAACGCTATGACAAAGTGAACCTTGAATCAGATAGTTTTAGCAACCCTGGAAGAGGCGAGGCAGACAGACAGCGCATGCTTCAAGGGTTAGCCTACATCCTAACATTATTTAACGGGGAGATAATAACAGTAGAGTTGCCTTTAAGCAGAAAATACCATGATAAACAGAGCAGCAAAAGCACTGGAGATGATGAAAACACAGAAATTAAAAAAACAGGTCGTTACTTGTCAATCGACCAACCCGCTATAATCTGCCCAAGCCCCATAGCAGGTATGCTTCTTGACTTGCAGAATCACCATCAGAGGTTAGATGAAATTCTAGGGAACAGTCCAATAAAATCAAAAAAAGAAAAAAACATCAACCTGAATAAATTGAAACTTAATTCAATTTACACTATCCACCTGCTCGTTAATCACACTAAAATGCAGCCTGCCGACCTCGACAGCCTAATGGAAATAATCGGTCATTTTAAGCGCGGAGCAGAACCAGAGGAATTAATAAGAATGCTGAATGACAACAAAAAAATCACAGTTAAAAACAATTATCTTGGCGATGCAAAACCCAGAATATCCGTCGAGCTACCAATTCTATACCCATACTAATACCGCACTGCTCACAGTAGCTCGGCTGCATTGGCAGCCCAGCTACTGCAGCTATCCCATTTGGCTGCTGGCTGTCACCCGCCTGCCTGGCGACGTTGCCAGCAGCCAAATGGGGCTGTCCTGCGGATGAGCAGTTCAGACGGGGGCTAGAAGAGCCAAAGGCATGAAACTCAATACTGACATACGTCACACACCTACGAATTTTCAGTCTAACACTCAACCATCAAACCCAAGAGCGAGCCTAGTTTGCAGTATAGCAAGAGCACGCTGCTTGGTATTTTTCACTGAACCACCCAATACACAGACAATTAAATATTAACATACCCAAGCGTGGCTACAGCAATGATGTCACTGAGTGTATTTGCAACCCCTTCAACCACTGCCTCAACCGAAATCAATACGGCACCCGGAACATTAAAAATGGTATCAATAGGGTTAAATATAGTCCCAACAACAACACCTACAATACTGTATATAATCCCGAAGAAGAGCTCTATCAAATTGAATGCAATCCCAATTACAGTATCAACAAACTGCGTGGACTGCCCTTTTTTCATTCGTTCAATTTGATATCCAAGGTAGCTCAACTCTTTGGTGATAGAGTTGAACGTAGCTGCAGTCGCGTAAGTGAAGTGTGAAGCTCCATCCCATGCAAATAACGTAGGTACACCATTACCATGATGATCATATATTATGAAATGGAAGCCACGAGCATAGACCCCCTGCATATAAGCACGCTCTAAATTCTCATCACCAAAATTAAACCAAGGACGCTCGGACTCCCACGGCCTGTCAGCCGAGCGATCCAGATAATCATGCTCAGTAGCACTAATCCAGATCGTATTGTTTGTATCATTCCCGCCTAACTGCTGCTGGATGACATGCTGAGATTCACAGGTGGTTTGCCGAGTAGTTGTCATCATCTCCACCGGATGCCGGATAGAGCAATACCCCTTACCGATCAACTTAGTCATAGCCTGTGAGGGGCTTGATACCAAAATTAAAAGAAAGCAGAGCGAGAGTGCAAGCGATTTCATATTTGTCCTTAAATAAATATTTAGTTAATCTGATTCTTCAT
>NZ_JACUUA010000105.1 GCF_014859565.1 Marinospirillum sp. | reverse complement strand
AAGCCGATTGAAGCCAATGAGCTGGATGATGATTTTGGTGTGTCCAATGATTTTGAGCCGGTCGATTACAAGTCTGATGCAGATGACTTTATGTCAGCGCTGGATAGTCTGGAGCTGGATGATATTCGGAAAACTGAAGAGCAAGATGAGGTTGAGCAAAAACAAGCACCGGGTGTGACTGAAGAGCTGGCAGCACTGAGTTCTGACCTGTCAGAACTGGAAAGTTTGACAGCGGATCTGGATGAAGCATCCGCCACTAAGAATAATGATCCGCTGGATTTGTCCGATCTGGGTAATCTGGGTGACCTTGACGATTTGGATATTGGTGGTACAGAAGGTGATTTGACTACCCAACTGGATCTGGCTACAGCCTACATCGAGATGGGTGACAAGGCTGGTGCGCGCGAGTTGCTGGACAAGGTCATCCGTGAAGGTGATGCTGATCTGCGGGCTACTGCTCAGCAGATACTGGAGACTTTGACAGGCTGACATGGCGCTGACTGATCCTTTTGCGCTGTTTCCTGCTGATAATGCCACACCCGGTCGCATGGCGCTGGGTGTGGAGTATCTGGGTAGTCGTTACCGAGGCTGGCAGACCCAGCAGACAGGAGTTGCCAGCATCCAGCCTCTGCTGGAAAAAGCCCTGGCCCGTATTGCTCTTGAGCCGGTATCGGTAATGTGTGCCGGTCGAACTGATGCAGGTGTTCATGGCAGTGGGCAAGTGGTGCATTTTGAAACCACCGCCGCCCGCCCTTCCAAAGCTTGGGTGTTTGGAGCCAACAATCACTTACCAGCAGATATTCGTGTATGCTGGTCGCAAGCCGTTCCTTATGATTTTCATGCTCGTCACTCTGCGCTGGCGCGGCGTTATCGTTATATTCTGTACAATCACCGCACACCACCGGCACAAATGTTTGATCAGATGACCTGGTGGAATCAACCGCTGGATGCCGAAAAAATGCAACTTGCAGCCCAGCAGCTTGTTGGTGAAAAAGATTTTTCTGCATTCCGTTCTGTGCGTTGTCAGTCCCGCACCCCTTGGCGGCACATGCACTTTATTCGTGTGTATCGACGTGGCTTGTTGATTGTGGTGGATATTCAGGCCAATGCTTTTTTGCACCACATGGTGCGCAACATTGTGGGTGCGTTGCTGGAAGTCGGGCAGGGTGAACGCCCGGTAGAGTGGATTGCTGAACTGCTGCAGCAGGGTGTCCGAGAGGTTGCTGGTATTACGGCACCAGCCAATGGCCTGTACTTGGTGGCGGTACTTTACCCTCAGCATTTTGGTTTGCCGTTGGAGCCTCTGGGGCCGCACTTTATGCAGCTGCTGACCAACGAACAACCGGATGATCCTTACCCTGAGTTTTTACCTCAGTGGCACCGCAGTGATCTGACCCGTACCCGACCTGCAAAAACCTGATCGGAAACCAGCATGAATAGCAATGCAGCTAAAGTAAGAGTTCGTACCAAAATCTGTGGTTTGACGCGACATGAAGACGTGGCTGCTGCTGTCACGGCAGGCGCTGATGCACTTGGGCTGGTATTTTATCCGCCCAGCCCCAGAGCGGTGACACCCAGCCAAGCCGCTGATTTGATTCAGCATTTACCACCTTTTGTGATGAGTGTGGGTTTGTTTGTTGATCCGGAACCTGAATGGGTGCAGGAGGTACTGCAACAGGTGCCGCTGGATCTGTTACAGTTCCATGGCGATGAACCGGAAAGTTTGTGTACGTCTTTTGGTCGCCCATATATCAAAGCCTTGCGTATGAAACCCGGATTTGATCCAGAACTGGCGGCTGATCAGTGGCCTACAGCACGGGGGTTTTTGCTGGATGCTTATACGCCTGGAATGCCGGGTGGTACAGGCGAGGTTTTTGATTGGCAACGTTTTCCTGCCAGTGAGCAGCATTATTGGATTCTTGCCGGTGGACTGACGCCGGACAATGTTACACAAGCTATCCGCATCACTCGCCCTTATGCGGTGGATGTTTCCGGTGGAGTTGAGAGCAGCCGGGGTATAAAATGCCCAACAAAAATTCATGCCTTCCTCAAGGCGGTCAGAAGTTAAGGGGTATCAAGCGTGACCAAATATGCTGAATTGCTAAACCTGCCGGATGCCAGAGGCCACTTTGGTCCTTATGGTGGTCGCTTTGTCTCGGAAACCCTGAGTTTTGCACTGGAGCAGCTGGATGAACAGTACACTCGTTTAAGTGCTGATCCGGCCTTTCAGGCCGAGTTTGATCGGGATCTGGCGTTTTATGTGGGTCGTCCTTCCCCTCTTTATCATGCTGAGCGCTGGTCTAAACATCTGGGTGGTGCACAGATCTGGCTAAAACGTGAAGACCTGAACCATACCGGTGCCCACAAGGTGAATAACACCGTGGGTCAGGCACTGCTGGCCAAGTATTCCGGTAAACCGCGGGTGATTGCAGAAACCGGTGCCGGTCAGCATGGTGTGGCTACGGCCACTGTGGCTGCCCGCCTGGGACTCAAGTGCCAAGTGTATATGGGTGCAGAAGACGTACAACGTCAGGCACCTAATGTGTATCGCATGAAACTGCTGGGTGCAGAGGTGATTCCGGTCACTTCCGGCTCAAAAACCCTCAAGGATGCCATGAATGAAGCTCTGCGTGACTGGGTCACCAACGTGGATGACACCTTTTACATCATTGGCACGGTGGCTGGTCCGCATCCTTACCCCAAGTTGGTGCGTGATTTTAACTCGGTCGCTGGGCGTGAAGCGCGTGAGCAATCACTCAAACAAATCGGTCGTTTGCCAGATGCCCTGATTGCCTGTGTGGGCGGCGGCTCCAATGCCATGGGTCTGTTTTATCCTTTCCTGACCGATGATGAAGTGGCCATGTACGGTGTGGAAGCCGGTGGTGATGGACTGGAAACCGGTCGTCATGCCGCTCCGCTGAATGACGGTCGCCCTGGTGTATTACACGGCAACCGTACCTATCTGATGGAAGATGATGCCGGTCAGATCATTGAAACCCATTCGATTTCTGCCGGTCTGGATTATCCCGGCGTAGGGCCGGAACACGCTTATCTGAAAGACATCGGACGGGTGAAGTACGAGGTGGCCACCGATACTCAGGTGATGGATGCGTTTAATGACCTCTGCGCGTTTGAAGGCATTATCCCGGCGCTGGAGTCCAGCCATGCTCTGGCCTTTGCCAAGCGTCTGGCACCAACCATGAAACCAGATCAGCATCTGCTGGTGAACCTGTCAGGACGTGGTGATAAAGACATCATGACCGTAGCCCGCCTGCAAGGCATCACCCTTTAATCGCGCCTGACGGAGACAAACATGAGCCGTATTCAACACACCTTTGCTACCTTGAAACAAGATGGACGCAAGGCGCTGATTCCTTACATCACCGCCGGTGACCCTCACCCGGATTATACGCTGGGTTTAATGCACGCTCTGGTGGAAGCCGGTGCGGATATTCTTGAGCTGGGTGTGCCTTTTTCTGACCCGATGGCCGATGGCCCGGTGATCCAGAAAGCCTGTGAGCGGGCACTGAAACACAATACCCGCACCGTGGATGTGCTGGCGATGGTGACAGAGTTTCGTAAAACCAACAGCAAAACACCTGTGGTGCTGATGGGTTATCTGAACCCGATTGAAGCCCTGGGTTATGAGCGTTTTGTTAAAGCCGCAGCCGAGGCCGGTGTTGATGGTGTGCTGGTGGTTGATCTGCCACCAGAAGAAGGTGTCGAGTTTGCTGCATTGCTAAAAGCTGCTGATCTGGACTCCATCTTTTTGCTGGCACCCACCACCACATTGGAACGCGCCAAAAAAATCTGTGCAGCGGGCAGTGGTTATCTGTATTACGTGTCCCTTAAGGGTGTTACCGGATCGGCCACGCTGGATGTTGCCAGTGTCTCAGCAAGGCTGGCAGAATTTGCCGGTATCACCGATCTGCCGCTGGCCGTGGGTTTTGGTATTCGTGATGGCGCTACTGCTGCAGCGCTGGGTGCGGTATCTGATGGTGTCATCGTAGGCAGTGCACTGGTCAGCAAAGTGGCCGAGCTGGCGGATCAACCGGAAAAAATTGCTGCGGCTCTTAAGCAGGTATTGGGTGATATGCGCAAGGCGCTGGATAACCTGCCTGCCTGAAAAACTTACAATCCTAGTCGTCACCTAGGTTAAACTCTACACACTGAATTTAGGCTACAGGGTTTATTATGAGCTGGTTAAACCGAATTGTTCCATCCATTATCCGTTCTGAAACGAGTGACCGTAAAGTCAACGTGCCGGAAGGTCTGTGGCGTAAGTGTCCCAAGTGTGACGTGGCACTTTATCGTCCCGAACTGGAAAAAAACCAGCATGTTTGCCCCAAGTGTGATCACCATATGCGCATCACGGCACGTAAGCGTCTGGAGTCCTTCCTCGACAAGGGCACGGCCAGTGAACTGTTTGCTGACCTGGAGCCGGTGGATCGCTTGAAGTTCCGTGACTCTAAAAAATACAAAGATCGTCTGGCTGCAGCGCAGCGGGAGACAGGTGAAAAAGATGCCTTGATTGCCATGCGTGGTAATCTGACAGGTATTGCAGTGGTTGCTGTGGCGTTTGAATTCAACTTCATGGGTGGCTCCATGGGTTCCGTGGTGGGTGAAAAATTTGCGCGTGCTGCTGAACTGGCATTAAAAGAGCGCATTCCACTGGTTTGTTTTTCAGCTTCTGGTGGTGCACGCATGCAGGAAGCCCTCTTCTCGCTGATGCAGATGGCCAAAACCTCTGCTGCATTGGAGCGCCTGAAACAAGCCGGTGTACCCTATATTTCCGTGCTGACTGATCCAGTGTACGGTGGTGTATCTGCTTCACTGGCGATGCTGGGTGACCTGAATGTCTCCGAGCCTTTTGCCCTGTGTGGTTTTGCTGGTCCGCGAGTGATTGAGCAGACAGTACGCGAAAAACTGCCGGAAGGTTTTCAACGCGCAGAGTTTCTGCTGGCACACGGCACTGTGGACATGATTATTCATCGTCACAAGATGGCCGATACTCTGGGTGGACTGCTGCGAAAAATGACCCAGCAACCTGCAGCTTGATTGTTTCGTGACCTCTGAACATCTGCCGGATTCCTCCGGCACACTGGACACCTGGCTTAAACACCTTGAGACGCTCCATTCACGAGAAATTGACCTGGGTCTGGAGCGTGTCAAAGCAATTGCCTTGCGGCTGAACCTGCCACTGACGGCTGCTTCCCGTTCCTGCCGAGTGATCACCTTTGCCGGAACCAATGGTAAAGGCTCCACTCTGGCAATGACTCAGGCGATGGCGCTGGCTGCTGGATTAACCGTTGGCAGTTATACCTCTCCTCATTTTCTGCACTTTAACGAACGCATTCAAATCAACGGCAGGCCCGTCAGTGACGCGGCCATTATTCATGCTTTTGAGCGAATTGAAGCAGCCCGCTGCCAGCCACCGGAGCAAACCCTTACACTGAGTTATTTTGAATTTGCCACTCTGGCCGGTCTGCTGCTGTTTCAGGATGCTGGGCTGGAACTCTGGTTACTTGAAGTGGGATTAGGTGGCCGACTGGATGCGGTGAATATTGTGGATTGTGATGTTGCAGTGCTGACAACCGTGGCGCTGGATCATCAGGATTATCTGGGGGATACCCTGGAGCTGATCGGTGCTGAAAAGGCCGGTATTTTCCGCTCCGGTTGCCCTGCGGTACTGGGCAGTGAACAGCTGCCGGATAGTGTAAAAAAAGCTGCAGCCAAACTGGGCGCCGATGTTTTTCAACTGGGTGAGCATTATTTTCGCAGTCTGCCGCAGCAGGGCTACTGGCACTGGCGTGGTCAGGATAAGCAGCACCAACCATTGTATTTGAATAATTTGCCGGTGAACTCCTTGCCTGACGACAATGCTGCCACAGCAGTACAGGCCTTGTTGCTGGCCTGCCAGGACATTAAATGTCAGGCTATTGCAGATGGGTTGGCAACAGCGCAGCTGACGGGTCGGATGCAGCGTATCCCTGCGAATGCGGGTTACTGGCTACTGGACGTTGCTCATAATCCTGAGGCAGCAGAGTATCTGGCTAAACAGTTGCAGCAGCAGGGTGAAGTTCGGCGTGTGGCACTGGTCGGTATGATGGCAGACAAGGACATGGCTGCAACACTCAAACCCCTGTTGCCACTGGTGGATGGCTGGATCACCACAGCCTTGCCATTACCTAGGGCTGCAAAACCGGAAAAACTGGCCTTACTGTTGCAGGAAATGGGTGCTGAGGTATTGGCAGTCTGTGATGATGCCGAAGTGCAGCAGGCGTACAAAACGGCTTTGGCACAGCTGAATGCTGGTTGTGAAGAAATACTGGTGATGGGTTCTTTTTTTACCCTGGCCGGTATCCTGGAAATTATGCAGAAGAGTGAGGCTCAGTCATGCGGTACGGAGTGAAAGAGCGTCTGATTGGAGCCATAGCATTAATAGCTCTGGCGATTATATTTTTGCCTTTTGTACTGGAAGAAGAACGTCCACCGGCACCAATTTCTGATAAAATTGTCACCCCTCCAGCACCCAAGCCGGTTGAGGTGGCGGTGGAAGAACCTCAGCAGCCGGAAGTGAAGTCGGCCTGGACAGCAGAGGAACAGCAACAACTGACCCGCCAGCAGCAGCCGACCGCTGCAGGGGTGCGCATTGATCTGGATGGTGGTGTGGAAGCCTGGGCCATTCAGGTGGCCACTTTTGGTGAGTCGGCCAACGCCCGTCGTTTGGTTGAGCGCTTGCAACAGCAGGGGCTACACCCTTACTGGCGTAAAATTAATGGCATGGCGGTGGTTTTTGCAGGTCCGTATATCGACCAGCAACAGGGTAGGGAGCATCAAGATCGCCTGCTGCAGGATATGGGATTAAAAACACTGCTGACCCGTTATGTGCCTGAACATGAAGCCAGAGCACAGGGCAGCTTGCCTTCACGGGATGAATAGCCGGGTTGTTATAGGGGAAATAAATGAATTCTGTTGATTGGGTGATACTGCTGGTTGTTGTGGCCTCAACGCTGCTGGCCTTCTGGAAGGGTTTTGTACAGCAGCTGCTTTCTTTTATGGGCTGGATACTGGCACTGCTGGCCGCCCGAATGCTGGGTCAGCAGGTGGCTCCGGTTTTTTCTTCCCTGTTGAGTGACCCCGGAATACAGCTGGCAGCTGCTTATATTGCCATCACAATTGTGGTGTTACTGGCCAGCAAGGTGGTGTCTTCTGCTTTTGGCACACTGGTTCAGAAAGTAGGGCTGGGCACCATTGATCGTTTGCTTGGGGTGGTGTTTGGTGTTTTGCGTGGATTGATTATTGTGGTTCTGGTCGTGTCGGTAACCAGCCTGACCGACCTGCGTCATCATGCACTTTGGCAGCAGTCGATGCTGCTACCGTATCTAGAACAAATCCGTGACTGGTCTGCCGGTCATTTAGATGATTACATCAGCACAAATAGGTGAATGCTTCATGTGTGGAATAGCAGGTATTATGGCTCACGAGCCGGTCAATCAGTTGTTGTTTGACAGTTTGACCGTTTTACAGCATCGCGGGCAGGATGCCGCCGGTATCATGACCTGTGATCGGGGTCGCTTTTTTCTGCGCAAGAGTAATGGACTGGTTCGGGATGTGTTTCGTACCCGCCACATGAAGCGCCTGATCGGCACCATGGGCATTGGTCATGTGCGTTATCCCACGGCAGGCAGCTCCAGTGAAGCTGAATCCCAGCCCTTTTATGTCAACTCGCCTTATGGTATTGCCCTGGCGCACAACGGCAATCTCACCAACTCTGAAACCCTGACGGAAGAGCTGTTCCGTACCGATTTGCGCCACATCAACACCAACTCTGATTCGGAAGTATTGCTGAACATTTTTGCTCATGAACTGGGCAAGCAGGGCATGACCCTGACCGAAGATGACATTTTTTCTGCCATTACGCGTGTGTATCAGCGCTGTGAGGGTGGTTATGCAGCGGTGGCCATGATCAGTGGTTATGGTCTGGTCGGTTTCCGCGACCCCCATGCCATTCGCCCGATTGTTTACGGGCAGCGCCAGACTCCTCAGGGCACCGAGTACATGATTGCTTCCGAGAGTGTGGCGCTGGATGTCGCCGGATTTGAACTGATCCGTGATCTGGCACCCGGTGAGGCGATTTTTATCAATATGCAGGGTGAATTGCATACTCGTGTCTGTGCAACCAATGCTGAACTGACTCCCTGCATTTTTGAGCATGTCTATCTGGCGCGTCCGGATTCTATCATGGATGGCATCAACATTTATCATGCCCGGATGCAGATGGGTGAAAAACTGGCTGCAAAAATCCGTCGTATCAAACCGGATCACGACATCGACGTGGTGATCCCGATTCCTGACACCAGCCGTACTTCAGCACTGGAACTGGCACAGCATCTGGGTGTGACCTACCGCGAAGGTTTTATCAAAAACCGTTACATCGGTCGTACCTTTATCATGCCGGGTCAGACCCTGCGTAAAAAATCCGTACGCCAGAAATTGAATGCCATAGGCATGGAGTTCAAGGACAAAAACGTGCTGCTGGTGGATGACTCCATTGTGCGTGGCACCACCTGTAACGAAATCATCATGATGGCGCGGGATGCCGGCGCTCGTAAGGTCTACTTTGCTTCCGCTGCACCGCCCGTGCGTTATCCCAATGTGTACGGCATCGACATGCCGGCAGCCAGAGAGCTGATAGCCCATGATCGTACCGAAGAACAAGTGGCAGAACTGATTGGTGCTGACTGGTTGATTTACCAGAATCTGGATGACCTGATCGATGCCTGCAAGGAGTTGAACCCCGCAGTGGCACGCTTCGATTGCTCAGTGTTTGATGGCAACTACATGACGGGTGGTATTGATATGGCTTATCTGGATCGACTGGAAGCCCAGCGTAATGATGCCGCCAAAAATGGCAGCAGCGCCGAAAATGGTGCCATTGAGCTGCACAACGATATTTCAGCAGAAGTGGAGTAAGCCTGCTATGACCGATAACAATCATTGGGGACTAGATACCCTGGCATTACGCACCGGACAGCGCCGCACGGCTGAACGGGAACATGCCGAGCCGATTTTTACCACCTCCAGCTATGTGTTTGAGTCGGCTGCGCATGCTGCTGAGTGTTTTGCCAACGAAACCGGCGAACACAATATTTATTCACGTTTCACTAATCCCACCGTGCGTTGTTTTGAAGAGCGTCTGGCCGCACTGGAAGGGGGTGATCGTGCAGTTGCCACCAGCTCCGGCATGGCAGCCATCCTGTCGGTATGCCTGGCATTTCTGCAGCAGGGTGATGAAATTGTTTGCTCGCGCAGTGTATTCGGCTCCACCGTGGGGCTGTTCAGCCGCATGATGAGTCGTTTTGGCATCACTACCCATTTTGTTGAATTGCAGAATGTGAGTGCCTGGGATGCAGCCTGTAACGATCGCACCCGTTTGTTTTTTGCTGAAACCCCCTCCAACCCCCTGTGTGAAATTGCCGATATAGCGGCACTGGCCGAGCTGGCACACAGCAAGGGTCTGCGCTTGGTAGTGGATAACTGCTTCTGTACCCCGGCACTACAACTGCCATTACAGCTGGGCGCCGATATTGTGGTGCATTCAGCCACCAAGTATCTGGATGGTCAGGGGCGGATGGTGGGTGGTGCTGTGGTGGGTAACCACAAGGATATGGCAGAAGTCTTTGGTGTGGTGCGTACCGCCGGCCCCTGTATGAGTCCTTTTAATGCCTGGGTGTTCCTGAAAGGGCTGGAAACCCTGCGTCTGCGTATGGATGCTCATTCTGCCAACGCACTGGAACTGGCTCAGTGGCTGGAACAACAGCCCGGTGTTGCCCGTGTGCATTATTCCGGTTTACCCAGCCATCCTCAGCACGAGCTGGCCAAAAAACAGATGCGCCGTTTTGGTGGGGTATTATCTTTTGAAATGAGCGGTGGCAAGGCTGCTGCCTGGAAAGTGATTGATGGTACCCGCATGTTGTCCATCACCGCCAATCTGGGTGATGCTAAAACCACCATCACTCATCCTGCCAGCACCACTCACGCCCGTGTGGCTCCAGAAGCACGACTGGCTGCCGGAATTACCGATGGTCTGGTGCGTATTGCTGTTGGTCTGGAAGATATAAACGATATCAAGGCTGACCTGACTGCTGGACTCTCCTGAAAAAACGTGTGCGTAAAGATGACCGGTCAGCCTATACCAGTTGCTAAAGATGGTGTTGCTGAAGAGGAAGCAAAAAATGACTGACACCTATTTACTGAATAACAGCCGGATATTGCTGGTGGATGATGAACCAGCCAATCTAAAACTACTGCGTAAAATGCTTTCAGGGCAGGGTTATAATAATCTGGTCGAGATTAAAGACCCGCGAGAAGTTATATCGGCTTACCAGCAGCAACGTCCTGACCTGATCCTATTGGATATCAACATGCCACACCTGGATGGTTATGCGGTCATGGATCAGCTCAAAGCCTTACAAGATGTCCTAATGCCCCCCATCCTGATTCTGACTGCACAGCACCAGCGTGAATATATGCTGCGAGCACTCGATGGAGGTGCAAGGGACTTTCTCAGCAAGCCTTTTGATCGCAATGAACTGCTGATGCGAGTACGCAATTTGCTGGAGGTGCACCTAGCTCACCGGATGATGCATGAACAGAATGCGCTATTGGAGCAAAAGGTCGCAGAGCGTACCCGTGAGCTGGATTCCACACGTTTACAAGTCATCCGTCGTTTGGGTCGTGCAGCTGAGTTTCGTGATAACGAAACAGGATTACATGTAGTGAGAATGAGTAAATATGCTGCCATTCTAGCTCGTAGCCTGGGATGGAGTAATTCTGAATGTGAGCTGTTACTCAATGCCAGCCCCATGCATGATCTGGGCAAGATTGGTATTCCCGATTACATCCTGCTGAAGCCAGGCAAGCTCGCACCCGATGAATATCAAATCATGCAAGATCATGCCCGAATTGGTGCCACACTGCTGGACGGTGATGAATCCGAACTGCTTTCCCTGGCACGAGAAATTGCTGAAACTCATCATGAAAAATGGGATGGCAGTGGTTACCCCAAGGGGCTAGTGGGTGAAGCCATTCCTCTGTCCGGGCGTATCACTGCTCTTGCTGATGTTTTTGATGCTCTCACCTCTTCACGCCCCTACAAAAAAGCTTGGGCAATAGAGGACGCGTTGAATTTTATAAAAGAGCAATCGGGTCGACATTTTGATCCAGAGCTGGTTAAGCATTTTGAGCGCTGCTTGCCAGAAATCTTGGCCGTGCGCGAAGCCCATCTAGAGGAAAAGGGAGCCGATCCGAATGGCACTTAGCTCGTTTTGGTTCTCATTGTTCAGGTCTGCTTGTAGTGCTTCATATAAAATACTTTCCAGCAACCGGGCTTTACCGGCCATAAGTTCGGCGAGCTTGCCTGGATTTTTGATTGCCTGCGTGACTGTGACGGCAAAATCCTGAATCAGGTTTTCAAATTTGGTGATGCTGTTGTGTGAGATCGTGATGAAGTTGTTTTCGAGTTCACCAAGTTTTATTTCTGCGACCATCTCACCTTGTACAAAAAACTGAAACCACACATAGTCAGTGATTATCAGGTTGTCGAGAGCTTTTTTGTAGCGAGTGAATTGCTCTTTATAGATTTTGTGGTTAAGGTTTTTGCCCACATCCTTGGCTTCGATATAGCCAATCGGTACTCCTTTGCGGGTGATGACAAAATCCGGGTTGCCACAGTCGGTAATTTTGG
>NZ_JACUUA010000399.1 GCF_014859565.1 Marinospirillum sp. | reverse complement strand
CTGCACTCCCACAACGATTCCCTTCTAACCAGTTGTTGACCTCTACCAGATCAAACACAACCGCCGCGCCGCGTGTGTTGCCCAGCTTGATCGGACGCGGGAATGATTCATCTCTTGCGATTAACTTGCCCAGACCCTCAGCGGTCATATCCAGCATTTTGCAAAGTCTGTGCTTGCGGATTAACTGTCTCTCAAGGTTCATTCTGTTTACTCCAGTTATTTAGTGGTGGTATGAATTTAACCACCTGAAATAATCCGGTCAAATAAAAATACTTGCAAATCAATAACTTATGTGGTACAAAGTACAACTTTTGTTATACAGTAAAAACAGGAATTTCTTATTTTTCAATGACTTAAAGCCAAAACTCAAGAGCCAGACACAAAAAAAGGGGCATAAAAGCCCCTTTTAATATGCAAAATAATTCTAAGCAGTCTTGAGTCTATGGTCTCTTTCGTCCACTTCCTTTTGCTCCAGCATCTCCAGATAATCGGCATACCAGTTCATCATCTTTTGGCGGCTCTTGAAATATCTGGCTTGATCGTAGACACCCTTCACACCTGCCTTAGCGTGAGCAAGCTGCGCCTCAATCCAATCACTTGAAAAACCATGTTCATCTTTGTGCTCATTCAGCAACGTGGATGCTGTATGTCGTGATCCATGTCCGACCATTCGACCCTTGTAGCCGATGCCTGCAAAAACTTTGTTAATGGTGTTTTCTGAAATGACTGGGTTCTTGCTGCCAACACCAGGGAAAACCCAGCGGCTCCGACCAGTGACTCTTTGCAGCTCAGTGAGTGCATTAACAGCCTGCTTCGATAATGGTACATCGTGCGCTACCCGCGTTTTCATCTTCTCAGCAGGCACCCGCCAGACCTTGCCAGCGAGGTCTATTTCAGCCCATTCAGCGTGTCTAACCATGCCTGGGCGGCTCGCTGTCCAGATGCACAACCAAGCGGCCGTTACCGCTGTCAACCGGCTGTTACTGGCTCTGAGTGCGCGTAGAAAATCAGGCAACTCAGGCTCAAGGAGGTGTGGGTAACGCTGTGTCTTTGGTGATTTTGCAGCGATATGCAATAACCGGCTGGCTGGGTCATTCTGAGTTTTACCCTGGGCGATTGCTCGACCATAGACTTGATTCAGCCATGATCGAACTTTTTTGGATATGTTATGGGCACCACGGCCTTCAAGCCTTTGTTGAATCAATGCACAATCTTCACGACTGACATCATCCAGATGCTTGTCACCAATCAGAGGGAGAATATCGCCGGTGAAATATCGGACAACCTGGCTCAGTGTTCCTTCTGCTAATCCGTTTTCAGTTTTGAACTTGAGCCAATCTTCATAGGCACGTCTGAAACTCATTGCTTCAGCTACTTCAGTTTTCTGCTTTGCAGTCTGCTTTGCTTCAATGGGATCAATTCCATTGCTCAAGTCCTGCTGAACATCCAGCGCCTTCCTTCTGGCCGCCGCACCCGTCACTTGAGGGTAACTCCCCAGCCCCAACCATGCCCACTTGCCAGTGGATCGTTTGAACCGATACTGCCAAGATTTCCCGCCGTTGGGCTTCACTCTGAAATAAAGGTTATTACTGTCGAGGATTCGATATTCTTTTGAATCCGGCTGCAGGTTATCCAGCTGTGTGTCTGTGAGTGACGCGCCAGCTTTGCGTTTAAGCTCTGATCTTTTCATTCTCTTGTATCCCAAAGTTATCATTTTCAGCGAGGATACAAGGTGGGATACACAAAGGCAAGTGGTAGGGGTTGTTTCTAGTTGGTATGAGTAGGCAAGAAAAAACAGGATTAAGGGTATATGGGGTGCTGCTGAAAGCCAGTTTTTACAAGGGTTTGCGCTTATCTGTTGGCTTTAGTTGGTATGAGTTATTAAGGTATTTTGAGGAGGGAAAAATCATTGAATGGTGCGGACGGAGAGACTCGAACTCTCACACCTTACGGCACCAGAACCTAAAT
>NZ_JACUUA010000104.1 GCF_014859565.1 Marinospirillum sp. | reverse complement strand
ACTGCCATCTAGCAGGTAGCAGCCCTGAAACAACATAATAAATTTAACACCTACTGTTGCTATCAGGTGCGCTTGTTTGTTGGTGGCTTTTACGATCATAGCAGTGACCCATAGATGGTTGAGAGGATCGCAAATCCTGTAATTGTACAGGCCACAATAATCAAATCTTTAATCACTGTATTGCCTCCCGCTGGCTGTGATAATGTCCGTAGTTATAAGCAAGTCGTCGTGGCCGGGGTCAGACGACGTTTAAAACTGTTCATTTTTTCATCTCCGTTAGCACCTTTCAGCAGGTGATTTTTCAATGAGTGATTTAATTGTTTGCGCCTGACAGGTTTGCACCTGCCAGGTTTGCACCTGCCATATCGGCTCCGGTCAGGCGGGCATTGGACAGGTTTGCACCTGCCATATCGGCTTGGTAAAGGTCTGCCTCTCTAAGGTCGGCCTCACTCAGGTCGGCTCTATACAGGTCGGCCTCGTTCAGGTCTGCTTTGTGCAGGCTGGCTCCGCAAAGGTTCGCACCTTCTAAGATGGCCCTATACAGGCATGCGTCACTAAGGTTGGCTCCACGCAGGTCAACATTCCGCAGGGTCGCTCCGCTCAGGTCTACCCCACTCAGGTCTAACCCACTCAGGTCTGCGTTTGGCAGGCTGGCGCGGATGCCTTCCACGCCGTCTGTTTCAACCCACAGTTTGTGGTCGTGCAAAACTTGCTGTATGTCGATCATTTTTTCATCTCCCGTATTACAATAGTTCGGACAGTTTTAAAGAAAGCCTGCTACCCGGATAATGTGGTTGTCAAACACAACCATCTTCTGTTTGTTATTTGACCCCTAGATAATTCGTGTTTGGCTCACAAATCTTTGCAGAGCCAAAAGACCACGCGTCCCCCGGGCGGCGCACAAACACAAACAACCGTCCATTTTCCTGTTCGTAAATCGGACGACCATCTGCGTCCTTCACATCAGCTTTACGACAACGGACGGTTACGTGCTTAGCGCATGTAGACCCGTTTGCCACGGTTTTGTACTCGTCCGAGTACCCTTTGTGTACGATGGGCAACCCGCTCATAACATTAAATGGACCGCTGCGAGTTGAGAACGTGATGTCCTCAAAATCACCATGCGGTTTGTTTTCCAATATTGCAGCGGCTTGTTGTTTCAGATCTTCCCATTTCATAATCTTTACCTCTTAGTTTTCTTTAAGTATCAAAGCAATACAGCTTAATTCATACGCTGCTTTTATTTGTTTGCTTAGAGTCTCCAATCAGTATGACCAGACCTCAAACTTGTCCCAATCACATGCTTCGGCTTCATCTTCGCAGCTCTCATTAACGATGTCGAAGTACAACATCCCCTCAAAGTCATCATCACCTACACAAATCAGGACTTGCTCATAAGTCTGCTGCATACCAGCGGGGTTGCAGGAGTGGTTGGCCTCGCCTTCGGTGTGGTATTCACGGCCGTCTTTGCGAAAGGCAATGTCGACGCCTTTTATGTCAATCATTTCCACGCTGTTTTGATCAAATTGGTATTCCATGATATTTCTCCTGCTTGGTGATTAGTGTTTGCTGCTTCGATGTGGTAATCATAGCACCACAAAAAACCTTTGCAAGCGTTTTTCCTCAAAAAATACGGTTTATTTGCAACCATAAACATAAGTCTTTGTTGCTACACGTGGTTTTTCATTCGGGGTACAATGGCAAAAACCCCATCTGAGGCCAAAAAATGAAAATTGAACTGTATCAGGACGGAATGTTGCTTGAGAGTGCCGGTAATTCTGCCGTTGACACTGCTGTAGAGAGCATCGGTAAGGCTCAAAATTTCGGGTTAATTAAGAAACGCCTGGAAGCACTGATGCCCAGTGCCGGCGCTGACGATGCCAAGGCTAAGGCTGCTTACGGGCTGCGCGCGAGAGGCCAGAAAGCCAGGCAAAAATTGAATGATCAGGCCAGAGAGATTGTTAGTCGCGCACAGGGTGATCATACCAAGCTGACCAGTGAAGACCGCGACATACTCATGCAGTACAGCGGTCGCGGCGGTCTTGCTGACTCTGCCGGTGCAGAAAAAGGCGCACACCTGTTTGAGTATTACACCCCGCCAGAAGTTGCCGAAGGCACCTGGGACATGCTGAAGGCCAACGGCTTTGAAAATGGCGCGGTATTGGAGCCTTCAGCCGGTGCCGGTGTTTTTATTGGCACCAAGCCAACCGGCGTTAAAATGGTCGGTGCTGAAATTGACGAAACCAGCTCCAGTGTTGCCAGCCTACTGAATCCTGATGATGTGATCCGCAATCAGTCATTTGAGCAATTATGCACCAGCACACCAGATGGGTCTTTTGATGCAGTGATCGGCAACGTGCCGTTTGGCGACACGCGGGGAAGCTACCGCACGCAGGACGAACAGTATCAGGATATTAAGCAGATCCAGCGTTATTTTGTGACACGGGCAATCGACAAGGTTAAGCCTGGCGGCTTGATATGCCTGATTGTGCCGGTGGATATTGTCGGCGACCGGAGTAAAACCTATCAGCGGTGGCGGCGTGAACTGTCACTCAAGGCCGAATTTCTCGGTGCTCACAAGCTACCGTCTGGCACGTTTGGCGGTGCAAACGGTAACGGCACGGATACAGTAACGGACGTGTTGGTTATGCGCCGTCATAACGCGGATATTGCCAGTAAAGTTATTGACATGGCCGCAGCAGACCTGACCGCTACTAACGTGTACTGGGGTGCGTGGATCGAAGGCGAATGGTTCCGCTCCCCGGAAGGCAGGCGGTTTATTCACGGCACAGTCGAAAAAGGATTCCGTGGTGACGTGGTGACGTCCACCATTACCAATGCACAGCTTAAGCAGTTAATGGCGCGTAAGTTTGATAGCCGAATTGATTTTGAAAAACTGGGTGCAGCTGCAACTATCGACCGGGCTTATATTGACGGTGATCGCAGGGTGATTGCCGGTATTGATCATGAGATGGTGGCTGGCGAATGGATTGTTATCGAACAGACGGCCACTGCTGATGGGCGTATCGACCAAAACACTTACGGACTGGAGACAGTCAGCGAAATAAAAGCCGCTCTTGCTGGTGGCGTAAGTGCACTGGCGCTGACCTATGAGCAGGCCAAAAAAGCCGCTGGCGGCATGTTTGCAGATGACGCGGGTCGGCCTGTCATGCTAGCAATACAGGCTGCAGATCAAGCCCCAGCTGATATGAGGGAGCGTGTGTACCGCGCGTCCTTGATCGGCTCTGAAATTGAGTGTTATACCGTTAATTTGAGCGAAGGAAAATCCACCCAGGCAGACCTTGAAAAGCTGCAAGCTCTTGTTGTAAATGAAGTTAGCGCTTACGGCAATCCATCTGCTGACATTGCATATTTGCCGCTCAAGGGTATCGGTATCAATCGAGTGTTGAGTTTTGCAAAGTCTGTCAAAAAGGATGGCAGTTTTAATGATCTGCTGGCAGGCAAGGTCGATCTAAGATCGGGAAATGCTTACGACAGTGACGATCTTGCAGATGTGGTGCGTTACCTGACCAGCAGTAACGGGCTGCCGGTAGAGCTGCCAGACGCTTTGAAGCTGTACACCGGCAATGCCCTGGCTGGCAGCTTGCCAGAGGTTGCAGGTACTCAAGGTGTTGCAATCACCACGGACGGACTGCTGACCACCATGCCGCGTTACCTGTCTGGTAATATAAGCAAGAAAATCAGCAGCTTGAATCAGGCTATCAGCAAGGAGCAGTACCCTGCCGCTGTAATTGATCAGTTTAAACGTCAACTCGAAATGATCGAAGGCGCACGTAAAAAAACCAGCATTGACGGTATCGCTTTCGGTTTCCGTGCAAAGTGGCACAACCGGGAATACCTGATGCAGTTTCTGGAAGAGCAGGGCTACGACAATTTAAGGCTGATGCCGGATAGCAAGACGCTTTATGTCGAAGGTGCCGAAGGATTTGAGAAGCAGCTTGGCAAATTCATCAATTTTGAAAAGATAATGGGGTCAGCGCGAACAAAAGAATACAAAGAGCGCATCCAGCAGTTGGAAAAACAGTTCGATGTCTGGATGCGTCAGCATGAGGATGCAGACGAACTGGTGGATCTGTATAACGATGTTTTCAACGCTCACTTGCCCTATGAGTATGACGATTCACCACTGGGATTGACCGGCGTTTCTGATCAGGTGAAGCCCCACGGCTACCAGAATGCCGCCATCCGGAGAGCCAGTGAGGAAGGCCGTGGCATCATTGCCCTGGATACCGGCCTTGGCAAGACTTTCAGTGCGCTGGCTTTGGCCGCTTACAATAAACAGCAGGGACGGGCAAACAGAACCTGCGTGGTTGTTCCAAAAGCCGTGCTGGAAAACTGGTATCACGAGGCGAAACAGTTTCACGGCAAGCTGGATCATGCCCTGATTGTTGGGTTCACCCCGAAAAAAGACAAAGAAGGCATCATACAGCGTGCGCCGGTACTGGATGCGGAAGGCAAGGAAAAAACCAACAGGCATACCGGGGAAGTTGAATACCGCGATGTTCTGGCGGTAGATAGCCAAGACGTGATTCTGGACAAAATGCACCAGATCCCTACCACGTCTGCTTCGCTGGTCATTATGAGCAAGGAGCAGTTCGGCATGATTCCAATGCGCCCGGAAACGCGGGAACAGTACACGGACAAAATGGCATCCAAGCGGCTGCTGTCTGAGTCACGCGCTCAGGAATACCTACTGGGAGAAAAACCGGAAAAAGGCAGTTCATACCAACTGGCTAAAAAGTCAGAAAAATATGACGAAATGTATTCCAGTCAGGGCACGATCAAAGAAGGCGCTTACCCCTACTATGAGCAGATGGGCTTTGATTCGGTGATTGTGGATGAAGCGCATGAGTTCAAAAACGCCTATGAAGCAGGTTCGCAGACCAAGAAGCTGGCCTATTTGCCCACGGCGCCGGCATCCGGTCGATCCATTGATATGTCGGCAAAAATGGATTATTTACGCAAGAAAAATGCCGGTAGAGGCCCGGTATTGTTGTCTGCAACCCCGATAACCAACAGTCCGACAGAAATTTTTAACATGCTCAGCTATGTCATGGATATTGACGAATTTGAGAGCATGGGTGTGTCCGGCGTGGATGACTTTATTGCACTCTACTGCAATGTGGAAACAGTGGATGTTACCAAACTGTCCGGCACTGTAGAGTCCAAGGAAGCAGTAACCGGATTCCGCAACCTGGACGGCTTACGTAGCCTGTTTAATCGGTTCACCAACGTCAAAAAAGCATCAGACGTAAATGATGAAAGCAACAGCCTGTCGATTCCTGACGCTGTTGAGCATGTGGCGCAGGTAGAAATGACCGATGAGCAGCAAGATATTTACCGCAGGTTGCGCCTGCTGGCAGAGGGCAAGGAAGAGCAGCCAGATGGCACGTTCTTGATAATGAAAGATGAAGAGCGCCCAGCCATTTTCTCGGTCATTCGTGATATGGACAGGGTGACTACAGATATTGACCTGTACAACCGCACCATGACCTTCAAGATCCCGGCAAAGTACGCATCAGCAGTGGAAAAGCTACTGGCAGACCTGCCAGATAACATCAGCGAGAAGCAGGGAGATAAAGCTGATGGTGATGAAGAGGAGATTATCAAGGCACAAGCCAGCGATATTACAACCCGAACCGAAGGCGGTCATTTGATCGTGGTAACGCCTGAGATTTACGAGTCTGAGGTGGTGAAGCGGTTTAAGAAATTCGGCATTGTTGAAAAAGACGTGTCGCACCCAGTCACGCCCAAATATGCAAAAATGCTGGAAAACCTGAGGCTTGAATACGAGCGCGGCGGTAAGCAGCTGGTGTTTACCGAGGAAAAATCCCAGCATGACAAAGTGCGCCGGTTGATTGTGCACAACCTGCCGGTGGAAGCATCAGAAATTGGCATTATCAACGGCACCACAGCCACGGGTGATAAGCTGGAGAAAATCAGCGCGTCTTACAATACCGGAAAAACAAAAATCGTTATTGCCAACAAAAAAGCCGAGGTCGGGGTAAACCTTCAGCACGGCACTACCGCCATTCACCACCTGACTTTCCCCTGGACACCAGCCAGCATCCAGCAGCGTAACGGTCGCGGTGTTCGTCAGGGCAATACAGCTGAAAGCGTGGATGTTTTTTATTATGCCGGTAAAGGCAGCTTTGATACCTACCGCCTGGATCTACTGAAGCGCAAGGCTGACTGGCTGGATAGCCTGTTTACCGGGAATGAAACCCAGGTTAAAAATGCCAATGCCGGTGATTCTGACGAGTACGCGGCACTGCTGGCCAGCGACCCAGAAGACTTCAAACGCCGAATGAATGAGCAGCGGGAAGTTAAGGCCGCACAGGAGCGCACCCAGCGCAATGTGAGAGCCGGTATCGACCTGCACAACCTGTCTGCCAGCAAACGCGCACTGGAAGGCTTGAGTGATCGTGAGAATGCGGCCATTGAAAAGGCAGCCAGCGAGGAAGACAAGGCGGCCATCCGGGAGCGGTTTGCCAAAATGCGAGCCAAACATGAACGCAAGGTTAAGCAGCTGACCAGCTCCCTACTAGAGCAGTCCAAGGCTGGCAATATCGACCTTGACGCGCAGCCACTGATTGATTCAGGCGATTATCTGGTTGATACCAGCGGCGCAGTGTATGAGTCTGGTGCCGTTTACGAAACCAAGGATGGGGTGCTGTTCAGAATCACCTTGGTTGACCATGATAACCGCACCCTGGGAGGCGAGATGATTGTCGGTGTAAATTCCACACTTGCACATAGTTTTTCGCGCAACGGGATGCCGGTCAACCAAATGCCTGCTGGTATCAAGCGCGTAAAGATCAACCGCCAGCAGCTGGCGCAGCGCAGAGTTATGGAGGCCAAGGACAAATTTAACTATGGTTCGCTGTTTTTGGATGACTACCGTTGCGGTGCCGAATTTTTGGCAGAAATACAGCCGGAAATTAGCTTTGTGCCTTACGGTCGCTGTTTTGTGCTGGATTCCAGCGGTAACTACCAGCTGAAAAAGCAGCCGGAAGCAGGCGATAAGCTGGTCTACCCTGATGTGAGCGACCGGACTTTTGTAGACCGGCTCTGCATGGCGCTACTGCCGTTTATCAATAGCTATGGCGCAGAGGGTGATCTTGCAGGCGTGGCGTTTGGTAAAAACTGGAAAGACAAGGTTGCAGGCTACGGCAACAAGGCCGATAAAGCCGAGGTTCAGCGCATTGCACAGGATGCAGTGAGCGAAATTGAGGTTGATAACAGCAGCCTTGAAAACAGCATCAGATCCTACGTGATGGGCAAATCAGTAACGGTCAGAAAGGCAAGGGATGCAGCGATAGAAGCGGGCTACATCAATCTTGATGAGATTGAAAGCGCGGCAGAGTCACTGGTTGCAGACCTGAAGGATTTGATTCAGAAGCAGATCGACCAGAAAAAAGCAGAAGAAAAAGCAGCCAAACAAGCTAAGGCCGATGAAGTGCTGCGCAGCATAATGGCAAGCGAAAGCGGAAGCGAAAAAGCCGCGTTTGACGGCATTCGCTCAATGATGGTATACGAATCTTCAGATGTGGCACCTGCCGTTTCTGCCCTGATCGTTTCCGCGGCGTCTGGACTGCTTAAATCTGCCGGGGCTGAGGAGCTGCTCGTAAGAGGCACTGCACATGAACAGGATATGCACAGCAGCCTACCGGAAGGCGCACGCATTGACCGTTATGAGTTTGGCAAGGCTGTTAAGGCTGCTGCCGCTGTGATGACTTACCCTGACGTTATCAGCCTGGAGCCTATCGTTAATTCGCTGGATAAGCATAGCGGCATGGCTCACAATTCAATCGCATTGGCTCAGGATATAGCTGTTTTTGCAGCTGGTAAAATCATGGGCATTGAAAAACCGGATACCTTTGAGCAGTTGGTGAAGATCAAAAGTGACTTTGGCCGGTCGCTTCGCAATGCCCTTGATCGTGGTGGCAAGATTGACCTGTCCGATATGAGAGGCCTTGGACAAAAAGCAAGGCGCATGGTTGCCATAGATGAAATCGCTGGCGGCATAGTGACCGGCCTTGGCAAGCGGTTTGGTGCAGATATTCAGCAGCCAGAAACTGAGACGGTAGCACCCACCGAAGGCATCCCGGCCAAGCTGATTGAAACTCTCAAAGAGAAAGGGATTGTCGTCAAGATTAACAGCGATCCTGTTTACTGGTCTTCAGGAAACTCTAAAACACAAAATCTTGCCAAGGCCGGTACACGTATTTTTATGCACGACACAAAAGGCAAGAGCGGAGCGCTCTACCCTATGTCTCAAAACTTCCTGAAAAAGAGTTACAATGCAGTCTGGAGCGCTGGATTTGCCGAGGGTTTTGATGGGCTATGGTGGCACTTCCCCGTTGACAGCGTTGACTTTGATGTACTGACAGAACAGGTGGCCGGATGAATAAAATTGCTCAATACAACCCGTCAGAGCTGGCTGTTCTGATCGACAACACCCGCAAGGAGGCGGGTGGTGATTTTTCTGATATGTATATTCGTTCGCTGGCCGGGATGCTGAAGCGCAGCCCATCCATGTACTTAAGCTTCGGGCCGTGGTGGTGGGTGCTCAAGTCAGAAATGATTAACGCCGGTATCCTTGATTTTGGTGATGAAACCGATGCCGAAGTGCTGGAGATGCTGAGTTACAACAATACGGACATGAATTGCGCTGCCTGCTACGTTGCCCAGAGCGCTGCGTTTGATGAATACAGCACCCACACACACGACAGAACAGTTGTTGATCTGGACGGAGAGCCTTTTGTTTACCGGCTGGCTGACTCGACCATGGAAATGATGATTGCTGCGCAAGTTATTGAGCTTGGAGGCCGCTTGCAGTGAAATCCACTCTACTGAAAAAACTCTTTCCTGCTGCACGCAGGGAGGATGAAGAAATCAGTCCAGTATCGGTTGAGTCCGGCGGCGTAATGGAGCCTGGCATCGGTGGATGGATAGATAGCCTTGGCGGTATGCCATCGACTGACCTGTCTGCATCTGTTGACTGTGCGACAGGCGGTAACGTGCAGTTGCGCAGGCTGCCAACGGAGCGGCTGGAGCAGTACGAGATATTGCGAACCATGGCAACCGACCCCACGATTGATAGCTCCATCAAGATGCACATTGGTCATGCCTTGTCCGGCAAGTCGGACACAGGGGAGATTATCGAAATCACCGGAGAGGGCGCGATTGTTGATGAGTTGCGCGAAAACTTTACGGAGATGCTGAATAACAACCTTGAGCGGTGGACGTATAAAGCCGCTGTTTTTGGTTTTAACCCGCTGCGTGTTTATGGCGCACAGGGCAAAGGTGTTGAGCTGCTGCGGGATGACTATTACACCCATCCGTTTTTTACCCGGCGATTTGAGCGTGCCGGTCAGACTGTTGGCTGGTCAAGCAAATGGCAGCATACCAGCGGCAATAAAAACGGCAAGGGTTTGATCCAGCTGATGGATCCTTGGAAGTTTGTCGAAATCCGCATACCGGACTGGTCTACCAATATTGCCCGTGAGCCTATCCGTCATGCAGGTGATGTTTTCGATATTTCCAACGACAATTACATGGAGGAGGGATTTATCGAGGCTACGGATTACGGTAGCTCAATGATAAAGACAGCTTACGAGCCTTGGATTGACCTGCAAGAAGCCATTTTGTCGCTCAACATGAGCCGCAAGAAGGCATCAAACGTGGAGCGGTTGATCGGTGTTCAGACCGGCACGCTGAACCCTCAGAGGGCGGCGCAGTACCTTAATACTGTTAGCAGGCAGATGAACAAAACGGCTGAGGCGCAAGCCCAGAAGTCGTTAAGACAGGGATACGTTAAGACCGTCTGGAACCACGTTATCCCGGTTTTTGGATCTGGTCGTGGGCAGCTGGATATTTCGACTCTGGAAGGCCAGCCGGACATTGCTCACATTGAAGATATTCGATTCCACATTAACCGCCTTGGCGGCGCCGTGGGCATTGATCCTTCGATGCTGGGGTTCGGCGATATGCTATCCGGCGGCATGGGTGACGGTGGTTTTTTCCGCATGAGCATTCAGGCCGCCATGCGAGCGCAGTCCATCAGAACAGCGGTTGCCAACATGATTGAGCACCTGTTCGAGATTCACATTGCATTGAAATACAACAAGGTTTTTCTCGAAAAAGACAAGCCTTGGGGTGTCAAATTCCACAGCCTGAGCACAGCCATTGCCAAGGAACACGCAGAAGAGCGCGACCGCTCAAGCCAGTTCGCTATGAGCGTTGTCCAGATCATGCAGATGATCAACCCGCAACTCGAAAACTTGAAGGCTGAGGAGTTCCAGCGGTGGATACTGACTGATCTGCTGCGCGTGGAAGATGAAACAGCAGACGAAATCATTAAAAAGGCTGCACCAGCTGATGATGACCTTGAGGATGATGACCTTGAAGATGATGGCTCACTGTTTGAAAGTGTGAAAAACCGACAGAAGCTGGAGCAGGCTGTTTACGACATTATTGAGAAAATGGGGTAGTCAAGATGGGCAAGAAAGTTACTGCAACATTCAACATATTTGAGCATGGCCGCAGCAATCACTCGCGCAGCTATGATCTGGCCAACGTGCGACAGGTGCTGGAATCCGCTCAGACCAAAGAGCGCATTGCTATGCGTGAAGCATACGGCTATTACGGTCATGGCCGCAGACAGGTCACTGGAAAACTTAACATTGGCGAGTTTGAAACCATTCAAACGCCTGCCGGTGCGCTGATTCTTGAGAATGTACCGGCGCTAGTGACAACCCGCATCAGCATTGATGATGATGGCACCGTGCAGCATGAGCAAGAGTTTCTGGACACAGATCCCGGTCGCGCAGCACTGGCACTCTACGAATCCAAGGTCGGCGGATTCAGCTGGGCAATGGGTGGTCGCGACGGCGGACGATCTAACCTGTCGCGCGTAACCGGATACCACGGCATGGATTATGTTCTGGAGCCTGGATTTGCGAAAAATCGAGGGTTCCGTGTTGGCATTATGGAGTCAGCAGGCACGCTGTCTGATGATGAAGAGCAGGCGATTCTTGAATCCATGATGGCCGCTGGGCTTGATGAACAAAAAGCACTTGCCTACCGGGAGACGTTTTTTAATCCCTACCTGCTGGTTGCAGAGCTTCACCAGCGCAATGAAGAAGCCGTTAATGCCGCAGCAGACCTTGAAAACAGCCTTGAAGAAATGCGCCGCAAAAACGAGGAGCTGCAAGCCCAGATGGAGCGCGAGCGGCTTGAGCGTGAAGAAATGGCAGGTGCTCGCAGGGAGGCTTTGCTGTCGTTTGCCAAGAATATGCACTTTGCAGTCAGCCCGCAGATCCTTGAATCACTGAAGAATGGTGATACTGACAAAGAGCTGATGCTGTTCGAGAGCATCCTGCGCGAATCATCCAAGCTGAGTCGCTTGCCTATCGCTGGCAAGAGTGGTCAGCCTGCAATGGTGCCAGCGCATCCGGGTAGTGCCGCTTACCAGCGTGACGAGCCGCCTGAGTACGGCAGCATTGATGCAGCACCAAGATTCGACTGACCACAATCCCCGGCACAATGACCGGGGATTTTTTTTACTCACTGTCCTGCATTGCCTGTTTAATCCTGGATGCAGCTATTTTTGAAAACTCCTGATCCATTTCAACTCCCACAAAGCGGAACCCTTCAAGCATGGCGGCCTTGCCAGTGCTGCCACTACCCATAAAAGGATCAAGCACAACGCCCCCAGGCGGTGTGACCAAGCGGCATAGGTAGCGCATAAGAGCGGTGGGTTTTACGGTGGGGTGG
>NZ_JACUUA010000103.1 GCF_014859565.1 Marinospirillum sp. | reverse complement strand
AGGTCTGGTTTTACGATCTGGCAGCCGACGGCTACTCGTTAGACGACAAGCGCACGCCATTAAAAGGCGAAGGCAGCAACGATCTGCCAGATGCCATTGCCAAGTGGAAACAATACCGCGCTCTGGTTGAGTCAAGCGCAACACCAGAAGAAATCAACCAAGCCTTTGGTGATAAGACTCAAAAAGCCTTTCTGGTATACGCCGAGGATATCCGCGCCAATAAATACGACCTCAGCATCAACCGCTATAAAGAAGTAGTGTATGAAGAAGAACAGTACGAAGACCCGAAAGTGATTTTGAAAAAGTTAAAAGCGCTGGAAAGCGAAATCATGGCGGATTTGGATGAGCTGGAGGGGATGCTGTGAGTAACATCGTGCCTTTTGGGAGTACTTGTAAACTACAAAATGGACGAGCATTTAAGCCTGAAGAGTGGTCTAGCTCGGGAACTCCGATAATTCGAATCCAGAATCTGACTGATGAATCAAAACCATTCAATTATTGTGATTTTGAAGTTGAAGACCGCTTTCATGTGAATTCAGGTGATTTGCTATTTTCATGGTCCGGTACGCCAGGAACCTCTTTTGGTGCTTTCTTCTGGAATCGAGGAAAAGGGTTCTTGAATCAACATATTTTTCGAGTTGACCTTGATGTTAAGAGAGTAGATAAAAACTATCTTCGGTATGCAATCAACTCGAAGCTAAATTTCATTATCGACCAGGCTCATGGAGGAGTCGGGCTCAAGCACATTACTAAGGGTAAGCTCGAAGCTATTGAAATCCCCCTCCCACCCCTGCCCGAACAAAAGCGCATCGCTGCCATCCTCGACAAAGCCGACGCCATCCGCCGCAAACGCCAGCAAGCCATCCAACTCGCCGACGACTTCCTCCGCGCCGTGTTTCTGGATATGTTTGGTGATCCAGTGACCAATTCGAAGGGGTGGGAGGTAAAATCACTAGGTCAAATTTCAACTTTTGAAAATGGTGATCGCTCGTCTGCTTATCCAAGTGGTGACGATCTTGTGACAGAGGGTGTGTTGTTCCTAAGTACGAAGAATATAGTCTCAGACACCCTAAGTCTTGAGTCCTGTCAGTACATCACGGAAGACAAATACATGGATTTGTCTCGCGGCAAGGCCAGAAATGGCGATCTAATTATCACGCTTCGAGGAACGTTGGGGTCTTGTTGTGTTTTTGATTGTGTACATCAAAAAGCCTTTATCAATGCTCAGATGATGATAATTAGACCTGGCTCTGGTGTGGGCAATATATTTCTGCATGATTTGCTTGTCTCGAAGGCGATAAAAAATCACCTACAAGCAATTGGGCAGGGAGCAGCTGTTCCTCAGCTCACTGCAAAGCAACTGAAGGAGCTTATGCTCCCAATTCCTCCGATTCAGGAGCAAAAGAAGTACGAAAGTATTAGAGGTTCTGTTTTGGCGAGTATCAAAAAGATGCAGTCGGAGTCTAAAGAGAGCTTATTTAAAGCAATTACGCAAAAAGCCTTCTGGGGTGAGCTGTGATATTCCTGAAGCCCAACTTACATCTGCCACTGTCCAAACTATTAGATTAACTTTATTCATTATAGGGACTTTCCATGAGCCTCACTGACCGGTCTGCCATTGCGATCAACGTCACTTTGCTGGAAAAAATCAATTTTGCCTGCCACCAGAGTGCGTTTTCGGTGTTACGTGAATTGATTGTTTGCAACACAAGTGAAGAGTGCATGCTAGAGAATCTGGTGTTGCGCATGGAATCGTCCCCGGCCTTTGTGGCAGAAAAAAGCTGGACAATGGATCGGCTTGGCGCTGGTGTAGAACTGATGATCAAGGATCGGGATATTCGGCTGGATGGCGGTTTCTTGCTGGGTTTAACCGAGTCGATGAAAGGCACTGTGCGGTTTGCGCTGTTGCAGAACGAGGAGGTTCTGTGCCAGCGCACGCTGCCCGTGGAGTTATTAGCGCATAACGAGTGGGGCGGCAACCAGTATATGCCGGAGTTGTTGGCCGCTTTTTGTACCCCCAATGATCCGGCTGTTGATCGCCTACTGGGTAAGGCCAGTCAGGTGTTACGAAAAGCCGGAAAGCCGGATTCGATTGATGGCTATCGCGGCGGTAATCGTCAGCGGGTATGGGAGCTGGCTTCGGCTATCTATTCGGCCATTGTGCACCAACAAATTGGCTACGCCTTACCGCCTTCCAGTTTTGAACATCATGGTCAGAAGATTCGCTCACCCAGTGCCATAGGCGACAGCAAGGTCGCCACTTGCCTGGATACCACGCTGTTGTTTGCTGCGGCGTTTGAGCAGGCGGCTTTGAATCCGCTTGTGGTGCTCATTGAGGGGCATGCATTGGTGGGGTTGTGGCTGGAGCCGGAAGATTTCAGCAGTGTGATGATTACCGATGCCGAGCTGCTGCGGCAAAGGCTGGCGTTGAAGGAGCTGATTCTGATTGAAACGACCTTAGCAACCCAGCATCCACCAGTGCCTTTCTCACAAGCAGTACAAGCCGGTGCTAAAACCGTGGGCTTGGATAAAGATGATAAATTTGTGGCTGCGGTGGATATCCGACGGGCGCGTGACCATCGCATTAATCCGTTGGCTCTGGTGGTGCAGCGTCGTAATGATGCCACCGGTGAGGCGGAAGAATCTTTTGAGCCACCATTTGAAGAAGCGCCGCCTCTGCCGTCGTTTCCTGTGCCGTTCACCGAGGATGAAATTCCTGACAGCGCCATGGGTCGGATGGGGCGCTGGCAAAACAAATTGCTGGATCTGTCGGCACGTAACCCGTTGCTGAATCATCGACCAGGCAAAAGCAGTTTGTCATTCGTACAGGCGAACCCAGCCGAACTGGAAGATATGTTAGCCGCCGGTGCTCGAATGACGATATCGCCATTTCCGAAGCTGAACGGTGCCGATCAGGATGAAGAGATTTACAGCCAGCGCAGCGGTGACGATCTGAAAGAAACTTACGCGCGTGAAGCGTTGCAGAAAAAGCAACTGCTGGTTGATAGAAGCCAGGAAGAACTTGATAAAGCGACCGTTGAAATTTATCGCAAGGCTCAGACGTCTTTGAAGGAGGGTGGTTCAAATACACTGTTTTTGGCGATTGGCTTTTTGTTGTGGAAGCCGAATGAAAAGGATCAGAAACGCTATCGTGCCCCCCTGATTCTGTTGCCAGTGACGCTTGAACGTAAATCGGTTCGCAGCGGTATCAAGATTGCCGCCAGCGATGATGAACCCAGATTCAATACCACGCTGCTGGAAATGCTGAAGAAGGACTTTGGTATCGAGTTGCGTGGTTTGCAGGGCGCTTTACCGGAGGATGCCAGCGGGGTTGATGTTGAGGGGATATGGCATCAGGTGCGGCTGGCGATCAAGGATGTGCCGGGCTTTGAGGTCATTGAAGAGGTGGTGCTGGGGCATTTCTCATTTGCCAAGTATTTGATGTGGAAAGACCTGGTCGATCGGGCCGATGCTCTGCGAGAGAATCCAGTCGTTCGCCATTTGCTCGATAGCCCCAGAGAGCCTTATGAAAGCGATATACGCTTCGTCGACTCTGATCATATTGATCGCGATTTTGCGCCTTCGGATTTGCTCACGCCGCTGCCCGCAGACTCTTCCCAGATGGCGGCGATTGCCACCGCTGATCGTGGTAAGGATTTTGTCATCATCGGTCCACCCGGCACCGGCAAAAGCCAGACCATCAGCAACATGATTGCCCATATGCTGGGGAAAGGTAAAAAGGTGTTGTTTGTTTCAGAAAAAACGGCAGCACTGGAAGTGGTTCATCGTCGTCTGAAAGACATAGGTCTGGGTAATTTCTGTCTTGAATTGCATTCCAACAAGGCTCGTAAGGCTGATGTCCTGGATCAGTTGCGTTCGTCCTGGGCTCGGGCTGGTCAGTCGTTGGCAACAGAATGGCAGAGCGAAGCTTTACGTATGAAGTCGTTACGAGATCGACTCAATACGCTGGTGAATAGCTTGCATCAGCGTTATGCCAATGGTCTTACCCCACACTACGCTATGGGCGTGAGTATTCGTGACAAAGACTTAGCTGCCAAAGCGGAGTTCAGTTGGAGTTCTGCCAATGTGCATACTCAGGATGACCTGAAGCAATTGCGCGAAGTGGCCGAGACTCTGCAGGTTCAGGCGCTGGCGATTGGTGATGTCAGCCAGCATGAGCTGGCGTCGATTGATCATTCAGACTGGACACCGCAGTGGCAAGAGAAGCTGGTCTTGCAGGTGCAGCAGCTCGATCGCTCAGCAATCGCTTTAGATAAACGCTTATCAGAGTTGCTGGCAGCATTAGGCCTTGAAATTCACGTTCGTGAATTCGGGCGTTTGCAGGCGTTACGTGAGCTAGGCCAGGTACTGCTGGACTCTTATCGGCAGTCTTCGTCTTTCGCTCTGGAGCCGGATGGGGTAGACCGTCTTGAGGCAATGGAAACCGTCATCCGTTTGTTGAAGGACTATGTGAAAGCCCAGGCAGAGTTGAGTTGTCAGTATGCTTCGCGAGCCTGGCAAAACCTCGATCCGGTTCAATTGGAACAACTTTGGCAGCAGGCTAATACCCTGTGGTGGCCTAAACGCTGGTTTGCCAAGCGTGCGCTGATCAAGCAGGTCAGGCAAGCAGGCGCACAAGGCACGCCAGATCTCAGCGTGGATATCGTCCTGCTGAAGCAGATGAAGTCATCTGCGGAGAAAATAGATCAACTGGAGAGTTTGCTGGCTGGGCTTAAGGGCTGGCAATCGTACGAGACTGACCCCGAAGTATTAAGCCAGCTGCAGTTGCTGGGTGCCCGTGCCCGTACTGCAGTGGGTAAGCTGGCCGATGATGCCGAGATGCTGATGGCATTCAGAAGCCGTATCAGAACCTTACTTTATGACGGTAATGATCTGTTGGCTGCAGATGCTCCGGTAGGCCGCAGCGTATTGGCTTTCATGGAGGAGTTGACACGTTTCGAGGCTTTGAAAACTCAGGTCGAACAATTGGCCGGTGCGTCGGTAGGGTCAGCCCTCGATCAATCAGGTTCTGTTTTGCTGACCCTTTCTGAATGGTGCCAGCGTATCAGCATTAAGCAACAGTCGTTACGTGACTGGTGTGCATGGGTTCGTCGACGTAATGAAGCGATTGATCTGCAGCTTGGTGCATTGGTTTCCGCGATTGAGCAGGGCGCTGTTGCGGCTGAGGATATTTGCGACACCTTTGAGGCGGCTTACTGTCGGTGGTGGTCGAAAGCCGTCATTGGCGAAAACAGTTTGTTGAGTTCGTTCTCATCTGCAGAACACGAAGCGGCTATTCAGTCTTTCCGGGAACTGGACACTCGTTTCAGCCAACTGACAGCGGATTATATTGCCGCCAGGTTGTCTGGCCAGATTCCCGATCAGGATGATGTCAAAAAGAGTTCTTCATGGGGCATTCTGCGTCACGAACTGCAGAAGAAAACCAAACATAAGCCCGTGCGTGAAATGCTGGAGCTGATGCCTGATGTTGTAACGACTCTTGCACCTTGCCTGATGATGTCGCCATTGTCGATCGCACAGTTTTTGTCTGCTGATCAATCACTCTTTGATGTGGTGATTTTCGATGAAGCATCACAAATCACGGTCTGGGATGCCGTTGGTGCTCTGGCTCGTGGCAAGCAGGTCATCGTTGCCGGTGATCCGAAGCAGATGCCCCCAACCAATTTCTTCGCTCGTGCTGACAATGATCCTGACGGTGATCTGGATGGCGAGGGGGATTTGGAAAGTATTTTGGATGAGCTGATTGGAGCCAGTATCCCATCCCGTGTGCTTAATTTGCACTACCGTTCGCGCCGTGAAAGCCTGATCGCTTTCTCGAACAGTCGTTACTACGACAATTCTCTGGTGACATTCCCGGCACCGGTTCACCCGGATAAAGGGGTGCGCCTGGTCAAACCTGGTGGCTTTTATGCGAGAGGGAAAGCACGCCATAACCAAGGTGAAGCTAGAGCGATTGTTGAGGATATTCTGCGTCGCCTGACTTCTTCGGATGGTAATGTCCGTAAGCAGTCGATTGGTGTGGTGACGTTTAACACAGAGCAACAAAGCCTGATCGAAGACTTGCTGGATAAGGCACGTTCGACTGATCCTTCGATTGAATGGGCTTTTTCGGAAGAGCATTCACTGGAACCAGTGTTTGTGAAAAATCTGGAATCGGTTCAGGGTGATGAGCGTGATGTCATTCTGTTCAGTATCACTTATGGTCCTGATGAAGCTGGTCATGTCACGATGAACTTTGGCCCGCTTAACCGCACCGGCGGTGAGCGCAGATTGAATGTTGCCATGACGCGGGCACGATCCGAGATGGTGGTTTTTTCGACCTTATCCCCGGACCAGATCAACCTAGGCCGTACCAAGGCTACGGCGGTGGCAGATCTAAAGCATTTCCTTGAGTATGCGGAGCGTGGCGCTTCTGCTCTTGGTGCGGCGGTTCATGGTTCGTTGGGGGATTTTGAATCTCCGTTTGAAGTTGCCGTTGCTAGGGGGTTACAGCAAAAAGGCTGGACAGTTCATCCTCAGGTTGGAGTTTCAGCTTATCGAATTGATCTTGGTGTTGTGCATCCAGACATCCCCGGGATCTATCTGGCTGGGGTTGAATGTGATGGTGCGATGTATCACAGCTCTGCCTATGCCAGAGAGCGAGACAAGATTCGTCAGCAGGTTCTGGAAGGCTTGGGTTGGCACATGTTGAGAGTCTGGTCGACGAACTGGTGGGTGAATCAGAAATATGAAATTGACCTACTGCATACAAGACTGACTGAACATTTGGCCAGGGATCGCCAGTGCCGTCAGGAACAGGAGGTTTCCTGCGATCAGCCAGCGAGCGATCAGTGTGAGCCAGATAAATGCCACACCCAAATCGCGGGCTTGGTTCCTGGTCATGCGCAGAGCAGTCTTATGGAGGAAACCTCCGAATCTGGAGTTATTGAAACCTACAGAACGATGGACTTTTCTGCCTTTTCACTTGAGCCTGATCAGTTTTACGACGATGGCTACAGCTCTGCTTTACAGGAAATGATCAGGCTGTTGGTCAATACAGAAGGACCAATTCATGAATTACTACTGTTGCAGCGTATTGCCAGAGCCCATTCTTTCAAACGAGCAGGAACAAAAATGCTCGATCGAGTGAATGAGCTGGCTTCATTGTGTTGTGGCTTTAGTGAAGAGAGCACTGGCAAATTCTGGTGGCCCGAAGGGGTTGATGAGAAAGGCAGGGAGCGTTATGCACGGACAAGCAATCGAGCCGAGGAGGCCTCCAAGCCTGAGTGGATTAGTGACACTGAACTGAAAAATATAATTAGAGCCAGAGGGTTGGATAATGATCTGACTGGCCTATGCCGAGTCTTGGGTATTCAGCGGGTAACTGCAAAAGTGAAGGAGCGCCTCGATGGATTACTGCAAATGGAAGAGCCGCTGTAGGCTATGTCATTGCCGTATCTTCCAGTGCACCTTTTGATCTGTCTGAATCTGATGAGGTTTTTCGTGAGCCAGGAGCCTGCGGCCTATAAGCAGTTTCAGGAAGATAAACGAGATACCGTGTTGGCATCGGTGTGGCGTTCCAGTATATCTGCATCAGGATAAAGAGTATCAGCCTAGTCTGAGTTTTTCACGGCGCAGTAGCGAACCTAATTCATCATGCAGGCAGGCAACAGCTTACTGGTTGATGGATAGCCTGTATCAGCAATCAATCACCAGGCTTCTCACCTTTATCTGTTTTAATCTGCTGAATCAGCCGTATTTTTGACTCATCATCAAGCTTGCCAAGCTCCAGAATCAGTTCAGCCATGATGTCATCTTCGGTGAAGAAATAGGGAACAGGCACGCCCAGTGCTTCAGACATTTTTTTGACCAACAAGAAGTCTGGTGAATGACGCCCTTTTTCGTAATGTGTAATCCGAGAACTAGACAATTCAGGCTGGATTCCTAAAAGCTCACCCAGATGTCGCTGACTCATACCGGCAGCGGTTCTAGCTGCCTTCAACCGGGCTGGTAATGGACTTTTCATGAGCAACCTTAACAACCATTTGATTCGCTAAGGTTATCCCAGTGAAGCTAAAAAATATGCTTAGGAATCCTAAGCAATGATAAGACTAATTCTTTTTTAGGATCTGAGCAAGAGTGAGTGCATCAGCAAATCGAGTTTTGACCAGCGCCTCTTCTTTTGTGACCGCCTGCGGGTTATAGCGAGCGTATTGGGAAACCTCACTTATTTTTAACTGATCCACGGGCACCTTGAAGGGATTTTCTTTACCGTAGAAAAGCCTGTCAAAAGCCTCACTCAGGTGCTCTGTATTTAATGAATTTGCGTTTTCCTGAAGGGCAATCTGCAAGGCCTCATCCAACAGATGCTTCAACCTTCTTACTTCACCTGAACAGGCAGCAAATAAAGGGATAGCAAACTCTATACCCCCAAGATCAGGAGGGTTATCAAACCCCATCCGAACAGCCAACCCTTTCAGAAACCTTACATACTCCTGACGCTGCATAGACAACTTGAAATACGGCAGCTCAATCCGACACATGAGGCGCGAGGCCCACTGTGGCTCCTCAGCAATTTCAGCCGCCCAGGGCATACCCACCAGGACTATGGGAATACCCGCCTCTTCACTGATCAGTTTCAGGCGGTTTGCCACACGCTGGCGATCCTCAATCGACTTGAACTCAATCAACTCCTGAAACTCATTGATGATAATGAGTTGGGTTTTACATTTTTTCAGGATCTTAACCAAGGCTTCAGCTAAACCAGCCTCCCTTCGACGCTCCTTGCGTGACTCTGCACCAAATTGTCCCAGGTCGCTGAGCAACTGAATCATCATTCTTTCTACATCGGGTCTGCTGGGTATGCGGCTAATCAGGACAGGCCGAATGTAGGTGTCCCCGTCTAAGTAATCAGGGTGCTGAGAAGCAAACTGCTTAATGACATAACTTTTTCCTGATCCTGTATCACCTGTGAGTAGCATGCACTGCTGCTCACCTCCAAGCTGCTGATTATTTCTCAAGCGCTCAAGGGCCTGTAAAACCCTGCTGAGAATGGAGTGTTCAACAAAGCAGTTCCTGAATGAGATTAACTGCTCTTGCTGACAAGGACTCAGTGCACTATGCATCAGTAAGGCTCCAGGTCATCAGCCCAGTCGCCCCAATCTTCCAACACTTCACTATCCAAAGCCTTGTGAGTGTCATTTTCATTGGAAACTTTTGATTGGGTACTGGCCATCCTGGCTTTTGCTTCCTCGCGCACGACAGACGAATTGCCAGATGATGACACATCATTCAGCTTTGCAAGCCTGCTAATCCCACCAAGAGTTCGTGCGCTGTTTTTAGATTTTGAGTTGGCGGCAGCCTCAATGTATTCCTGAGTTCGTTCCTCAATGTACTGCCTCGCCTCAGCTAGACCTAGCCGGTCAACACGGGAACGGTTAAAAAGCCGTGTGAATTTCGTGTATGTTTGATGCTCAAAAAGTGAAACACCCTGAAGTTCACTCTCTGGATCAACAGCAGGAACAAGAACATATTCTTGGCAATCTGGAAGAAACACATAAATCTTAGAAACATCACTAGGATCACGTTTAATCATCAATTCAACATACTTCTCACCATTAGATGGCGGCGTGTTTTTTCTAAACTCGACTAACTCATCTGAGCAGTAGGTAATATGATCAAGCACAACACCTACATTTCTGAGCCTGCGCCTAGTGGCGGGTAGGCTCTCAAGAATAAACCGCTGCTCTTCAAGCCCTGTATATTTAACGGGTGGTAGTTCCTTGGCTCCCAACTCCCACGCCAAGATGGGAATGTTAGTTTCGCGGCTTGATGGAGTATAATTATAAATATCAACCACCCACACATAAAGCAGTTCTACAAAAAGAGAAAATGGTAAAATAGCATCTTTTTTTGGGTTGTAGTCTTTTAACTGCTGTACGTTTGAAAATGTTTTTCCAGGAATCTGGTCAATCAAACCAGACTTATAGGTACTAAAAACCCTTTCAACTAAAGGTTTTTTCCAAGGCTTGGCTACAGGGTTATACTCAACATTGGTTCCTAGAGCCTGGCAAAATAGCTCTAGTGATTCTGACCAGAATTCTGCGCCATTATCAACTACAAGGTTTTCTATCTTACCTTCACAGGGCCAATCTTTTTTAATCGCTGGATATTTTTGTTTAATATGCTTTTTGCTGAGGCAGGCATTCAGCATGGCTTTACGAACAGCATCATAGCCCGGCTCCCGGTATCCAAGATGCAAGCCAACAATGCATCGGCTATAGCTATCCACAAGCATTGTGAGGTATGGCCTGCCTAGCGGCTGTTCCAAAGTGTCGTCAAGTAGAATTAAATCAAGGGGTGTATGGTCTATCTCTACACGCTCCATTACCCTGTCGACCTTTTTAAATTTCCCTATTTTTCTAAAGTATTTATCTGCATATCTTTTTCCAAAACGCTTACAGGCCACCTCATAGGGCGGAAGGTCATTGACTAGTTTATAAAACCATCTAGGAGAAATAGGCTTAATTATACCTTCAACGACACTCTTATTACTAACTTCCACTAGATCAACATAGTACCTATATGTTGCCGAAATACTAGGCCGCTCCTTAGTTAAGTATTTCTTAGTTACTGCCTCCCAAGCTAAAGAGTCAAACCCAGAACCCCCTTTCTTACGCTTCTTTTTGTTTCCATTAATAAGTGAGACCACACTCTTATTTTCATAAAACCTTTTTTTCCACCTGTTTACAGTTCGCCAGGAGGGAGTGCTATTTATTAAACCCTGATCCAAGGCATCATTAAGAACCTTTGTTATATTTCTTTCAGACCAGCCACCCTCTAAGTTCTTCTCAACTATTTTTAAAATATTAAGCCTTTGATATGCTTCTTTAACAAGGTGCTCTTCATACTCATCAATTGAAGCCAACCCTGACAAATGCTCTAAATCGGTCGAGTTATAATCTTCATCCTTATTTACAAGATCAACTTTTTGATTTGCATCATTATCCTCAAAATCGACATCATCAAGGAATTCATCTGAAAAGATTCTTGAACTCATGACAAAGTAATCCTCAGCACCAAACGGTTGCCTGGTGACCTAGTTTTTGAGCCTGGAGGTCAGCATAAACGCGGCCACTTTGAAGAAGTTTAAAAATAGAGTTCAAGGCATCCTCTTCCTTCGCTTCAACTTGCTCAAGGACAGAGCTTACTTTAATTACTCCGGATTTTTTTATGATTTCCAAGACAGCAAAATGACAACTGTCCAAACTCGACAAGCCTGAATAGCGATGAAGTAGTTTTAGATTATCGAGTATTGGATTTACCCTGATCTGACGGTCTGTCACTAGAATCAGGTTAAGCCCTGCAGCTTTTGCCGCCTCTCGCTTCTTCTCAAACCTGGCTTTAAAGTCGGAATCATCCATTGCTTTACGAGGTTTAACCTCAATCAATGTCTGAGCACCTGAAGACTCCATGAGAGAGAAGTCTGGAGTGTAAGGAAGCTCTTTACCCTCAAACCGATAGTAAAACCCTTGGGGCTGTGCTTCGAAACAGGAAATATCTGGGGAGTACTCAAAGTGAAAGCACGCGTCAAATTCTAAGCTCGACTCTACGGTCAAGACTCTATTGTTCTTTGAGCTGGAAAATTTATAGAGGTTTTTGACACGGGAGTGACGAAGTTTGCGGCGGTACATGGCATCACCTTTCTGTAGCCAGACTACAGAAAAGATAGTTTATGACACGCTAGAGTGCAAGTTGTGACAACCTGTGTGCAAATTGTGACAACCTAGAGTTCAAACGACAGAAATGGAGATGACCCCTGTCAGCCACATCCCGGCACACACATCCATCACTACCG
>NZ_JACUUA010000398.1 GCF_014859565.1 Marinospirillum sp. | reverse complement strand
CTGCAGCAGAGTGTGCAGCGTTTTAAGGTCTGATTTTATCTTGAAGTGGTGCAGGCAGGGTGAAACAAAAACGACTGCCCTTTCCTGCACCTTCTGATTCCACCCAGATACGACCGCCATGGCGTTCCACAATCTTGCGGCAGACCGCCAGCCCAATACCATTCCCTTCGTATTCTGTGCGAGCGTGCAGGCGCTGGAACACCTTGAACAGACGCGACTGCTGATCTGGTGCAATACCTATACCCTGATCCTCAATGATAAACAGCCATTGCTGATCCAGTAGTCTGGCCTCCAGCAGTACCTTGGGTGCCTCTTCCGGAGCATGGTACTTCAGGGCATTACTGATCAGATTCTGAAACAGCCGCACCCCTTCATTATGACTGATCAACAGCTTTGGCCACTCACCCTGACGAGTGATAGTTGCGTCACTTTCTTTAATGATCGGCTGCAGATAAACCAGCGCTTCATCCACCAGTTGTGCTGCAGGCATCACCTGCATGGGTTCACCCATACGTCCTACACGGGAATACTCCAGCAGAGATAACAACATCTGATCCATGCGCCGGGCACCATCTGCAGCAAAGTGCATAAACTGGCGCGTTTCATCGTTCAGTGAAGGTTTCAGTCGCTGTTCCAGCAGCTCGATGTAGCTTTTGATCATGCGTAGTGGCTGGCGCAGATCGTGAGATGCAACATAAGCAAACTGCTCCAGCTCTTCGTTGGATCGTTTCAGTGATTCTGCCTGGGTGGTCAGCTGTAACTGTTTTTTATCGTGGCTGTACAAGAGCTTGACCAACAGCAGAAACAATAACGAAATAACCACAAACGCCATCCCCCAGCGCCGGGTTTCAGAAAGGCGAAAATTCTTGATTTCATTTTCTGTTGGGGTGAGGTTTTCGGAAATAAAAACCACCAGTGGCCATTTATTAATACGACCATAACTGATCTGGCGCGATTGATTATCAAAAGGTGAAATGATGCGGGTAGAGTGTAATGTTTTAATTTCACCCTGATGTGCTGCAACAACACCGGATTGCATCTGATAAGAGTTTTCCACCCAGGGCATACGGAAAAAGATCTGGCCATTTAGATCGGACAGTACGGTTGCGTGGCTACCGTCACTGACCAGTTTTCCCAGTTCATTTGCCAGTTGTTCCAGATCCAGTGCGGCAACAAGCACCCCAACAAACTGGCCTTCTGTATTATGTAACGCCCGGCTCATGGCAATAAAAGGAACCGGATTTGCCGAGCGGGAAAGCTGGGGAGGAGAAATAAAGGTTTGGCCTGTATTCGGGTTTTGTTGGTGCCAGACAAAATAATCCCGGTCAGCAAGGTTCGGGTTTTCATTCTCACGACTGAAGGCTTTAATTTGTCCCTGCTTGTCCAGCAGGATTAGTGCAAGAACTTCCGGGCTGGGTTGTTTACGTGCCTGCATGGCATAACGGATTTGTTCTGCAGTCATGTCGGGATGTAAAGAGAGCCTCTCCAGCGCCATCAGAACCCGTTCAACTTCCTGTAGCTTGAGTTGCACCAGCGTTTTTTGCAGCTCCACCAGTGAACGGGTGTGCTGTTCCATCCGGTGCAGGCTGGTTTGCTCAAAGGTCTGTAATGACTGAGACCAGGCTTGCCAGATCAAACCGGAGACCACCAGCCAGCAACCCAGCAACAAGGGTAATAAAAAACGGCTCAAATGGGAGTCCTCTCCGGTTATACAGCCTAGGGCTTAATGATGCAGGATTGCCCCTGCATCCGCAAACCCTTCAACACCTTGGTGTTGCAGACGCAGTGCCTGCTGCTGGATCTGTGGATGGTGAAAAAAATGCTGTAAAGCGGCTGCTCGGGATGCACCAATACCCCGGCGCTGTTGCCAGTCAGCTGGGCTACGCTGCACAAGGGTTTGCCAGTGGGCTTTTTCATCATCAGAAAACAGTGGCTCTGATCCGCTGGGCGGCATTCCCAGTGCGACCAACCACCGCAGCAGCTCACTGTGTTT
>NZ_JACUUA010000397.1 GCF_014859565.1 Marinospirillum sp. | reverse complement strand
GCTGGTGGGCTGGGTCATGGCATCCTGTCCTGTGGTGATTGCTGAATGGAAGCGACATAGAAAGCCTAGCACAAGATCGGAAGCGGTACTGTATTTAATTACAGCTTTTTAGCCGGGAAACTGCTGCTTCTGGTGTAAAACACGCATGACCCGTATATCCGTTTTATCCACCCAGTACGAAACAATCATTGACACATCCGGGATAATCAAGAGCCGACCCGGAATACCTGGACGCTCAACACCCATCAAAGGGTAATCCTGCAGATTTCCGACCCGGGACTGAATGATGTCATCCGTTCGTTCCGCCGCCACAGGATTAAATTCATAAAGAAACTCAAAAATCTTTTCTCGATCCTTGAGGGCATCTTCTTCCCAGAAAATCACTGATCAACTCTCTGCCGGATTCGAGCCTTATGCTCAGCCATCCGCTGATTAGCTGCCTGATGTGTAATAAAGCTTGCCTGGCTGGATTCAAGCTTTGAAAAAGCTGCAGTAACCTGCTCACTGAGCCATGCATCGTGAAACATTTTCTTTTTTTGCTCCTCAGCCAACTGCTCAGTCAGCTCTCGGCAGGCATCACTCAGCGTACGCCCCTCGCTTGCTGTCATCATCTGCGCCAGATGCTTTGTTTCCTCATCCACACGAAACTGAATACGAGCCTCCATAAATACCCCCTATTTGTACCAACAAGTGTCATCACACAGTATAGAATAAGCTGCTGGCTTTGACACCCGCTAACGCCCGGATAGTCTTCTGCAAAAAGCCATGCAGGGCGCACCACGTGGGCGGTGGGTAACGCTACAGGGTTGGTGATTATCGAATTATTGTCAGAATCCATGATCAGGAAAATATCATTTCTATTGAGCTTAGGTCATCACAAAAATATTTATGACCTGGCTAGGCCGGTATTTTTTATTGCTTCCATATACAAAAACCCCCACTTCTCCAGAAGCGGGGGTTTTCTTAGGCTTACGCTATGCGAAAGTTTCCAACTGAATAATCAGCCACTAACTTAGAAAGCGTATTTGGCCTGCAGGCGGAAAGTCATGTCGCCATCCAGCTTGCCACCAGTACCCAGAGCAGGCAGGTATGCATTAATCTCATCCTGCGTCATGCCACCTGCAAGAGCAGCTGCCTGCTCATCGGCACCAACATCACCAGAAACCATACCAAGCTCTGCACCCCACTCAAGGCCAGAGGCCATCTTATAGAAAGCGTTAACCCAGATGGCTGTGTAGTCGGCATCATCTGCATCCATCATTGACTGCTCTACAACCAGGTTAGTACGAACTTGGTCATTTACTTTGAACTGACCGCCAACTGAGAGCCATGCATCATCAATATAGCTAGTGAATGCTGCATTCAGCTTCATCTGGTTACCCAGTTGCTGAGCCAAACCAAAGGTCAGGCGCATTTCACTGTCATCAGCAACCTGCACCATCTGGCCAGCTGCAAATACGGTAGTATCACCGAACTTACCAGTGAAATTAGCAGTCAGATCAGGAACCATACTCTCTGTAGATTGAGCCTTGTCTTCCAAAGACACACCTACAGTCATGCCATCAGCCAAGCTGAATACTTTACCCAGTACAGCGTTACGCGCAGTGAAAGCAGAACGAACAGCGTTACCATTCTGCTCTACAGTTTCCGCCAAGCCAACAAGGTTAGAAGCAAAAGACCAAGTCTGACCAGCTACCCAGCCATCGTGGAAAATAGCAGCGTGGCGCAGACGGTAGCCACCACCAACATAGTCATTTTCATACATGACACGTACATCGCCAGCATCAGTTTTGGCAGTGTAGTTCACATTTAAACGAGTAGTGCTCAGACCCATAGAAAAGTCACCATCACCCTCATCAGGCATGCTCCAGATACCTTGAGCAGCTACAAAACCACCAATCTGCAGACGGTGTGCATCAGTATCTACAACAGTTGCAGCGGAAGCAGCAGAGGCGATAGCCAGGGCAAGTGGAAGGGCAACAGTACCAGCAATTTTT
>NZ_JACUUA010000006.1 GCF_014859565.1 Marinospirillum sp. | reverse complement strand
CTTGAGCGCTTTTCTTCGTACTTAGGCCTAGACTTCAATGGCATAAAATCCCAGCTAGGTTTTGATGAGCTTTGCAACTACGGTGCTATTGCATCATGAAACTGTCTGAACCATTGAACATGATTAAGAATGAGAAAAGCACCAAGGTGGGTGTAAAAACAAAGCGAGCGAAAGCAGGTTGGGACAATGACTATCTGCTCAAACTACTGGGCATCAATTAAGCCCGATTGCCCTGCACCTCCGAATCAACAGGAAACCCTATGCTCAGTAAAAATCAGGCTAAAACCCTACGCGCCCTGCACCGCAAAAAAGCCCGTCGTGAACAGCAGCAGTTTCTGGTTGAGGGTGAAAAGGTGGTGGCCGAGTTGCTGGCATCGAACTGGTCAGTGCAGGCACTTTATGCCACACCCACTTTTACAGCACAGTATGCAGGGCTGATTCAGCAATCTGGAGTATCTATCACGGAATGCTCAGCTGCGGAGCTGACTTCTGTCAGCACCCTGGTCAGCAATGATGCCGCTCTGGCAGTTGTTAACTGCCCCGCTGTTGCTGACAATAATTCACCATCAGCAGATAAATGGGTGTTGGCTCTGGATGACATCAATGATCCCGGCAACCTAGGTAGCCTACTGCGTATTGCCGATTGGTACGGCATCCGGCGTATAGTCTGTTCACCACAAACCACCGAACTGTATAACCCCAAGGTCATTGCTGCCTCCAAAGGCTCTTTTCTGCGTGTACAGGTGGACTATCAGCCGCTGGATGCTTTTTTTGATGCTCTGCCTGCCAACACAGCGGTTCTCGGTGCCTATCTGGATGGTGAGTCCATTCATGCTTTTCGACCACAGCAGCGCGGCGGGATACTCTTGCTGGGCAGTGAAGCTCATGGTATCAGTAGTGCACTGGCAGCAAGGGTGACTCAACGTATCACCATTCCGGCCTTTGGTGCCGCCGAATCACTGAACGTTGCTGTGGCTGCCGCAGTTTTATGTGACAACCTGCGCCGTATTGAATCCTGAGGATAAAACAGATGCAAGACCAAGAATTAAAAACCATGGACCTAAGCCAGCATCAGCTGACCCGCCGCCAGTTGTTGTGGCTGATGGCCATTGCCAGTGGTGGTGTAATGACTGGCTGCTCAGTCAATCCTGCGACTGGCAAGCGCCAGTTGATGCTGATGTCAGCTAGTGAGGAGCACAAGATTGATCAGCAACATGCCCCTCACCAGTTATCCGGTGATTATGGTGTGGTGCAGGACAAGGCATTACAAGCCTATGTGGCCGGTCTTGGTCAGCGAATTGGGGGCCTTTCGCATCGGCCTGAAATGACCTATTCCTGTAATGCCCTGAATGCCAACTATATCAATGCTTATGCCTTTCCCGGTGGCACCATGGGTGTTACCCGTGGCATTCTGCTGAGTATGGAAAGTGAAGCCGAGCTGGCTGCCCTGATCGGCCATGAGGTGGCGCATGTTGCTGCCCGCCACACTGCTCAGCGCATGACCAAACAAACCCTGACCGGTATTGCTGTGGCCGGAGCGGGTGTTGCCATTGCCACCCAGACCAATAACACCACCACCGCTCTGGCACTGGGACTCGGTGGTGTGGCTGCCGGTGCTCTGCTGGCCAGTTACAGCCGCAGTGATGAGCGCCAGGCTGATTCACTGGGTATTGAGTACATGACCCGTGCCGGTTATTCACCCGATGGCATGGTGGATCTGATGGATATGTTGCAGAACTTATCTGGTAGACAGCCCAGCATGATTGAACAGATGTTCTCATCTCATCCAATGAGTGATGAACGCTACCGGGATGCCCAGCGGGAAGCCACTGGACGCTACGGCCAACACCGTAGCCTGCCGATGCATCGTGAGCGTTATATGGACAACACCGCTGGTCTGCGGCGTATCCAACCGGCCATTGAACAACAACAGCGTGCTGAAACCCTGCTGGGTCAAGGTCAGCACGCCGAAGCCATCACTGCACTGGAAAGTTCATTAAAAACCGCTCCACAGGATTACACCGGGCTGGTGATGCTGGGTAAAGCCTGGATGATGCAGGAGCAATACGACAAGGCTCGACCCTATCTGCAGCAGGCAATAGCAGTCTACCCGCAGGAAGCTCAGGCACAACATCTGGATGGTGTGGTGGCATTACAACAGAAACAGCCGGATGTGGCTCTCCAGCGCTTCCAGACTTACCAGCAGTTGTTGCCAGGCAACCCCAATACCGACTTTTTTCTGGGGCTCAGCCATGAAGGTTTACAACAAACACCGGAAGCCAGCCAAGCATTCCGGCGTTTTCTGCAGCAGGGTGGTTCCGGCAAACAGGCGGAATATGCTCAGGCGCGATTGGCAGCCTGGGGCTCCTGACGCACCACCAGTGCTGGCGGCGGTAATGAACTGACCGCCTGCCAGTACTGACGAATCAAAGCAGGAGAAGTGACTACCAGCGGTTTTTTATCAACCTTGTCCGGTTGCTCCAACAGTTTTGCCAGCTGTGAGGCATCTTCTATAGCTGCTTCCTGCAAAAACCGGCTGGGTTGACTGGCATTTTCACTGCGCGCCAGCACCAGCCAATGACGGGCGCGGGTGATGGCAACATAAAACAAACGCCGTTCAGCCTCTTCTTCTGCCGGTGTCAAACGACTAAAACCAGAGGTATAAGGAAAATCCCCTTCATTCAGCCCGTACACACCCACCCAGTCCCACTCCAACCCCTTGGCCGCATGCACTGTAAGTATCACCACCTGTGCGCTTGCTGAGGTCGCCTGATGAGCCGTGCCTTCCTGTCGTGCCTGTTCCAGCTCCGCAATCCACTCACCCAGATCCGTGGTTGGGCTTTTTGCCGCATAACGCCGTAAACCTTCAATCAGTCGCAGGGCTTCATCACCACTTTCCTTGCTGGAGGCTGTTTTGCGTATCTGTTCCAGAGCCTCTGTTTCCTGCAAGGTGCGTTGTATAAATGCAGCAGGTTTGAGGCTGCCTGCCTTTTTTGCCAGTTTCTGCAGGATCTGAAAACGCTTGCTGACCCTGCGTGCCTTGCCTGGTGGTAGCTGACCAACGGTATCTGCCAGTGCCTCGGCACCTCTGATGCGAGCTTGCAACAGAGCCTGGCGTTCCGGTTCGGTCAAATACAGGGTAGGAAAACTCAGCAACTGTAAAAAATCCTGCTGGGCATCCGGGTGCTGAAAATTGATTTGCATCCCTTCCTGACTGTGCAGCGCCAGTCGGGCATAGGCCAGCAAACCTCTTATCTGCGGGCGGTTAAAAATAAAATGCTCTTGCCTTGCCAGCAAAAAAGGTCGGTGTGCCTTGAGTAATTCCAGTTGTACATCCAGGCTTTGTGACCAGCTGCGCACCAGCACTGCGGCCTGCCCTTGCGGGTGTTTTTGTTGCCAGGCATCCAGCTGTTGCAGCAACCAGCCGGAACCCTGTCCCTGCTGCATCTCGGTGGTTGAGGTGGATTTTGCAGCCAGAGTAATCTGACTGGGGCGTTCACGATTATGGGTGATGGCCTGGTTGGCGGTGAGTGCCAGCCCGTGCCCAAAACGAAAGGTATGCGTCAGCGGGTAGTCGGTGACATTCGGAAAATCCTGCTGGAAACGCCGCAGCATGTATTCTGGACGAGCACCACGCCATTCATAGATGCACTGATCCACATCCCCCACCACCATCACGCGTGCGGCACCAGCCAGGGTTTTCAGCAGCGCCTGCTGCACTTCGTTAATATCCTGATACTCATCCACGATTAGGTGATCCAGATAACCCTGCAGCCGACTAACCAGCTCCGGCTGCTGTTGCAGCAGCTTTAAGGGTCGCCACAGCAGGTCATCAAAAAACATCAGCCGCTGGTCTTCCAGCAGAGTTTCCAGCTGTTCAAAAGCCGCCGGAAAATGTTTCTGAGAACCACCTGCATCCAGCGCTTCCAACACCAGCTGCGGATCATCCAGACCACTTTTAACCAGCGTGCAGAAGCTTTTAAAAGCATCCAGTGCATCTTCTTCCAGCCAGGGCTGAATTTCTGCACCCTGTTTTTCTGCCAGCGCAGTTAAGGCCTGACGGGTCAAGCGATCCACCATCCATTCTTCCTGTTGCAGCTGGCGGGATTGTAATAACCCCCAGCGACAGAAGGTTTGTGTCAGCCGGTGCCCAAGTGAATGAAAGGTACGTACATCCGGCAGCACTAAGTGGATGCCTTCACTGGCCTGGATTTCACTGGCTCGTTGAGTCAGTTTATGAATAAAGTCTTCACGGGCGGCTTTGTTGTACATCACCACCAGCAAACGGCTGGGGTTGATGCCTTGTTTCAGTAGATACACTACCCGCTCCACCAATGTGGTGGTTTTACCGGAACCAGCCACCGCCCGCACTCTGGCATGTCCCTGGGCATGGGTGATCACTGCTTGTTGTTCAGGAGTCAGGGATGCCAGCATCAGTCAAAACAGCCCAGCAAGAAGGTGTGACCAGCACTGCGCAGCTGCAGGCAGGTCTGCTGATTAACTTGTACTGATTCGGCCAGATCCACCAGCTGATAAAACACCTGCGGTAAAATACGGGCATCCAGTTGATCCCGCACTCGGACATAAGGCCGTGGCTCTCCATCTGCCAGGGTTTCTACCCACAGCGGATGATCGGCATCCAGCAATAGCTGATCACTGACATTGGTTTCCAGTCGGATCTGCTGATTTGTTCCTTGCTCTTCCACTGCAGCAGCAATAATCAGAAAAGGCACCTCTGCAACCTGCACCCGAACTTTTTCCGCCGGAGTAATCAGGTAATAACAACCATCAGGTTCTTTACGCAGCAGGGTGGAAAACAGACGCACCAGTGAGGTACGCAAAAAGGGTGCACCTTTGTGAAGCCACTGACCCTGATGGTCAATTTTCAGGTCGATATCCAGCACCCGTTGCGGATGCCAGTTATGAATGGGGGGTGAGCCTTTTTCGCCAGGGTTGATATCAATACGTGATGCCAGTTGCATCAGCGAGTCGGTGGTGGACATATCAGGACTTGAGCTGGGCGGGTGTTTCGCCTTCCATACGTTTTCTGCCGCGTTGACCACGATTACCCAGACGCACACCGATTTCCATCATAAAACGGAAAAATTCGTCTTTATCCTGTATCACGTCCTGAAAAAACTCGGATTGATACAGCACCGCAGCACCATGTACAAACGCCCAGGAAGCACAGTAGTGAAAATAAGGCGGCACACTTTCCAGTAGCCCTTCATCCATGCGACCACTGATCAAACCAGACAGGCTTTCCAGGTTCTGGGCACGAAAGCGATGTAATTCTTCGATCATATCGGGAATAACATTAGCCTTGACCAGTTTTTCTTCCAGCCGGTTGAACAACAGGTATTTGGCGGGTTCATGCATACGGAATTCAAAATAAGCACGAGAAAGGGCTTCTTTGTCTTCAGCAATATTGGGCAGGCTGAACAGTGCTGCCATTTCCCGTTCATAATCCAGCATCAGTCGCAGAAAAATTTCAGCCTTGGTGCTGAAGTGTTTGTAGATGGTGCCCTTGCCGATATTGACCTTCTCGGCAATCATTTCCACGGTGACCTTGTCTTCACCCTGCTCCAGGAACAGCTCCAGCGCAGCTTCCAGTATACGGGCTTCACGTTGCCGGAACTCTCTGACACGCCGCGCCTGTTTTTCTACCGGTGATTCAGCCATAACCTGCTCCCCAAGCTGTGACTAACATCGACTTTTCAGTCATCAGAGTAAACGCCTTTTTCAGTTCAGGCAAGAGTCGGGGTTAGTGTCCTTGCTTGCTGCAGCGCACAAGGAAACAGCCGGAAAAAGTTTTCAGTGGTCTGCTGAGCCAGAAACTCACTGTTGAGTCCGCGCAGTTGGGCGATAAACTCTGCCACATCCCGCACATAACCCGGCTCATTCTGCTGTCCACGATGAGGCACCGGTGCCAGATAGGGTGAGTCGGTTTCCACCAGCAAACGATCCAGTGGCAGCACTTTGGCAACTTCCTGCAGGGATTTGGCGGAATTAAAGGTTACTATGCCGGAAAAAGACACATACAAACCCATAGCAATCACACTACGGGCAAATTCCAGATCTTCAGTAAAACAGTGAATCACTCCCTGCCCGCCTTTTTCACAAAAAGGGCGCAGCAGATCCAGGGTGTCTTCACGGGCTTCACGGGTATGCACAATCACCGGTTTATTCAGCACCAGCGCTGCATCCAGATGCCGCTGAAAATATTCCATCTGCAGGCTGCGCTGATCACCGCCATAATGATAATCCAGCCCGGTTTCTCCCAGTGCCACAATATCTTTTGCCTGCCCCCATTCGATCAACTCTTCGGTGCTGACCGGCTGTTCGGGTTCATGCAGGGGGTGAAGTCCGAGTGTCAGGCTGACATCATCAAAAGGGGCTGTGATTTCACGCAGGTGGCCAATCTGCCAGGGGTTTACATTGATGCACAAAAAATGCTGCACCCCACGCAGACGTGCTTTATCCAGTACGCCTGCCAGACCTGCTGCCTCACCGCCAGAGGTTTTGGCAAGATCCAGCATATCCAGGTGACAGTGTGAATCAACCAGCCACATATTAATCCTTGTTTATATTCAAAGGGTTATCTTGAAAAGTTAAATGGTGTGAGTGGGTTTATCACTGTTCAGAATCCCCGCCAGCATATCTTCGATATAACGCTTGGGGGAGTCTTCTTCTTCCAGAAAATGCAGACCTACACCGGGCAATTTACGCCCCTGAGCACCGACGGGAGTACGCCAGACCATTGTGCCGCTGACCATCATGGGTTCATCTTCATCCGGCAGCTGCATGGACACCTGCACTACATCACCCGGACGAAAAGCACGGCTGGTGGGTACAAAAATCCCGCCGCGCTTCAGAAATGGCATGTAGTGGGCATTCAGTGCCTGTTTGTCTTTTAATACCAGTTGCAAGGGTTTGATTTCACTCATGACCCATCTCCTGTGTCAGGGTTATCAGCAGGCTTTCCAGAAACAGCTCAATGTTGGGATTAGCTTTAAGTTGCTGATGGGTGTGCTGCAGCTTTTGTTCCATCTGCAATAATCCCCGCGCACCCAGCAACTGAAACAACTGGCGATACAGGGGTAATTGTCGACTATCCTGTACTGCGGTATCTCCGGCCAGCCCCATTCTCAGGCTGTCTGCCAACCAGCTTTGCAGGTAGTTTAACAAGTGCTTGAGTGGAATGCTTTTAAGTTTACTCGCCTGCTCTACCGGATCTGCCCCACGTACCAGTGCTTCCAGCACCTGCAGCAGTAAATAACGCAGCTGTTCGGCTTCACCTGCTGCCAGTTTTAAAGCTTGTAAAGGACGTCCCCCTGCTGCTTTTAACAGCACTTCCGGATTCTGCTCTTCAGTCAGCTGAGGTTTTAACCAGGCCTGACCTTGTGCCAGCGAAGGAGGCGCCACGGGTGAGTACTGGCAACGACTGCGCAGCGTAGCAGGCAACCCGGATGGCTGGTCACTGACCAGCAAAAACAGGGTACGTGGCTCAGGTTCTTCCAGAGTTTTCAGCAGGGCGTTGGCAGCATTGATGTTCAGTGCTTCGGCTGGCCAGATCAGTACCACCTTGTAGCCTCCCTGCTGGGAGCTTTTTTGTACCAGACTGTTCATTTCCCGCACCTGATCCACCTTGATGGCTTTACCTTCATCCTCCGGCTCCAGCAGGTGCAAATCCGGGAAAAATCCGCTTTGTAGCAACTGGCAGGCATGGCAATGACCACAGGGATGATGAGCATTCGGCTGCTCACAGAGCATAAAATGTGCCAGTGCCCGCGCCAGAGTGCGTTTACCTAGTCCCGGTAAACCGGTAATCAACAAGGCATGAGGAAAACGGTCATCCTCGATCTGTTGCATCCATTGCTGCCAGATCACAGCATGCCAGGGTAAAGGCAGCGCCGGTTTCATGGTGTTTCACCTGAGTAATGCCAGTTTTCAATCAAGGGTTGCAGGTATTCATCCAGCTGCTGTTGTACCTGCGGCAGTGGTAAAGATGCATCCACCACCCGAAAACGCAGCGGATGCTGCAAAGCACGTTGTAAGTAAGCATCTCGCACTCGCTGGAAAAAAGCCTGCTGTTCCTGCTCAAAACGGTCACGCACTTCACCGCGTTTATCCACCCGTTGTGAAGCCAGCTCCACCGGCATATCCAGCAAGAGTGTTAAATTCGGCTGCAGACCTTCTTGTACCAGTTGCTCCAGCAACTCCAGTGTTTGTTCACTCTGTCCCCTACCGCCACCTTGATAAGCAAAACTGGCATCAGTGAAACGATCACACACCACCCAGGTTCCTTTCTGCAAGGCAGGCAGAATCACCTGCTGCAGGTGCTGAGCACGAGCAGCAAACATCAACAAGAGTTCGGTGGTATCACAGGGTTTTTCATCCCCACTATTTAATAACAGTTGACGGATATTTTCAGCCAGAGGTGTGCCACCCGGCTCACGGGTTCTGATCCAATCAATACCGGCTTGATCCAACTGGGCTGTAATATAAGCCATATTGGTGGTTTTACCTACCCCTTCACCACCTTCCAGCGTGATAAAGCAACCGTGACGATTATTCATCATCTGTATCCTGTGGCGCTGCAGCAGGCCAGGAACGATAGTTTTCACTGCGATTTAACTGGAACTCCCTGACTGCAGCATTATGTTCCTGCAGGGTTCTGGAAAACTGATGAGTACCATCCCCTCTGGCAACAAAATACAGGGTTTCCCCTTTTGCCGGAGTAACACTGGCTCTGAGTGCGGCTTCACCCGGCATGGCAATCGGAGTTGGAGGCAGGCCATGGATGGTATAGGTATTCCAGGGTGTAGGTTCACGCAGATCACGGCGAGTAATACGTCCCTGATAACGCTCACCCATGCCGTAGATCACTGTAGGGTCGGTCTGCAATCTCATGCCTTTTTGCAAACGGCGTACAAAAACACCGGCAATATCATGACGCTCATGAGGAGCGCCAGTCTCGCGCTCAACAATTGAAGCCATAATTAGAGCTTCATAAGCATTTTTGTAAGGCAGGTCACTCTGGCGGCTCTGCCAGACATCATCCAGCAGTTCTCGCATTCGACGATTAGCAAGGCGTAACAGATCCAAATCTTTCATGCCCTTGTGGTAGGTGTAAGTATCCGGGAAAAACCAGCCTTCTGCTGCCTGATCCGGCATTCCTACTGCCTCCATGATTTGTGCATCACTCCAGTCGGCAGTAGTCTGCTCAAGCTTTGGAGTATTTGCCAAGGCGTGACGAAACTCCCGAAAAGTCCAGCCTTCCAGCAGAGTCACCCGATAGGTGACAACATCACCCGCTTGCATCCGCTGATGCAGCTGACGCAGCGTCAGTGGTGTTTCGAGTCGATATTCACCAGCACGAATGGGAGCTTGTTCAGGATTGAGTCGCAGCCAGATACGCATGGGTAGCGCACTGCGGATGATCTGCTGCTGTTCCAACTGCTGCAGCAGGCTGATAAAACTGCGACCGGGACTGACTTTCAGCAGTGTGGTTTCTTGCAATGCCAGTGGCTGATTAATCTGCTGATAAAACCAGTAGATGCTGCTTGATCCAATCAGCACCGCCAGCAAGGCGAGCAGTGACAAGGTTTTTTTGATCATTTTGTGCCAGTTAAATCTGTGGCAAGCCCATCTGAGGATGAAACTCGGCCATCAATTTTCGTGTTTCAGAGCCAACCTGCCAGCGTGCCAGACAGCCTTCTGAATGATGCAGTGAGGTCACCGGCCAGATGCCTTGCAGACTATTACAGACAAACACTTCTTCTGCCTGCTGCAGCATATCCAGTCCAGCTTCACTTTCTCGCAGCTTAGCCGCAGTTAAATGCTGCTGCAGTTGTCGCCGCATGACACCAGCCAAAGCACCGGTCATAAGAGAAGGTGTATGCCAGCAACCATCAGCAAACCAGAATACATTACGGGCAATAGCCTCAATAATCTCGCCGCGCAGGTTGTATTGCAGGGCTTCTGGAAAGTGTGTCGGGCAACCTTGTGATGCTAACACCTGACTGAGGCGGTTTAAATGTTTGCTGGCTGCGCGTGGATTAGTGCCGGGACAGGCTTGCCACCAGCATTCAATCCCTGCCGTATAAGCCTGAGCATTCAGTTGTAGCGGTCTGGGATGCAGCAGGCGATGCCATTGTGGTGTCTGGGCACGTTGATAACCCAGACCACCGGGACCAGCCAGCAACATGACCTTGATGGCACCTTCCTGCTGCTGTGCGGCCATCTCGACCAGCTCGGTATTAAGCACCTGCCAGTCAATGGCATTCAGATCGGACTGTAGAGACTCCAGTCCACTGCGTAAACGCCAAAAGTGATCATCACAGAACACTAATTGCCCGTTGTAAACCCGCAGACTGGTAAAAACTCCTTCACCAAAAGCCAGAGCCCGACTGGCCAATAACCAGTCGAGGTCAGCAGGGGAAGGCGTACGCCCATCCAGCAGCATGGTGGGTAACCGTGGCATCAGCAGGATCAGATCTTGCTGAAAATCAGGCTGCCATTGGTGCCACCAAAACCGAAGGAGTTGGACAGCGCATGATCAATTTTCATCTGGCGTGCTGTTTTTGGCACATAATCCAGATTACAACCTTCCTGCGGGTTTTCCAGATTGATGGTCGGTGGTGCCACCTGGTCACGTATCGCCAGCACACTGAATACCGCTTCTACCGCACCCGCAGCACCCAGCAGGTGACCAATCATGGATTTGGTTGAGCTGACTGCAACTTTGCTGGCTGCTGCTCCCAATACCAGCTCTACCGCACGGCTTTCTGCAATATCACCGGCAGGTGTTGAAGTACCATGAGCATTGATGTAATGGATGGATTCAGGGTTTAGACCCGAATCACGAATGGCATTACGCATGGCTGCAGCAGCACCACGACCATCATCCGGCGGTAGAGTCATGTGATAAGCATCATCACTCATACCAAACCCAGTCAGTTCAGCATAAATTTTTGCACCACGAGCCTTGGCATATTCGTACTCTTCCAGCACCAGCACACCGGCACCATCACCCAGCACAAAACCGTCACGGTCTTTATCCCAGGGACGACTGGCGGACTGCGGATCATCATTACGGGTGGACAAAGCGCGAGCAGCAGCAAAACCACCCAGCCCTAGAGGTGTACTGGCACACTCGGCACCGCCACAGACCATCACATCCGCATCACCATAAGCAATGGTACGGGCTGAATAACCGATATTGTGAGTGCCCGTGGTGCAAGCGGTAGTGATGGCAATGTTCGGGCCTTTGTAGCCATAACGGATTGCCAGATTACCGGAGATCATATTAATGATGGAGCCAGGCACAAAAAACGGAGAAATTTTGCGCGGGCCACCCTTTTGCAGGGATTCGTGGTTCTTTTCGATCATTGGCAAACCACCAATACCGGAACCTATTGCACAACCGATGCGGTCGGCATTTTCTTCTGTTGTTTCCAGACCCGAGTCAGCAATGGCTTGTACAGCTGCAGCCATACCGTACTGGATGAAGATGTCCATCTTGCGGGCATCCTTGAGCGGCATGTACTGCTCAACATCAAAGTTTTTGACCTGTGCACCAAAACGGGTACTGAAAGCACTGGCATCAAAGCATTCAATGGGAGCCACGCCACTGCGACCGGCCAGAATACCTTCCCAGGACTCATTCAATGTATTTCCCAGGGGGGTTATCAACCCCATGCCCGTCACCACAACTCGTCTACGCGACATGCCCTTCTCCTCTGCAACTCGGTGATTCTGAATAATTTGCGGGATTATATCCCAAAAAATGAAAAACCGCTGCACCAATAAGGTGAGCGGTTTTCGGCAAGTAGCAAAGCCTTTAGCCTTCTACTTGATCAGACCTGAGTCCGAGAAAGTTTACTGGTGAGCCAGAACGTAGTCGATGGCTTCCTGTACGCTGGTGATCTTCTCGGCTTCTTCGTCCGGGATCTCAGTCTCGAACTCTTCTTCAAGAGCCATAACCAGCTCAACAGTGTCCAGAGAATCAGCGCCCAGGTCCTCGACGAAGGAGGAAGAGTTCTGAATTTCCTCTTCTTTAACACCCAGCTGTTCGGCGACGATCTTTTTTACGCGCTCTTCGATGGTACTCATAATGTTTGGTCACTCCTGATGAGTCTTGCCGTGCATTGGTCTGAAATTGCACGGTAGTTTATAAACCGGAGCGAACTGTTGCAACTAAAAAAACAGGTTTTTCAGTCAAAAAAATTCACTCCGAAGAAAATCAACGCATGCTCATGCCGCCGTTAACGTGCAGCGTTTCACCGGTAATATACGCTGCAGGACTGCTGGCAAGAAAACCAACTGCTGCGGCTATCTCTTCCGGCTGACCCAGACGTGCCAAAGGTACCTGTTTAACCAGGAATTCCTTCTGGGCATCCGGCAGCACTTCCGTCATATCTGTGGCAATAAAACCAGGAGCCACAGCATTAACAGTCACATTCCGCGAACCCAGTTCACGCGCCAGCGAACGAGTAAAACCTTCCATACCGGCCTTGGCCGCTGCGTAGTTGGCCTGACCCATATTACCCATGGTAGCAACCACTGAACTGATATTGATGATGCGACCCCAGCGTGCTTTAGTCATGCCACGCAGGCAAGCCTTGCAAGTGCGATAAACAGACTTGAGGTTGGTGTCCATGACATCATCCCACTCATCGTCTTTCATGCGCATCATCAGGTTATCCTTGGTGATTCCGGCGTTATTGACCAGAATCAAGGGAGCTGAATATTTTTCGGTGATTGCCTTGATAACCGTTTCAACGGACTCAGCATCCGTGACGTTCAGCAACATACCTTCACCAGCCACACCTGCAGCCTGCAGGCCTTCGCTGATTTTTGCAGCACCGGATTCACTGGTGGCTGTACCAATCACAGTGGCACCCATACGACCCAGTTCCAGAGCAATGGCTCGACCGATACCACGGGTGGCGCCGGTAACCAGTGCTACTTTTCCTGCCAGATCTTGCTGACTCATTTTTTATCCTCTCTTTCTGATCTTACTCTGCGCGTAATAACTCAAGCGCAGCCATGACCGAATCAGGGTCATTCACTGCCAGGGATTTTGCCGATTTAACAATACGCTTGTTCAGACCGACCAACACCTTGCCGGGACCACATTCAATGTAGGTGGTCACACCCTGCCCCGCCATGAATTCAACACTTTCGATCCAGCGTACCGGGCGATAAAGCTGCGCCACCAGATTGTCACGAATGGCAGCCACCGCTGCCTCCGGTGCTGCATGAACATTCTGCACCACAGGTACGCGAGGTTTGTTCAGCTGGATCAGGTTCAGCTCATTAGCCAGCTTTTCAGCAGCTGGACGCATTAGCTCACAATGGGATGGCACACTGACAGGCAGAGGCATGGCTTTTTTGGCACCCGCTGCTTGGCAGGCAAGAATGGCTCGCTCCACCGCTTTTACCGAACCGGCAATCACGATCTGACCTGGTGCATTATAATTAACAGCAGCAACAACTTCACCCTGCGCTGCTTCAGCACAGGCTTTTTCAATCTGGTCAGCATCCAGCCCCAGAATAGCAGCCATGGCTCCCTGACCGGGTGGCACAGCGGCCTGCATGAATTCACCACGGGCACGCACCAAGCGTAGACCATCAGCAAAATCCATCGCGCCACTGCACACCAGTGCTGAATATTCACCGAGACTGTGACCGGCAACCCAGTCAGGACGAGCACCCTCCAGTTCCTTCCAGACACGCCACACCGCAACACTGGCGGCCAGAATGGCAGGCTGGGTAATATCGGTTCGATTCAGCTCTTCAGCAGAACCTTCCTGCACCAGATGCCAGAGATCGTAACCCAGAGCTGCAGACGCCTCCTCAAAGGTTGAGCGCACAACCGCGTAGCGCTCTGCCAGTTCCGAGAGCATCCCAATCTGCTGGGAGCCCTGTCCGGGAAAAATAAAGGCCAGGGTAGAAGCCATAAGTCACCTAAGTCCTGTCTTGCTCAGTATTATGGGCGCGCATTCTAGCACAGCCTCAGCAGAAGGCTATGCTTCTTGCTGCCTTTTCATTTTTTTGCTGGATGCTACTCTTTTTACTGAAAATGTCGCAATTTACATACTGTCTTGCTTTTTACCGCAAACTTGTTAGTTTGAAGTTCACCCATAACGGAGCAAAACCCCATGAAACTCTTGTTGAAAACCACCGTTTTCAGCTTGTTGATGCTGTTTGTCACCCTGTCTGCTCAGGCAGGTCTCATCAGCAACCAACAATTATTGCAACAAACAGCACCCACCGCCCTGCAACTTGAATGGCAACAACAACTGTCCAGCCCCCAGGCAAAAGCTCAGTTGATGGCACTGGGTGTAGACCCTGTAGCTGCCCAGGCACGCATTGAGCGTCTGACACCTGAAGAACTGGCTCAATTACAGGCGCGCATGGACGAGTTACCTGCAGGCTCCGGTGTACTCGGTGTTGTCGTGGTGGTGTTTGTTGTGTTCATCATCACCGATCTACTGGGTGCCACGGACATTTTCCCCTTTGTCCGCAGTGTCAATCACTGACCCATGCCCATAGCAGCCTTACGACTGCTGGGTGTTGTATTGCTGGGGCTGCTGGTCGGCTGCAGCAATACACCCTTAACCCAGAATCTGAATCAAAGCCATCTGGAGTATCAGCCACGCCGGCTGTTGCTGAAAGATGTTCCTTTTAATCCCCAGCAGGAGTACCAGTGCGGTCCTGCAGCTTTGGCTACCCTACTGCAACACCAGGGCCTGACCGCTGATCCGGAAGCGCTGGTCGCAGAAGTTTACCTACCGGCACGCCAAGGCTCATTACAAATGGAGATGCTGGCTGCTGCACGCCAACGCGGGTTGATTCCTCATCGCATGGAGGCCAGCCTACAGGATCTGATCCTTGAACTGCAGCAGGGACATCCTGTTCTGGTCTTTCAGAACCTTGGGCTGACTCAGCAGCCTGTGTGGCACTACGCAGTGCTAATCGGTTACGACCTGGATCTGCAAGTGTTTTATCTGCATTCAGGCACCCTGGCCGAACACCCCACCCCTTTTGCATTATTTGAACGCACCTGGCGCAGAGGGGATTACTGGGCCTATCTGCTGCTTCCGAGCGATCAACTGCCCGCGACCGGCAACATGAACAATCACCTGCAAGCCATCCATCAGATGGAACTCACCGGGCAAAATGAAGTGGCAATGACGGGTTATCTGACCGCCGCACAGCACTGGCCGCAGGAAGCCCTGCCGCAATTGATGGCCGCCAATCAGGCCTGGAAACTGCAACAACCCGAACAAACAAGCCAGCTGTTACTGAACCTGTTGAAACAACAACCTGACAACCACGCAGCCTGGAACAATCTGACCCACGTACTGGAACAGGACACTCGTTGCCCGGCTCAAGCACAACAAGCAGCCAGCTGTCGTGACCAGCTCAGTGAGACTGACAACACCGACAAAACCACCGGCAATGCCGATTCATCCCGCTGCCCAATTCAGCACTTGCCTTCCTGCCCCGATACTGAAGCCAGAGAACCTTAAAAAGTCTGGTTTTTGGGCTTGCTTTTGACATCCATGTATTCACGCTGAATGACTGTTTCCAGCGCATTCACAGCATCCACCAGCTCTTCAAAAATGATGCGCTTGTTTCTCAGCTCCTTGATGTGCTCAACCTCTGGGGTATTTTCACCAACCGCAGCAGGCAAATTCAACAAGGTTTTTACATAATCAGCTCTGGCAAGCGCCACCAGTGCCAGCAAAGGTTTAAGATCGTCCAGTGACAACTCCGGAATCAACGGATTGATAATATCCCGGTTGATGGCTTTACGATGAATTTCCAGCTCAATCAGCAGGCGGTTTTTCATGCCTTATTCCTTCTGTTTTTTTAGACCGCTCGAACTACAGATCCTGTAACGCAGAAGTATACCTTAACTCTCTGCAGCTGCAGCAAGCAGTTGAATTTCCACTTCATCCAGCTCGCGCCATTGCCCTGGTGGCAACTGCTGCTCATCCAGTGATACACCACCAACCTGCTCACGGTGCAACAGCTGCACATGATTACCCAGCGCTGCAAACATTCTGCGCACCTGATGATAACGGCCTTCGGTCAGGGTCAGCCGCACCAGTTGATCCGTTTCGCGCACCAGCAGGGCAGGCAGGGTTGGCTCATCATCACCCTCCAGCAACAAACCGGCTTGAATTCGCTCCTCAGCATCCGCCACCAGCGGTTCTGCCAGCTGCGCCCGATAAACTTTTTCCTTGCGGTATTTGGGCGAGGTAATGCGATGCAACCATTGCCCATCATCGGTCAACAGCAGTAATCCGGAGGTATCAACATCCAGCCGCCCAACGGACTGGATACGCTCCCTGGCTGCCAGCCCCTGCAACAAATCGGTCACCAGCGGATGATGACTGCTTTTACTGCTGCACTCATAACCCACAGGTTTGTTCAGCAGCAGATAACGCAAACCCGTGATCTGCAAGTGTTCATCCAGCCAGCAAACCCGGTCCCCTGCACCCACCTGCAAGCCAGAATCCTTGACCACTTCACCATTAACGGTCACTTCTCCCCGGTGCAGGGCTTTTTTTGCCAGACTCCGCGTCAGGTCACTTGAAGCAGTAAGAAATTTATCCAGACGTTGAGTTTTTGATGACATAAGGTTTACTCTTCTCTTTTACTTGAATGACTCACTCAAAGGTTAGCTATGAGCCGCTTCTGGAGCCCTATTGTTCACAGGCTGACACCCTATGTCCCCGGTGAACAACCCAAGATCCCCAATCTGATCAAACTGAACACCAATGAAAACCCCTACGGGCCTTCACCCAGAGTGCTAAGCGCAATACATGAAGCGACGCATGATACGCTAAGACTCTATCCTGATCCTCAAGCGCAGGACTTAAAAGTGGCGTTGGCAGACTATTGTCAGCTAGCACCGGAAAATATTTTTGTCGGTAACGGCTCGGATGAAGTACTGGCCATTGCTTTTCAGGCACTGTTAAAACAGGACAAACCGCTGCTGTTTCCCGATATCAGCTACAGCTTTTATCCAGTTTACTGCCAACTATACGAGGTGGAGTCCCTGCAGGTGCCATTGGACGAGCAGTTTAACATCCGCCTGGAAGACTACCGGCAGCCTAATGGCGGTATTATCTTCCCCAATCCCAATGCCCCAACTGGCAAGGCACTGCCACTGACCAGCATTAAACAGTTGCTGGAGCACAACCGGCACTCTGTGGTTGTAGTCGATGAAGCCTATGTTGATTTTGGTGCCGAATCGGCGGTGGCACTGGTAAAGGATTATCCCAATCTGCTGATTACCCAGACTTTTTCAAAATCCTGGGCGCTGGCAGGTCTGCGGGTCGGTTTTGCCGTGGGTCATCCGGATCTGATCGAAGCACTGAACCGAGTCAAGGATAGCTTCAATTCTTATCCGCTGGATCGTCTGGCACTGGCCGGTGCCATTGCAGCCGTCAAGGATCAGGATTATTTTCACAGCATCTGCCAAAAAATCATCCAATCCCGTGAACAGCTGATTGCAGCGATGAATGCACTGGGCTTTGAGGTGTTACCCTCCTCTGCCAACTTTATTTTTGCCCGTCATCCAAAACATGAAGGCGCCGAGCTGACACAGGAATTACGCAAAAGGGCGCTACTAGTGCGTCACTTTAACAAGCCCCGCATCAGTGACTTTTTGCGCATTACCATTGGTACAGAAGCCGAAAACCAGCAACTAATTGAGCAGCTACACGACCTGCTAGGCTGATCGAGCAAAAACGTCCGTTTTGGGCAGGCACCCAGGCGGGCATCTTCATCACTCTCGGTATTCCAGATCAGCCGCGCACACCAATCCACTGCGACAGGGTTTCAGCCTGATGCGGTGTCGGTTTGGCGTGATAGCGGATACCGGTGAACATGAATACTTTTCTTTGGTGACCCGCCTCAAACCAACCGCATGATCAGTGGAATCAGGAAAGCACTCAACAGGCCGGTGACACCCATGGCCAGTCCGGCAAAGGCACCCGCCAGATTACTGAGACTGAAACACTGCGCTGTGCCAAATCCGTGTGCGGCCAGCCCCATGGCAAACCCCTGTACGGCATGATCCTTGATCTTGAGTAACCGGAAAATGGGCGGCCCCAGCACACAACCAATAGCACCGGTAATCAGCACAATACCGGCTGCCAGCGCTGGATAACCGCCGATCTGCTCAGCAATACCCATGGCAATTGGGGAAGTTACCGACTTGGGTGCCAGTGACAAAAGGGTATCCTCTCGCCCACCCAGCAGCCGGACCAGCAGAATGGTGGAGCCGACCGCAGTCAAAATCCCTGCCACACAAGCCAGCATCAGCGGCACAAACTCCCGGCGAATACGCTCACGATGATCAAACAAGGGCACCGCCAACGCCACAATAGCTGGTCCCAGTAGGAAATGAATGAACTGCGCCCCTTCAAAATAGCTGCTGTAGGGTGTGCCGGTAATCAGTAACAGGCTCACTAGCAGTGCAATCGCCACCAGAACTGGATGTAAAAAGGGTGTACCACCGGCACGGCGGTTGATCCATTGCGCCAGCAAAAACGCCAGCAGGGTCAGCATCAGGTGTAACAGCGGACTGGCTGCCATGTACACCCACAAATCCACAAAAGCCTCAGGAACCGGCATCATCCATCCCCCAACGTTTACGCAAGAACTGCAACACCAACACCGTGACCACCAGTGTCAGAGCGGTACTGACCACCAGTGTAATCAGAATCACCCAGAGATCCTGCTTGAGCAGAATGCCGTGATTGATCAGACCCACACCGGCTGGTACAAACAGCAATGGCAGGTAACGCAGCAGACCTTCTGAAGCCTCCCGCAGCCCCTGCGGCACTTTTTTGAACAGCAGCACCGCCACCAGCAACAAGGCCATACCCAGCACCGGCCCCGGCACAGGTATCGCCGTCAGGCGCACCAGCAGCTCACCCATCAGCTGAAAAAACAGCAGGGCTGCAAATCCGGCCAGCATGTCAGTTGAACACCACAGTCTTATTGACGTACACCAGCACCCGATCTTGCAGATGCCAGGCCAGACCACGCGCCAGTACACTTTTTTCCACATCACGCCCCAGCCGCACCATATCCTGGGCAGTCTGGCGATGGTTCACCCGAACTGTGTCCTGATCAATGATCGGGCCAGCATCCAGCTCTTCGGTGACATAGTGGCAGGTGGCACCAATCAGCTTCACACCCCGCTCATAAGCCTGGTGATAAGGCTTGGCTCCGGCAAAAGACGGCAAAAAGCTGTGATGGATGTTGATAATGCGGTGAGCGTACTTCTGGCACAGAGTTGGTGGAATAATCTGCATGTAACGCGCCAGCACCACACAGTCTGCAGCGGCTTCATCAATCAGACGCTCCACCTCGGCATAGGCTTCGGGCTTGTTGTCTTTGGTCACAGGTACGTGAACAAAAGGAATACCATGCCACTCCACCAGATCCCGCAGGTCATTGTGATTAGAAATCACCAGTGGAATATCACAGGGCAGCTCACCACTCTGCCAGCGGTGCAGTAAATCCACCATGCAGTGAGATTCTTTGGAGCACATCAGCACCACACGCTTTTTCACGTCAGAATCGGCAATATCCCAATCCATTTCGTATTCGCGGGCAATCGGGCTAAAAGCAGTACGAAACTCATCCAACCCAAAGGGCAAAGAAGCAGCACGGATTTCATGGCGCATAAAAAAGCGATTGGCTTCCAGATCCGAGTGGTGGTTGGCTTCGGTGATCCAGCCACCATACATCGCCAGAAAATTACTCACCTTGGCAACGATCCCCACCCGATCCGGGCAGGAGATAGTCAGGGTATAGGTACGTTCCATGAATTACTCAGCCATTTCAGCGTTGTGGTAAACGTTCTGTACATCGTCCAGATCGTTCAGCATGTCCAGAAACTTCTCGAACAGTGCCACATCATCACCGGACAGCTCGGTCATGGTCTGAGGCAGAAACTGGATTTCATCCATGGCAAAGTCGATATCACCAAAAGTATCCGTTAGTGCTGTTCTGGCCTTGGCATACTCAGTATGCGGAGCAAACACCGTGATCTGACCTTCTTCGTTTTCGATATCGGTGACATCCACATCGGCTTCCATCAGGGCTTCCAGTACCGGTTCTTCATCTTCACCGGCAAAAGCCAGAATCGCGCTGTGATCAAACATGTGGCTGACACTGCCGGGCGTGCCGATTTTGCACTTCACCTTGGTGAAACACTGGCGTACATCACCAAAAGTACGGTTGGGATTGTCGGTCAGACAGCTGACAATCACCATGCAGTTACCGGGGCCAAAACCTTCATAACGCGCCACGGAAAAATCTTCACCACCAGCACCCTGAGCTTTTTCCAGCGCCTTTTCAATCACGTGGCTGGGCACCTGATCCTTCTTGGCTCGCTCCATCAACCCTCGCAGGGTCAGGTTACCGGAAGGATCTGTACCACCGGTTTTGGCACAGGCATAAATTTCGCGACCATATTTGCTGTACACCTTGGTTTTGGCGGCAGCCGTTTTGGCCATGGACTCTTTACGGTTCTGAAAGGCGCGACCCATCTTGGCATCCTGTTTATGATTAAGTATCAAATTAAAAGCGCTATTTTATGCTTACACGGACATAAGTGCCATGCCTGAAATACATGCACCAGAAAACACCACTCATCAACCGACATGCCCCGTAGCGCACCACAAAAGTGCGTTACTGGCTTTGCAACAAAATCCCAGCTGCCATAAACATGGGTTGGCACCTTTCTTGCCACGTCCTGCGTCAATGGATACCGATTCGCTGCAGTGTTTCCGTGAATGGATCGTGTTATTTTTATAATAGGTTAAGAAAAGCCAATGAAATATTTTGAATTGCCACTCAGCCAGATCACCGCAAGCCAGGGAAAATCCTCTGCAATGAGAGTTCACAGTCATTTTCAACCCATCATCAGCCTGACCCATCGGCGTGTTGTCGGTTATGAGGCACTGTTACGCGCCCAGAACGCCAACGGACAAACCTGCTCACCACTGGATGCTTTTAACCGGGCACTGGTGGAAAACCGGGTTGAGCGTTTTGATCGCGAATGCATTGCCAGCCACCTGCTGAATTTTGGTCAGATGGACACCGAAAACCAGTGGTTGTTTCTGAACTTGCGTAGTGAAACCATCCAACCGCATAATCATCGCGCAGACCTGCTGGAAAAATTCCTGCGCCGCCGTGGGCTGGGTTGTGAACGCATGGTACTGGAAATACTGGAAGACGCTGTTTCTGATCCAGCTCAGCTACAGGATTTTGTCAGCCACTACAAGGAATCAGGATTTCTGATTGCCATTGATGACTTTGGCACTGGCGCCTCCAATTTTGATCGCATCTGGCAGTTGGAGCCTCACATCGTCAAGCTGGATCGCTCCATGCTGGTGAATGCCCGCAACAATCCGCGCCGCCAACGCTGGTTATCTCGTTGTGTGGCATTACTGCGCGAAACTGGTGCATTGGTGCTGCTAGAGGGTGTGGAAACAGAAGATGATGCCCTGCTGACACTCGATAGTGAAGCCGATCTGGCACAGGGGTTTTATTTTGCTCGTCCCAGCGCCACTGGCGAATATGAAGAAAAAGCCCTGGCTGATTCCATCCATTCCCTGCATCAACACACCCTGCGAGATCAACTGGTGCGCCAGCACAGTCAGTCACGTAAAAAATTGCAGCTGCAAAAACTGCTGAAACAAACGGCAGATGATTTAGAGCAGAACATGGATTTTGCTACTGCCACCCAACCACTGCAAGATCATGAAGCCATTGAACGCATTTACATGCTGGATGCTGAAGGGGTGCAGATTGTCGAAAACATCAGCGCCCGATCAGAAGTCAGTGGTACTGCTTATGCACCTCTCAGCCGCAGTGTGGGCGCTCTGTGGGCAAGGCGTGGTTATTTCCGTCATGCGCTGGAACAACCCGGACAAGTACAAATTTCTCAGCCTTATCTGGGGCTGCCGGATGCCACCCTGGATATCACCCTTTCCATTGCCCTGAACGCCGGCAATCCAGCGCGCCTGCTGGTACTCTGCGCCGATTGCCCTGCCGCTTGGCTGGAGACCTGAGCTATTGCACTTAAGGGCGAGGCTTCCAGCTTCTCAGGCAGCAACGGGGGCGTGACCCGATTGATGCCTGTATTGCGAGTTGCAGCTACTCATGACTGCTGCGCAGTCACCCGCTTATATCAGCTCCAGCCCACCCATGTAGGGTTTCAGCACTTCCGGTACACGGATGCGGCCATCGGCCTGCTGGTAGTTTTCCAATACCGCAACCAGGCAACGACCCACCGCCAGGCCGGAGCCATTAAGGGTATGCAACAGTTCCGGTTTGCCGGTTTCTGGGTTGCGGAAACGCGCTTGCATGCGACGTGCCTGAAAATCCTCGCAATTGGATACTGAAGAAATCTCGCGGTAGGTGTTCTGGCTGGGGATCCACACTTCCAGATCATAGGTCTTGGTCGCACCAAAACCCATGTCGCCGGTACACAGGCTCAGCACACGATAAGGCAGCTCCAGCTTTTGCAGGATTGCTTCAGCATGACCGACCATTTCATCCAGTGCCTGATAAGATTGCTCTGGATGCACCAGCTGTACCATTTCTACCTTCTCGAACTGGTGCTGACGAATCATGCCACGAGTATCTTTACCATAAGCACCGGCTTCCGAGCGGAAACAAGCACTCAACGCGGTCAGTTTCACCGGTAACTGCTCTGCAGGCAGAATTGCATCACGGGCAATATTGGTTAGTGGCACTTCCGCAGTGGGGATCAGGAAATAATCATGATCCACACTCAATTTAAACAGATCTTCAGAAAACTTGGGCAGCTGACCGGTGCCATACAGGCTGTCAGCATTCACAATCAGCGGTACGTTGCACTCTTCATAACCGTGCTCATCTACTTGGGTGTTCAGCATGAACTGCGCCAGTGCACGATGCAGACGAGCCATACCACCACGCATCAGATTAAAACGTGAGCCGGTGAGTTTAGCAGCCGTTTCAAAATCCAGCTGGCCGGATGCTTCACCCAGATCGACATGATCCTTGACGGCAAACTCAAACGAGCGGGGCTCACCCCAGCGACGGACCTCCTGATTGTCCGCCTCATCACGACCCACAGGAACGGATTCATGTGGCAGATTCGGCAAGGTCGCCAGCAGCGCCTGATATTCATCCTGCAGTGTTATCAGTTCAGCCTTGGCAGCATCCAGCTGATCACCCAGGCTGGCCACTTCATCCAGCAGCGGTTGAATGTCTTCACCTGCGGCCTTGGCCTTGCCAATGTTTTTGGAGCGGCTGTTGCGCTCAGCCTGCAGGGTTTCTGTCTGCACTTGCAGGGTTTTGCGCTTTTCTTCCAGCGCAGCAAAAGCGGCTTTATCCAGCTCAAAACCACGTGTTGCCAGGCGCTTAGCCACGGCATCCAATTCACTGCGTAACAGTTTAGGATCTAACATAACGTCTCAATTCTTCCTGGGGTTGGTGTCTTTGCTTTCTTTTTCCCTGGTATCTTTATCTTTACCATCTTTGGCATCCTGCTCATCACCATCCTTGTCACGCAGGCGATCCAGGCGATCGGCTATTTTTCCATAAATGGTATTTTTCGGCCACTTGCCGGTGCTGGTCAACTGTCCTGCTGGCAGGTTCAGCATCAATTGAATGGCTTCTTCCACCTGGCTGACTGCCCAGATATGGAACTGACCTTCACCAATGGCTTCCAGCACTTCTTCACGCAGCATCAACTGGGCAACATTCTGATGAGGGATGATAGCGCCCTGCTCACCCGTCAGGCCACGCGCCCGGCAGACTTCAAAAAAGCCTTCAATTTTTTCGTTCACACCACCGATGGGCTGAACTTCACCCAACTGGTTGATGGAGCCAGTCACGGCCAGATTCTGAGCTACCGGCACTTCCGCCATGGCAGATAACAGACAGATTAACTCACCCAGTGAGGCAGAATCACCATCCACCCCACCGTAGGATTGTTCAAACACAATACTGGCGTCCAACGGCAGGCTGTCTTCTGCACCAAACAGGCCACAGAGGTAACCGGTCAGGATCATCACACCCTTGGAGTGCATCGAACCACCCAGATGCACACTGCGCTCGATATCCAACACTTCACCGTTACCATAATGCACCCGTGCGGTGATCCGTGATGGCTGACCATGCAGAAAATCATGGCTACCAACAACCGTCAGACCATTCACCTGCCCTACCTTGGTGCCACTGGTGCTGATCATAATGAAGTCTTCTTTGATCGACTCCAGTACATGATCTGGATAACGCCCGGCACGGCGACGACGGGCAGCCAAGGCTGCTCGCACATGATCCGCAGTGATGGCAGGACTCAGCTCACGGGTTGCCAGGTAATCCGCTTCTCGCAACAGATGGTTCAGATCAGCCGCATTTAATGAGAGTTTACCCTGATGTTCCGCCATGCGAGCGGCTTCTTCAATCACCCGCATTACACCATCCTTGGCCACCGGCAACATGCCTTCTCGCGCCACCATGCTGGCAATCAGTCGTGTATAAAGCTTCTGGCTCTGCAGGTTACGGGGCATTTCGGTTTCAAACTCAGCCACTACCTTGAACAGCTCAACAAATTCGGGGTCTTGCTCCTGCAGGGCATGCAGCAGTTCATCATCGCCCATCAGCGCCACCGTACAATTCAGCGGGATGGGTTCAGGCTCCAGCGAGACACTGCCGGATACCGACAACTGCCGCTCCAGTGTATCAATGCGCAGGCTGCCAGTGCGCAGTGCCAGCTTCAGACCTTCCCAGGCATAAGGCTGGCTTAACAAGCGTTCGGCATCCAGCAGTAAAAAACCACCATTGGCTCGGTGTAAGGCACCGGGACGAATCAGTGAAAAATCCGTGGCTACAGTACCCTGATAAGTCACATTCTCAACATGCCCAACAATATTGTTGTGGGTCGGCAAGGATTCTTCAATCACCGGGGCATGCAGGCGATCCGCATGACTGACCAGCAGATTAACCTGATAACGTGTGGGGATACGCTTATCCGGTGACACACTGGTCACCGCATCTTCGTCTTCATCATCGGTGTTCAGGAAGATTGCCACGTTATCCAGCAGATCCTGATGCAAAGCATCCAGATATTGCTGAATACGCGGGTAATCCAGATATTTTTCCTTCAGAACCTGCAAGCCTTCTTCCAGCGCATCATTAGTCACTTCTTCATTCAGTGCCTGCTGCTCCAGACGGCTTTGTTTTTCCAGTTGTGCCAGTTCACGCAGTACCAGACGCAGTTTTTTCTCCATGCCTTCAATTTTTTCGCGGAAGTCACGGCGCAGCTCATCATCCAAACCAGCAAACACATCCGCATCCATAGGCTGATCTTCTTCATCCGCCGGTACAAAGGCATAACCACCGGGTGTTTGCAAAATCAGTTTCAACTTCAGCGGTTCCGCTTCAGCAGCCAACGCTTTTAAGGCACTGCTCTGGCGCTCAGAAAAATCATCTTTGATTCTCTCGGCGCGCTCAAAAAAACCTTCGTTATCAAAAGCCGCAGGGATTGCCTGCTTCATGTCCAGAATCAGTTCCTGCATGTTTTCCTTAAAACCCGTGCCCATGCCACCCGGCAGACGCACTGCCCAGGGTTTACGCGGGTTGGCAAAATCATGCAGATACAACCAGTCGGATGGTGCATCCATCTCGGTGGCACGCTGTTCCAGAAAGCGCCGCAGCATGGTACGTTTGCCCAATCCGGCATGACCAACTGCAAAAATATTGTAACCTTTACGATTCACTGCCGTGGCAAACTGCAATGCTTCTTCGGCACGCTGCTGCCCGATAAACGTATCCAGCGGAGAAATATGGCGGGTATCTTCAAAACTGAAATCCCTGACTCGGCAGGCCTTGTAAAGTTTAGTCAGCGGCAGGGGTTTGGGTGTTCTCATCAGTAGCCTTGGTAATCCGTTAAACGATGCAAAATAAAAGGTCGGAAGGGTAACAGTACCGAAGCAAAAGAGCGATAGGCAAACGCCATTTCAGCCGGTAAGATTACAGGCATGACAGTTAAAACCGCCAACAGCGAATGGACAATGACAAAACGGAAAACCACTCTGAATATTCTGATCACCCTGATCCTTGGATTAGTGGTTAGCTTGCCACTCTATGCCAGCCGCATGAACCAATCCAATCTGCCGATGAGCCAGTTCAACTTTCAGGGCTTTGTGCCGGACTCAAAAGAAAACCGCCGTGATGAAGAAGACCCTAACCTGATCCGACTGATGGTCAATCCCAGCTTTTATTGGACAATTAACCGAATTATTGACCAATACCAGCAACAAAATAACCGTCCATTCCGCATTCATCAGGGCAGCTATCAGGACTTTGTCAATCTGATGGAACACGGTGAAACCTTTGATCTGGTGATCCTTGACCAAATGGCGCAGGCACATGAACTGCTGGCACAAAAACATGCCACTGAGGCTCGTGTTCTGGCGATTGGCCGTATTGGTCTGTGGGCGCCGCTGGAAAGTGCTCGCAGCCTGACTGTCATCAACCTGCAAAATGGCCCGATAGGACTAATGCCGGAACACACCATGCAACATCAGGCTGCCAGAGAGGTGTTGGAGCGCGGAGAAATGTTGCGCAGCATGGAGCCTCGCCTGAAAACCACTACTGAATTCCAGGATCTTTACAATCTGATCGAAACAGGTGAAATCCCCATGGGTTTTTTGCCCTGGCAGCGCATTATCGAGGGTGGCATTCAACAACAGCGGGATGTACTCAAGCTCCAAGGTAACCACCACTCTGCCATCCTTTATGCCGCAGCTCTGACCCGTGCTGGCAGTGCACGCATGGATGTTAAACACTTCTGGCAGCAACTTTTTGAACCAGCAAGCCAGAACATCCTGAAACAATCCGGTTTTGATTAGGCATCTTATCAGTTCAAATGTATCAGGAATGTTTCAAAGTACGGGGTTTTCTTCGCTTTTCATGACTTGATGCATTTTTATCTTGTGACTGGTTGGGCTAATATGTGTTTATAAAAATAGCAGCTTCAACAGGAGCATAGAATATGCGTAACAACCAACCCGTTACCCAGAAAGAATTCACCGTCCGATCTGACTGCGCCATTATTTCCCATACGGATTCTCAGGGAAATATCGTATATGTGAATGACGAGTTTGTGGAGTACGCCGGTTTCACTCGTGAAGAATTGATCGGCAAGCCGCACAACATGATTCGTCACCCTGACATGCCTGCAGAAGCTTTTCGTGATATGTGGCAAACCCTTAAATCCGGGCGCGCCTGGCAGGGTATGGTTAAAAATCGCCGTAAAAACGGTGATCACTACTGGGTAAAAGCCACAGCCACACCCCGCGAGGATGGTGGTTATGTCAGTGTGCGCTTGAAGCCCACCCGTGAAGAAGTGCAGCAGGCAGAAGCTCTGTACAAGGCCATGCGTGAGGGCAGTTCTCACCGTTTATCCGGTGGTTATGTTCTGAGTGGTATAGGATCGCGTATTAAAGAGACCTACATCAACCTCAGCCTGACCACCACGGCTTTATTGCCTATGTTCTTGTTTATGCTCACCATGCTGGTGGTTACAGTGTGGCAGTTTATAGCAATCACCGATACCGTGGTGGAACAGGCGTTGATTCCTTTGCTGGTTGCTCTGGGTGTCAGTGGTTTTGTGGCGTTGTTGTGGTTGTATCTGGTGCTGCGCAGCAACGTTAAACGCCTGGAAAAACTTAAAAAAGTCACACTGGAAATCGGTTCCGGTAATCTGGTGGGTAAAACAGCCATCGGCAAGTTTGATGAAATTGGCAGTGTGTTTAATGCCGTAATGATGATGCGTAACCGTCTGTTTGAAATCGTGTTCCAGATCACCCAGTCCTCGAAGGTGCTGACACAGGCGGCCAGTGAAATGCTGGATGCCAGTCAGCAGACCGCCTCCGGTGCCCAGGAGCAGTCCAATGCTTCTGCCAGCATGGCTGCAGCGCTGGAAGAGCTGAGTGCTTCAGTGGATCAGATTGGTGAAAACGCTGATGCAGCCCATGCGGCCTCCATTTCTGCTGGTGAAGTCTCTCAGTCCGGTGCTGAGGCGGTCTATGCCAGCACTCAGGAGATTGCAGGCATTGCGGGTACAGTCAAGGCATCAGCCAGCAAGATGAAAGACCTGGAGCAGCTGTCTGATAATATCGGCCAGATTGTTTCAACCATTCGTGAAATTGCTGAACAAACCAACCTGCTGGCATTAAATGCTGCCATTGAAGCAGCAAGAGCCGGTGAACATGGCCGGGGTTTTGCGGTGGTGGCCGATGAGGTTCGTAATCTGGCTGAACGTACGGCTCATTCCACGGTGGAAATCACCAGTATGGTCAGTCAGATCCAGAAGCGCACGGAAGAAGCTGCAGGTGAGATGCAGGACAGTGTGGAGCGTGTGGAAGCCGGTGTTGAAAAAGCCAAACGTGCCGGACAGTCGGTGGGTGAAATTGAGCAGGAAACTCAGCGTGTGGTACAGGCCACTCAGGATATTCAGATAGTGCTGCAGGAGCAGGCAATGGCAGCGCGTGAAGTCGCGGAAACCGTGGAAGGTATTGCACGACTGGCGGATGGTAATGCGGCTCAGGCTCTGCAGGCACTGACTGCATCCCAGCATGTACAGGAAACCACCCAGGTGATTGACGAGTTGCGTAAACAGTTCAAGGTGTATATGGATTAATCATCACGATGGACATTCGGATACCTCACTGGAGCGATCAATATGAGTGTGCTGCGTCTGGCGTTGGTGATGCTAATGCTGGTTGTTGCAGGCATCAGCAGCGCGGAACCCCGTTTTGTGGTGGGTTTTGCTCAGGATACCCTGGCTAATGACTGGCGCAAGGTTCAGGTGCAGGAGGTACAGGCGGTATTAGCACAACACCCGAATATCCAGTTTATTGTCACCGATGCTCAGGGGAAAACAGCCTTGCAGGCCAAGCATATTGAGGATCTGGCCGCAAAAGGAGTTGATCTGTTAATCACCAGCCCCAGAGATCAGCAGGCACTAACCCCGGTTATCCGGCAGGTGTATGAGTCGGGGATTCCGGTGATTCTGCTGTCGCGGGGTGTCAGTGATGAGAGTTATACCAGTTATGTTTATCACGATAATCGTGCCATCGGACAACAAGCAGCAGAGTATCTGGTAAAGGCTTTGCAAGGGCAGGGGCGTATCCTGATGCTGGAAGGGGTGGCGGGTGCCAGTACCACCTTGGATCGTGGGCAGGGATTTGAAGCGGTGATTAAGAAACACCCGGATATTACCCTGATCAAACGCACCGCCAACTTTTTGCGGGCAGATGCGATTCTGGCTGTTGATGCCTTGCTGGCATCCGGTGAAAGTTTTGATGCCGTTTATGCCCAGAGTGACAGCATGGCAGCTGGGGCGCGTATGGCCATGCAGTTGCATGGTATGGATTTACAACAGGTGCCGCTGGTGGGTATAGATTATATCCGTGAAGCAAGAGAAGCCTTGTTGCTGGGGCAGCAGGCGCTGAGTTTTACCTTTCCCACTGGTGGGCGTGAAGGCGCCGAGCTGGCGATTAGGATACTAAATGGAGAAAGTGTTCCCCGGCAGGTTGAAATTGCCTGTCAGCCAGTGACTCCTGCCACAGCGGTCTCACTGGAGCCCATATTTTAATGCCTGCCCTAACCATCAGAAACAAGCTGCTGATGTTCACTCTGGCAGTGGCGTTGGGTTCGTTATTACTGGCGGGGTATCTGATTGATCGGCAGTTGCTGCAATACCATCGAGATGCAGCCCAGGCAGAAATCAGAGAGGGTTTTAAACGTATTAAATTGGCAACGGAAGAAGTGTCTGAGACTCTGACGATTGAAGCTGAACTCTTGTCATCGTCCGAACCTTTGATTGCTTCGATGGATTTGATTGGTCGTTTTCAGCAACCGAACAATTATCAGGCACTGGTGTTTGATGAAGAAAAACGCCAGCTGGCACAACGCTTGTTGTCTGCAGTTCAGACGGGTCGTGCGCATGAAGCCTTTTTGTACGGGCTGGATATGGAGCCTTATAGCTTTGCACTGAATCACCCACCTCTGGTGCTGCAGGGTTTACAGAGTTATCACAATCAACAACCCCATACACTGGTGCAGGAAATAAATGCTGCCCACTGGTCATCCGATCAACAGCAGCAAGAAATCAGCCTGCGTTATCAGCAGCATCAGGATCTGCCCCTGGGTATCAGCCTGTTTTTCAGTGATAACACCTTGTTAATGGCCTATCGTAATCCAATTTATCGCTCTATCAGTAATCAGTCACAACGCCTGGTGGGGCATCTGGTGTTGATTTTCCAGCTGGATCGAGATTTTATTGATCGCCAATTGATGGGTTTTCTGGATGTGAAACTCTATACCGAGTTTGATCAACTGCCGCAAGGTCAGACCCCTGGTAATTTTTATCAGGCAGAGGGTGGTTTTTACGGTTTGCAGCATTTCACTCAGTTTGCTCAAACGCCCTTCTGGGTACGCCTGCATTATCCCGAGAGCATGTATGAGGAATCCCGCTCGGCAACCCGGCAATCATTGCTGCTGGCAATGCTGGTGACAGCACTTTTGGTCTTGCCACTGAGTTTGTTGTTATTGCGCCGCATTGTGACTCAGCCCTTGTCTGGGCTGGTGCAGGGTGTTGAATTGTTGCGTCAGGGCCATTATCAGCAGCCGTTAAAACTGAGCAGTCATGATGAATTGGGTCAGCTGGCGGCTGCAACCAACCGCATGGCAGAAGAAATTCGTCAGCGGGAGGCCGGTTTAACGGCTGCCAACCTTGATCTGCAACGCCTGAGTGAAATCATGGCGCATCACTTTCAGGAGCCGACACGACGTTTAATGGTGTTTGCTGATCGCTTGAATAAAAAATCTGAGGTGCTGCCGGATGAAGACAGTCGTACCTCGGTGGCCTTTATTCATCAGCAGGCAGAAAGATTGAGCCTGCTGGTGCGGGATGTACAGCGTTATCTGGCGGTGGAACAAAACCTGGCAATCCCGGAACAGTTTTCTGCCCAGCAGGTGCTGGATGAGTTGTTGCGGAGTAAGACTTTTGCACCGCGTTTGCAGGAGTGCGGTGCACAGGTGAGTGTTCCACAATCTTTACCTGTACTGGTTTTTGTTCGTTCACGTTTTGTTCAGCTGCTGAGTATTTTTCTGGATAATGCCATCATTTATCGTAATGCTGAGCGTCCACTTCAGATGCTGATCACAGTAGAAGCCTATGAAAAGGGATATCGCTTCCGATTTGCTGATAATGGCTTGGGCATTGCCCCGGAATACCGTGAACAGGTGTTACAACTGTTTGTGCGACTGGTTTCTGTGAGTAGTGGCATTCCCGGAAACGGCGTGGGGTTGGCATTGGCGCGGCGTATTCTGCAGCTGTCCGGTGGTGATCTGCAGGTTAAGGAGAGTGAAATGGGTGGTTGTGAATTCGTTTTTGAAATTCCACAGGATAATTTTGTATGACTGATACGGATAAACTGTTTTGTGTGCTGCTGGTGGAAGATGACCCGGCAGATGCCCACCTGACACGGGTAGCTTTTAATGAAGCGCGGGTGCTGCTGAATCTGCGTCATGTGGAAGATGGTCAGGCCGCTATGGATGATCTGCTGGCGGGTAAAGAAGACCGTCCAGATCTGATTCTGCTGGATTTAAATATGCCGCGTATGGATGGCCGGGCTTTTCTAAAAGCCATCAAAAGCCATGACAGCCTGCGGCGTATACCGATAGTGGTACTCACCACATCGGACGCAGAAAGTGACATTATTGCTTCTTATGATCTGGGTGCTGCCGGGTTTATTGTTAAACCAATTGAAATTGATCATTTTATCCATCAGGTGCAACAGCTTGAGGGTTACTGGATTTCTTTGGTACAACTTCCACGACACTGATTACATGGAGTTTGTGATGCAGGAACCAACAGAATATCAGGCAGCCAGAAACCGGGTTCCTGTGGTGTTGTTAATTGAAGATGATCCGGGTGATGCCCAATTGGTACATCTTCAGCTGCTGGAACGCAAAGCTGATGCTTTTGTGGTGATTCAGGCTGCCAGCCTGAAAGAAGCACAACAGAAAATTCGCAGTGAGCAGTTGCAACCAAATGTGGTGCTGTTGGATCTGAATTTACCGGATTCTACCGGCACAGAAACAGTACGCTTATGTCGTCGTTTGATTCCAGATGTACCAGTAGTGGTGTTAACCGGACTGGATGATTATCAGGCTACCCAGATGGCCATTGAAGCCGGAGCAGAAGATTTTCTGATCAAAGGCTCTGAAGGCAGCCTGTTGCGCAAGGCTATACGTTATGCCTTGTTACGCCATGAGCGGGACACCAGTGAACGCCTTGCGCTGACTGTTTTTCAGCATGCCCGTGAAGGCATCATGATTACCGATGCTGATGCCGTGATTCTGGAAGTGAATCAATCTTTTACCCGTATTACCGGTTATACCCGTGAAGAGGCCGTTGGTCAGAAACCCAGTCTGCTGAGTTCCGGTCACCATGACACGGCTTTTTATGATGACTTCAGACGAATTTTAAAAGAAGAAGGCAGCTGGCAGGGTGAAATCTGGAATCGCCGCAAAAGTGGTGAGGTTTTTGTGGAAAGCATGACCATCAGTTGTGTCAGGGATGCCGGTGGTAGTATTCGTCAGTATGTTTGTCTGTTCACTGATATCACTGAACAAAAGGCACAACAATCCCAGCTGGAACATCTGGCACATTTTGATGCTCTGACCCGTCTTCCCAATCGGGTGTTGTTCTCTTATCGTTTAAGCCAGTCGATGGCTTACGCACGTCGCCATAACTCCAGACTGGCGGTGGCTTTTCTGGATCTGGATGGGTTTAAACCAGTGAACGATAACCATGGGCACGCGGCAGGAGATTACCTGTTGCAGCAGCTGGCAGATCGTATGAGTGAGTGCCTGCGTGATGAAGATACTCTGGCGCGTTTTGGTGGTGATGAGTTTGCACTGGTGCTGGAGCTGCAGCCGGATCATCCATCACTGGAAAAGCTGCTGGAGCGTTTGCAGCTAGCTATATCTGAGCCGGTCATCTGGGAAGGAAAACCACTGGCGGTAACCGCCAGTATTGGTGTGACCTTTTTCCCGCAGCAGCAGGATGTGGATGCCCAGCAACTGCTGGACCAGGCAGATGAAGCCATGTACGAAGCCAAAAAAGCGGGCAAAAACCGCTATGCACTTCATTCATCATACAGCCCGCGTTGAAACAGTTCAGTAAGATCCTGCAAGCGGTAGGGTTTGGCCAGAAAGTCATCCATCCCTGCTGATCTTATTCGGTCACATTGGTGGCGTTTCCTTCTCGCAACCTACTGCCGGAAAGGGATTATTTCCAGTAATAACAGGGATGAAAAAGTGAAAAAGCCTGCCGCTAGGGGCAGGCTTGATGGTGTTGCCGAGTTCCGGGAGTTTAACGCAGTCCCAGTTCCTCGATACTGACATCACGCATTTTGAACTTCTGGATCTTGCCGGTGACAGTCATCGGGAAATCCTGAGTGAATTTGAAATAACGCGGAACTTTGTAATGGGCAATTTTGCCTTTACAGAAGGCACGTAATTCATCTTCGGTCAGGGTTTTTCCTTCGTGGGTTTTCACCCAGGCCATCACTTCTTCGCCGTATTTCTGATCCGGTACACCAATCACCTGCACATCAGAAATGGCCGGGTGGGTGTAGAAAAACTCTTCCAGCTCCCGTGGATAGATGTTTTCACCACCACGGATGATCATATCCTTGATACGTCCGGTGATGGCAACATAACCTTCATCATCCATCTGTGCCAGATCACCGGTGTGCATCCAGCCGTTGATGATGGATTTTTCTGTGGCATCTTCATTGTTCCAGTAACCCAGCATCACACTGTAACCACGGGTGCAGAGTTCACCCTTCTCGCCACGCTCCACCACATGACCGGACTCAGGATCAACCAGCTTGACCTCAAGGTGGGGGTGGATGGTGCCGACAGTGGACACCCGTTTTTCAAGCGGGGCATCCATACGGGTCTGGAAACTCACCGGGCTGGTTTCCGTCATGCCATAACAGATGGTTACATCTTTCATGTGCATCTTGTCGATGACTTTTTTCATCACTTCAATCGGGCAGTTGGAACCTGCCATGATGCCGGTACGCAGATGACGCAGATCGAACTTGTCAAAGTTCGGATGCTCCAGCTCGGCAATAAACATGGTTGGCACACCATACAGGGCAGTGGCTTTTTCTTCTTCCACCGCTTTTAAGGTTGATTCAGGATCAAAACCATCGGATGGATAAATCATGGTGGCACCATGAGTGACACAACCCAGGTTCCCCATCACCATGCCAAAACAGTGATAAAGCGGCACCGGAATCACCATGCGGTCTTTTTCGGTCAGGTTCATGCCTTCACCAACAAAATAACCGTTGTTGAGGATGTTGTGGTGAGAGAGGGTTGCGCCCTTGGGTGCACCAGTGGTGCCGGAGGTGTACTGGATGTTGATCGGATCATCAAACTGCAGGGTTTTCTGCAGGTCGTGTAATTCCGCTTCTGTGACCTGATCATACATGGACATCAGATCCGACCAGGTGTACATACCTTCGGTGGCAAGATCATCATTCAGGCAGATGACTCGTTTGAGTTCTGGCAGGCGTTCACTGCGGAAGGTTTGGGTGGTGCTGGTTTTTAATTCCGGTGCCAGCTCACAGATCATCTCGGCGTAGTTGGATACCTTGAACACACCTTCCAGAATTAAAGTATTGGTGCCAGATTGTTTCAGGGCATATTCCAGCTCGTGGGTACGGTAGCTGGGGTTGATGTTCACCAGTACCGCACCAATTTTGGCGGTGGCAAACTGGGTGATACACCACTGGGCGTTGTTGGGTGACCAGATGCCAACACGTTCACCACGGGTGATGCCCATTTTCATCAGGCCGCGAGCGCACCGGTTGACCTCCTGCTGGAGTTCTTTATAGGTGTAACGCAGTTTTTGATGGCGTGAGATCAGCGCATCATTGTCAGGAAAGCGTGCAACAGTCTGGTCAAACAAATCACCAATGGTCATACCCAGCAGGGGTTGCTCACTGGTGCCGCTGACGTAGCTTGGTTGTTTGCTCATAAACCCACCTTTTATCTTTGTTGTGTGTTGGTTCAGAACAGCAGGGTAGGGTGTCCGAGGGGGTTACCCTGCCTTTTTTTGTGTTGAATTTAATCCTGCCGAGGTTTTTTTGTCATCACGCTGGCGCAGTTTTTCCAGTGCTTCGCGGCAGCGTTCCTCCGCGGTGTTCAATTCTTCCTGCAGGCGCTGGATGTCCCGCAGTTGTTGCTGCATGTCGGCTTGTTTTTTGGCAAGAATATCCAGCATGTATAACAGCTGTTTTTCATCCCCTTCCGTGGTGGAGTCGTACATGTCGTACAGCTCTTTGCTCTCGGCCAGACTAAAACCCAGGCGTTTGCCGCGTAGCGTCAGCATCAGACGAACACGATCCTTGGGGCTGTAAATGCGTGTCTGACCCTGACGCATGGGATTTAATAATCCCTGCTGCTCATAAAAGCGGATGGTACGGGTAGTGACATCAAATTCTTTGGCCAGATCGCTGATGCTGTAGGTGCGCATTTTTGCCCGATTGTTCATCTTGGATGATTCCATAAGTGCGTGTGATCAACTTTAAATCAAGGTTGACGTTTACGTAAAGGAAAATGTGTCGATTTTTGTCAGTAGCGATTCACACGCCGGTAATTGCCAGGGCTGACACCCATGACTTTTTTGAACAGGCGGGAGAAATAATAACTGTCTTCATAACCCAGTTGTTCAGCAATGCTGCTGATGCTGGATTCGCCGGTATCCAGCAGGTAACAGGCGCGTTCTATTTTCATGTGCAGGTAATGCTGTATCGGGGTTTCACCAGTCAGCTGCCGATAACGGGCAATGAAATGATACCTTGATAAACCGGCGGTTGCAGCCAGGCTGTCCAGATCCAGTCGGCTGTGTAAATGGTTACGCATTTGCTGATGCAGTTGCTCCAGGTTCAGTTCTGTCTGGTGTTTGATCTGCGGGCGCTTGTGAGACAAGGGCAGCGCGGTTAACAGCTGGCGCAGTCGGTTGCTGGCATGGATCAGGGGTTGTTCCTGAAAACCACTGTCCTGCACCGAAAGTAGTCCATTAAAGTCGACTAATAGACGAGGCTGGCGACCCAGATTGATGATGCGATTATTGCCACTGAATCCCAGATATTGACGAAAATAGCTGGATAAAGGGCCGGTGTAATGCACCCAGTGAATGGTCCAGGGGTTGTGATCCGGGGTGGAATAACGATGGGCTTCACCAGAGGGGAGGTACAGCAGGTCACCCGCTTCGATATGCAGCTTTTGCTGACCGGTAAAAACTTCGGCCTCACCTTCGGTGCAGTAGATCAGCAATTCATCATCATGCAGGCGTCGATCCATACAATGCCCGCGTGCCCGATGGTAATGACCAAAGGAAATCGGATACAACTCGCGGGTTAGTGGGTGTTTTTCCAGCAGCTTTAACAGGCGTTGCGGAATAATGTAACGCAGGCTGCCTTGTGGCAGAGGCCAGTCCGAGGTTTGAGACATGCAAGAATCCTTGTGTTATCGCAATATAATCCATCCTGTGCACAATTTAGTCAATTTACGTCTACGTCAACTATTGCTAAGTTGGTGCATAACCTAGCGGGTGCTTGGTTTTCTGCCCCAAAAGAATAATGAGGAATACCAATGAACTTTAACCTGACTGAAGACCAGATTGCTTTCCGTGATGCGGCGCGTGCGTTTGCCCAGAAAGCCATGGCACCTTTTGCTGCTCAGTGGGATGCCGAGCATATTTTTCCGCTGGATGTGATTCGTGAAGCAGGTGAAATGGGCTTCTGTGGCATGTACACCCCGGAAACCCACGGTGGTATGGAATTATCCCGTCTGGATACCAGTGTGATCGTGGAAGAACTGGCCGCGGCCTGCCCATCCACCGCGGCTTACATCACCATCCACAACATGGTCAGCTGGATGGTGGCCAGTTTTGCTCAACCGGATGTGGCCGATGAAATCGCCCCGAAACTGGCCAGTGGTGAATGGCTGGGTTCTTATTGCCTAACTGAACCGGGTGCCGGTTCTGATGCCGGTAGCCTGCGTACCAAGGCAATTAAAGAAGGTGATGAGTACATCATCGAAGGCTCAAAAATGTTCATCTCCGGTGCCGGATCAACCCATGTACTGATTGTGATGGCAAGAACCGGCACACAAGACGAAGGTGCCCGAGGTGTGTCTGCTTTTATTGTTCCGGCTGATGCGGCTGGCATTGAATACGGCAAGTGTGAAGACAAACTGGGCTGGAACAGTCAACCCACCCGCCTGGTGACTTTTGACAAGGTGCGTATTCCGGCCTGTAACCTGCTGGGTAAAGAGGGTGAAGGTTTCAAATTTGCCATGAAAGGCCTGGATGGTGGACGTGTCAACATTGCCACCTGCTCGGTGGGCGCAGCGCAGGCCGCACTGACTCTGGCGCGTAACTACATGCACGAGCGCAAACAGTTCGGCAAGGAGTTGGCGAGTTTTCAGGCTTTGCAATTCAAGTTGGCAGACATGGCAACCGAACTGACTGCTGCGCGTCAGATGGTGCGCTTGGCAGCATTTAAACTGGATCAGGCTGATCCGGAAGCTACTTTGTATTGTGCTATGGCTAAGCGTTTTGCCACCGATGTGTGTTTTAACGTGATTGATGAAGCCCTGCAATTGCATGGCGGTTATGGTTATATCCGTGAGTACCCTCTGGAGCGTTACCTGCGAGATGCGCGGGTGCACCGTATTCTGGAGGGCACCAATGAGGTGATGCGTCTGATTGTGGCGCGTCGGGTATTAGAGGAAGGTGTTCTGGAGGCAATTTACTGATGACCCCTTTACTGAAATATGAAAAACGCGGCCACATTGCACTGGTGACTATCAATAATCCACCGGCCAACACCTGGAATGAAGAATCCCTGAGTGGTTTAAAACAGCTGGTGGAAGGTCTGAATCAGGATCGTGATATTTATGCCTTGGTGATTACCGGTGAGGGCGAAAAATTCTTCTCCGCTGGTGCTGATCTGAATAAATTTGCCGATGGTGACAAGGCGGTGGCACGTGATATGGCGCGGCATTTTGGTCTGGCGTTTGAAGCCCTGACCAACTTCCGGGGTGTCTCCATTGCGGCCATTAATGGTTATGCCATGGGCGGTGGTCTGGAATGTGCGCTGTCCTGTGACCTGCGCGTGGCGGAAGAACAGGCACAGATGGCACTGCCAGAAGCCAAAGTGGGGCTGCTGCCCTGCGCCGGTGGCACCCAGAACCTGCCTTGGCTGGTGGGTGAAGGTTGGGCTAAACGCCTGATTCTCTGTGGTGAACGCATTAAGGCACACAAGGCGCTGGAAATTGGTCTGGTGGAAGAAGTAGTACCCACCGGCAAGGCGCTGGAGCGGGCGCTGGAGCTGGCGGAAATGGCCTGCCAGCAGTCACCCTCTTCCATTGCCTCCTGCAAAAAATTAGTAATGCATGCCCGCGAAGCCAGCAGCCATGAACAGGGCTGGCGTTTAGAGCGAGAACTGTTTGTGGATCTGTTTGATACCGAAGATCAGAAAGAAGGTGTACAGGCCTTTTTGCAGAAGCGCACGGCAAACTGGAAAAATCGCTGAAAGTTTGTGGCGTTGGAAGCTTGGTATGCTCTTGTCAGGACGCGTAAATACATCCCTGTAAGCTCCGGCCGCAACGTCCTGTTGCGGACGGCCTGACAAGAGACACCAAGCTCCCTTGCCAAAGCGAGCCAATGTATAAATAACAAGAGGGTAAGCCATGAGTGATTTACCGGTGCTTTTCACAGAGCTGCCACTGAATAACGGCCAGAAAATCGGGGTGGCAACGCTGAATGCCTCGCGGGCTTTAAATGCCCTGTCGCTGGAGATGATTGAACAGCTGCTGCCAAAGTTTCGCAGCTGGGCCAGTGATACCAGCATTACAGCCGTATGGCTTGAAGGCATGGGTGACAAGGCTTTTTGTGCCGGTGGTGACATTGTGGCGCTGTATCGCTCGATGACTGAATACACCGGTGGCAGTGATCCGGCCAAAGAAAATCCCTACGCTGAAACCTTCTTCACCACAGAATACAAGCTGGATTACCTGATTCACACCTACCCCAAACCCCTGATTGTCTGGGGTAACGGCATAGTGATGGGTGGGGGTATGGGGTTGTTTGCCGGTGCGGCCTTCCGGGTAGTCACCGAGAGTTCACGCTTGGCAATGCCGGAAATCACCATTGGCCTATACCCAGATGTGGGTGGCAGCTGGTTTTTGAATCGTATGCCCGGTCGTACCGGCCTGTTTCTGGGGCTGACCGGTGCCAATATCAATGCTGCTGATGCTCTGTTTGTAGGACTGGCGGATCGTTTTATCACCCACGAACAACGCAATGCGGTACTGGGTGCACTGGAAGAAGCCCCCTGGAGTGAAGATGCCTTCCGTACGGTTAATCAGGTATTACGCGAGTTTGAAAACCGTTCGTTGGATCAACTGCCCGAATCACTCGTACAACAGCATTACGAAGAAATCCAGTTTCTTACCGATGCCGACTCTGCACAGGAGCGGGTGAAAAAAATCACCGCTTATGCCGGAGAAGACAAGTGGTTGCAACGGGCTGCTCATACCCTGGCGGCGGGTTCTCCAACGTCGATGTTACTGATTCAGGAGCAGTTGCAGCGTACACGTCATGCTTCACTGAAAGAGGTGTTCCGTCAGGAGTTGAACCTGTCGATCCATGCTGCCTTGAAGGGTGAGTTTGCAGAAGGTATCCGCGCCTTGCTGATTGACAAGGATAAAAAACCTCGCTGGCACTACCCTACAGTAGGTGCGGTGGAAGCCCAGTGGATCAACAGCTTTTTTGAACCCTTGTGGGATACCAATCCCCTGAGTGATCTTTAACAGAACAACCTATCCAAAGATAAAAACAATAGATAAAACAGGAGGTAACACATGTCTAAAATCGCATTTATCGGTCTCGGCAACATGGGTGGCCCAATGGCACAGAATCTGGTCAAGGCGGGTCATCAGGTGACCGGTTTTGACCTCAGTGCTGATGCATTAAAAGCGCTGGAAGCGGCAGGTGGTAAAACAACAGCCTCTGCTGCGGCTTGTGTTGACGGGGCGGAAGTGGTGATCTCCATGCTGCCAGCCGGTCAGCATGTTGAGGGTCTGTATCTGGGTGATTCTGGCTTGTTCAGCCAGCTGGCTGGCGGCACGCTGGTGATTGATTCCTCTACCATCGCGGCAGAAACCTCTCGCAAGGTGGGCAAGGCTGCTTCAGAAAAAGGCATACGTTTTATTGATGCACCTGTGTCCGGTGGTGTGGGTGGTGCCAAGGCCGGTACGCTGAGTTTTATTGTCGGTGGCAGCGCAGCGGATTTTGAAGTCGCTAAACCCATTCTGCAGAACATGGGTAAGAATATTTTTCATGCTGGTGATACCGGTGCTGGTCAAGTAGCCAAAATTTGCAACAACATGCTGCTGTCGATCCTGATGGTGGGCACCACCGAAGCGCTGGCGCTGGGTGTTAAAAATGGCCTTGATCCTGCGGTACTGTCAGAAATCATGAAACAAAGCTCCGGCGGCAACTGGGCGCTGAATGTTTACAACCCCTGGCCGGGTGTGATGGAGGGTGTGCCTGCCTCCAATAACTATCAGGGTGGTTTTCAGGTGGATCTGATGGCGAAGGATCTGGGGCTGGCGTGGGAAACGGCGCTGGGCAGCAAATCCTCCATCCCGATGGGTTCACTGGCGCGCAACCTGTTTGCCCTGCACGCCCAAAAAGGCAATGGCGGCCTGGACTTCTCCAGCATCCAGAAGATGTTTGCTGAGTAATTGGGGCTTTGGCTGGTTTGTGTCATTAGTCCGGGCTGCTTTGGTTATCCTGAGTGCTGATAATTTAACGCTCATGGATAACCTGCACACAAAAACACTCAGTGTTCGTGTTCGAGACAAACAGCGTTCATTACTCAATCAAATAGCGCGGTTGGTTAACTTTGTCTGGAATTATGTCAACGAGCTCAGCCATCGCTCCATTAAGGAGCGCGTAAAGGCCATTCACGCCAAGATTGCCAATCGCAGAAAAGATGCCCTGGACCAATTCAGCCGTCAACTGGCGAAGTGAACGAAACCTACACCACCCAGACCTGCTCGTGCTGCGGATCTATTTCCGACAGCAGTCCGAAAGGTAGAGCAGGGCTTGGAATCAGAGAATGGATCTGCAGTCTCTCGCGCTCGAGCATGAGCGTCCTGCAGAGGGAATCCTCACCTTTTAGGGTGGGGAGGATGTCAATAACAAGCATCCGGTATCCTTGGTATCAGGTGTTTTGCCAGGTGGCTCAATCAGCGTTAAGATGTCTGGTGTATTTATTTTGAGGAGAGAGACGGTGGCAAATGGCGTAAAGCATATTATTGCAGTGGCTTCAGGTAAAGGTGGTGTTGGTAAATCCACGGTCACTGCCAACCTGGCTCTAGCCATGGCAAAGCTGGGGCAACGTGTTGGCATTCTGGATGCTGATATCTATGGTCCAAGCCAGGCGCAGATGTTTGCAGTTCCAGCCAGTCAGAAGCCTCGCTCTGAAGATGGGCAGAGTTTTGACCCCTTGACGGCTCACGGTATTCAACTGATGTCCATGGCCTTTCTGGTGGATCAGAAAACCCCAATGATCTGGCGTGGCCCTATGGCTTCCGGTGCGTTCCAGCAACTGTTGGATCAGACTCGCTGGGATAACCTGGACTTCCTGTTTATCGATATGCCACCGGGTACGGGTGATATTCAGCTGACCATGGCACAAAAAGTGAAAGTCAGTGGTGCAGTGATTGTGACCACCCCGCAGGATATTGCTCTGCTGGATGCCAAGCGTGGCATTGAAATGTTTCGTCAGGTCAAAATCCCGGTATTAGGTGTGGTTGAGAACATGAGCCTGCATACCTGCTCATCCTGTGGGCATACCGAGCCGGTTTTTGGTGAAGGTGGTGGTGAACGGATTGCCAGTGAATATCAGACAGACCTGTTAGGGCAGCTGCCTCTGTCACTGCACATTCGCCAGCAGATGGATATTGGCCAGCCGGTAGTGATCAGTGAGCCTGAAGGCCAGGTGGCGGCTATTTTTGCGACCATTGCCGCACAGGTGAAAGAAAAAGTGGAAGCAGCACCGGAAGAGCAGGCACCAGAAATTGTTTTTGGTGAATAAGCTGGTGACCTGAATCGAGTAGGAGGGGGAGTTACCTCCCCCGTCCTCTCACACCACCGGGCGTACGGTTCCGTACCACGGCGGTTCATCAAGTACATTTAAGCTGATGGTAACTGTCCAGCAGCGATAAAATTTTGCGCAGGTGGCGTCTGATCCAGCCGTCCAGTTCTTCAAAGACTACCTTCCTTGATGAAGTACCGCGCTTGCTTGACTGCTTGCGCTACACTGCGATTCGGCCTCACGATGGACACCCTTGCCGTTCGGCTAACAGTTCCCCTGATCGGGTCTGTAGTGGACTTTCACCACCGACTCATCCGACCGCCACCACGCGTGATCGGAACAGCGCCTGTCGCGGCGCTACGCGCCATGCCTGGCGCACCACAAAAAAAAGAGCCGGGAGATTTCCGGCTCAATAGGCTACTTCACCCACTATGCAAACTTTTTAATCGGCTGTTTTTGAATGGCTCAGGCTGTCAGAGTCTGGGATTCGTGTGTGTGGCAGCCTTTCGGGCAAACACGGGCGCAGGAGCCGCAGCCGATGCAGTCGCTGGCATCCGCAATAACCATCACACTGCGTACATCATCACAGTCATCATCGTCATCCGGTTCACGTTCTTCCAGGTCAAAAACGTTGCGCGGGCAAACCTTGTAGCAGCGGCCACAACCGATGCAGGTTTCTTCATTAACGGCAGTAACAAACGCGGGTGTCCATTCACTGCCACCACGGGTCAGGCCGGTTATCAGGCTCATCAAGCGGTCTCCTGTTCTGCTGCTTCAAGTTGTTTGCGTGCCTTGTCCCAGGCCTCGCAGGCTTCATAGGTGGATTGTGCTATTTCAGGCAATTTCTGGTATTCACCGGGCAGTCCGTCTTCCACCAGATCGTGCAGCTGCATCGCCCATTCACCGGCAATGCGTTTGGCTTTGCGCATTTCCTTGTCGAGTTTTTTAAGCTCTTCAGGGGTCATGGGATTCTTCTCCTCATCATTTCATTTTTTCTTTAATGATTTTTATGGCATGGGTTTTTATGCGTCTGCTGCACTGCTGTGTGCGGCAACCAGAGCCAGGGCGCTGGTGATAATCTTGTCTGCATCACTGCACATTTTTTCCCAGGATTCAAAACCGAAGCGGTGTACATCACGCAGGGCACGATCCACCACCAGCAGCTTGCCAACACTGATGATGACGCGACCAAAACCTTCATGAGAGATGCTGAACATGGGGGAGGCCATTTTTCCGGAACCGGCTTCCACCCGCATGGCAATGGCACTGTAATAAGCCTTCAGACGGGCAATCAGCTCTTCATCAGGATCACCAATCACCGGGATTTCGCGGCGTTGTTCTTTGGTAACCACATAGGGCTCCAGCAGTTGTGCTGGGGTCAGACTGTCGTTGACACCGTAGCTGTCAAAAGCACGAGTCTGGCGGATCATTTCAGTGATAAAGGGGTGATCTGGTAATACCTGGGTTTCAGCGGTGGCTGTCATGGGTGTTCTCCGTGGCAAAAGTGGATAAATAAACCTGGGGTGGACGGCGGCGTGCCAGCAGGCTGCTGAGGCAAACGCCCAGAGCCAGTCCGGTGACTGCACCCAGCGCTGTCGCCAGATCACCAAAGGGTGAAGCGGCCAGTGCTGCAACAATCAGCAGCAGGCAAGGCAGGATGTAGGCCAGCAGGGTGACGCGCAGCAGTTCGTCTTCTTCGATGTCGGCATGGATCTGCTGACCTTCCTGATAAAGTGATTGCTGTTGTTCATCGAGGGTCAACAGCAGGGTACGGCGACTGCCACCGCAGACTTTTTGTACACCGCAGGTTTTACAGTGAGTCTGGCAGTTGGCCTGCATGGCCAGTTCACCGGCGGTATTACGAATAATTTCACCCTGGGTTCTGATCATGATTTAGCCCTCTTCACTCCAGTCTTCGTTTGCCATGTCGGCAAAACGTTCTGTTGCCACGGATCGTTGTTGCTGACGCAGAGAACGCTGCAACCAGACGGGTGGTTCGTTGTTCCATTCATCCAGCAGCAGGCGCAGTTGCTGTTCAATGGGGGTGCCTTCGTCCACTTTTAATGGTTGGATGTTGGCAGCCAATAACTGGCGAATGGCTGAGGCACCCACAGCGTTGCAATAAACAGCAGCGCAGCCCTGTAACAGGGCAACCTTGGCTTCCAACTTGCCTTCATGACCATCACGATCCGTGTCGCGGCCATGAAACTCGGCCACTTCGGCCAGTTGAAATGTGGTCTGGCTTAACTCGTAGATGGCAAAAGCTTCAGCGGCACCAAAGTGCTGGTTGATGGTCTGCCGGTCGCTGCTGGCAAAAGCAATGCGTAACACGGGCTCCTTGCCGAGCGGGGTCTGACTGCTAACCAGTTTCAGGTGGCGCATGATGTTTCTCCGCGAGCATAAATAGAGGTGCGGGGTGCAATTTCGTGTTTGTGGTGTTCGGATAACAGCAGGTTGGCTAACTCGATCAGGGTGTTACGGCTGCCGGAATAACCGATCCAGAGGTGGTGCTGGGCACCAAGGCGGTCATAAATCGGCCAGCCTGCCCGCAGCAGTGGCAGATCCAGTCGCCGGGCGGTTTCAGCGGCATGGGCGTTACTGATCAGTAGTTGGGCATGGCTGGTTTCGGCTTGGTGTTCCAGGTCTTCCAGATCACCGATCACCACCTGGTTGCAATCCACCTCGGCCAGCAGTGGGGCGTTATGGGGTGCCACAGCGGCCACTACTTCACCTCCCATTTCTCGTACCAGTGCCGTGAAGGCATACAGCAGATCCGGGTCAGAGGCGATGGCAATGCGGGCAAAACCCAGCATAAAGTGGGTATCCAGCTGGGCATCCTGTAACTGGCTACGCTGGCGCTCTAGTCGAGCAGGAACCGGCTGGCCGCTGACACGGTGCAGGGTGTCGACCAGTTGATCCATGGCGTGCAGCCCCATCAGGCTGTTAAAGCGGCTATCTGGTACACCGGTGCGCTGTTGCAGCAGATCAGCGGCCTTGTTCAGGGAGTGACCAATCACCAGAGTATGGCTGGCTTGCCCAAGGGTCTGGAAAGCCTCTACCGGAGTACCGCCCACGGTAACCGGCGAAAAATCTTCATCCACCAGATGCCCATCCAGTGAATCACTCAGATCCGGCAGAATCACCGGCTGCAAACCAAAACTTTCGATCAGATCACGCAGGTATTCCAGATCAGCAGCAGTGAGCATGGAAGATGCCAGCACATTCATTTGTCTGGGCTGCTGACCCACTTGGGTAACATTTTCCGGTACCAGATAACGGATCATGGCTTCCACCGCTAAGGCATAACCACTTTCCATCCCGCCGCTGTAATCCGGTGTGACTACCGGAATCACCGGGGTGTTCGCCAGGTGTGGCTGCTGATGGTAAAAACGTTTTACCAGACCCTGAACATCACTGCCTTGGGTCTCCGAAAGCCCTGTGGTGGGCAGGCCGACCAGTGCCGGTTTGCGTTTGCTGATCACGGTTTCCAATCCTTTAAAAACGTTGTCGTCAGCACCCATCACGGTAGTGGTTTGATCCATAGCGGTGGTTTGCAAAGGAATGGGTTCACGGAAGTGGCGCACAAAAAACACCTTGGCAAAAGCACTGCACCCTTGTGATCCATGCAACATCGGCAGGCTGTTGCGGATGCCAAGAAAGGCCAGAATGGCACCCACCGGCTGGCTGACTTTCAACGGATTAACGGCCAGAGGTTTGTTGCGTTTGATGATTTCCGCCATGTTACACCTCCACCTTGTCAGCCGACTGCCAGGGCGCAGGTTGACGCAGCCCTTGCCAGATTGGGGATTCCATCGTCAGGCAGAGCTGGCGTGCCAGTTCCAGCATGCCGTCGTAACCGGCGTAACCAAACTCACGCTCCTGATTGATGTCGAGGAAAGGAATGCGTGCCTTCAGGGCGGTGTACATGTTGCGACCCCCGGCAATCAGCAGGTCAGCCTGATAATCCCGGATGGTATCCAGCAGCGCACGGGGGCTGCCGTCATCAATCATGCGGGCATCTTCACCCATGATTTCGCGGATGCGCTGTTTGTCTTCTTCGGTGGATTTTTTGGTGCCGGTGGCGACCACCGTCATGCCCAGATCCTGCAGGGCAGAAACAATCGACCAGGATTTCACACCGCCGGTGTAAAGCAGTACCCGTTTGCCTTGCAGGCGTTGCCGCCAGGGTTCCAGCAACTGGTGGATACGGGTTTCTTCACGGGTAATCAGTTGTTCGGTGCGCTGAGTCAGACTGTCATCCTTCAGCAGGCGTGCAAAGGAACGCAGGGCTTCGGAGGTGTCTTCCACACCATAAAAGCTGCCTTCAAACCAGGGGATGCCATATTGGTCACTCATCTTGCGTGCCACATTCAGCAGTGCCTTGGCGCAGACCACCATGTTGACTTCGGCATGGTGCATGGCCTGCACCTGATGGAAACGAGCATCACCGGACAGGGTGCAGATAATGCGCAGTCCTAACTCATCCAGCAGTGGTAATACCTGCCAGAATTCACCGGCAATGTTGTATTCACCAATCAGGTTGATGTTATGTACCTGAATACCGGGGCGTTGAGCTGAGGCGGGAATGGGTTCTGGTTCACCAGTGCCAATCACGTATTTGAACATGGCTTCACCGGCCAGCCGGTTGCCGAGGTTTTTGGTGCCGTAAAAACCGGCAGAATCCACCGGCACCACCGGCAGTTTGAAGTGTTCTGTGGCGGCTTTGCAGACAGCTTCAAAATCATCACCGATCAGTGCCGGAACACAGGTGTTGTAAACAAATACCGCTGCTGGGCTGTAGGAATCAACGGCTTGGCGGATGCTGTGGAACAGGCGTTTTTCACCCCGTCCCATAATCACGTCCTGCTCGTTCAGGTCGGTGGTCATACCAATGCGGTACAAGCGCGGGCCAGAAGAGCGGGTGCCCCGGTTGTCCCAGGAGCTACCGGCGCAGGCAATCGGGCCGTGTACGATGTGGGCGACATCAGCAATGGGCAATAAGGCAATCTGGGCGCCATCAAAGGCGCAGCCACCATCGGAAGCACCGGGTTTGGCAGGAGCGCAGCCACTCTTGGCTTTGGTGTTGTGGTCGCAGGCGGGCTCGTCCATCAGCGCGGCCAGTTCTTTTGCTTGCATGGGCATCCCCCTGAGGTTGCGAATCATCAGGGGTGTTGCAAAGCCTGTGCCACGCCTCAGCCCTGCCGCAAGAGGTAGGAAGGATGCTGTCGGGAGTGCTGGTTGGCAGGATTGTTGTTGTGTTGTAGTTGCAACAGCTACAACAAGAGCAACAAAGGATTGTTGTATTTCTGACAATCAGACGTTTATGAGTGCCTGCTGCCAGAGTTGGTCCAACGCTTCCAACCACTGCCGCATGGTTTGCCAGGGATCAGATTGTGGCAATGTTGGCAGCAACACTTGTAGTTGTTGTTTTTCAGCCGGGGTCAGATGCAGGAAACGATCCAGCGATACCGCATCAATCCAAGGATTGCCGGAGGCAGCGTATTCCCAGTCCAATAATGTCCAGTCATTTTTATGCAACAGCAGGTTGCCGCCATGATTACAGCGCAGCATGTTGTTGCTAGCGCTGTGTGTGTTTCCGGTTAGTTTACTGCTGGCTCAATCATCCGGCGCATCGCTGCCAACATTGAATGTGTACACCTATTCATCCTTCCCCATTGGTTACACCTCTACAATGTACGCCCAGCCTGGCTCGACAATGCTCACAAGGCGCTCGACAAGGCTGTTGCCGAGGCCTACGGCTGGACAGACTACACACCAGAGATGAGTGAGGAAGAAATTTTACGCCGCCTGCTGGCACTCAACCTGGAGCAGGCCATAACAACTGCAGAGTAGGTGCAGGGCTCCAGATGATTCAGATGCGTATTCTGGTGAACGCGAACAACGGGGCAGAATATATGCACTTTGACCCAACAAAATAGATATAATGGTATCCATGCAGCCGATAAAGCTGGCAATAAAGATACTATAATATCTATTTAAGGTGCACCCGATGAGTCGACTTCAACTCGTGTCACCAGCAGAAGTGCAGGAAAATCTGGCTGACTTTCTGCGCCTGGAGCGTAAAAAACAAAAACTCTCGCGTGAAGCCCTTGCAGAACGCTCCGGCGTTCCTGCGCCCACGCTTAAGAAGTTTGAGTTAACCGGCCAGATTTCGCTCCGGCAGTTTGTTTTACTTTGGCAGTGCCTGGATGATTTGCGACGCCTGCATGACTTGACACAACCCAGAGCAAAAAATCAGGCCGAACCACAAACACTGGATGAGGTGCTCAATTCATGAGTTTTACCCCCGTCAGCCAACTGGAAGTCTGGCGCACGCTGGCGAATGCCGAACAGCTGCTGGTAGGGCGATTGGCACAGAATGCCCAGGGGGTTTATTTCCAGTATGAACAAAACTACCTGAAGTGTTCTGACAATCTATCACCCTTTGGGCTGGAGTTTACTGATCGCCTGCAAAAAGCACCATCTGCACCCCATCAGGGTTTAGCCGGTGTTTTTGCTGACTCTCTGCCCGATGGTTGGGGCAACCTGCTGATGGATCGTGTTTTTCGCCAGAAAGGACTGCTGCCCGCGCAGGTCACGCCTATGGATCGCTTAGCCTTTGTGGGCGACCGAGGGATGGGTGCACTCAGCTACCGACCGGCCTCAGATTTTTATTCCAGTAGCCAGCAACCCGACAGCCACCCAGCCATCAATCTGTTTGAGCTGGGTGAACAGGCTCGCAGCCTGTTTGAAGGCCAAACCCAGGAAGTTCTGAGTGCTTTGGTGGCTGCCGGTAGCTCCGGCGGGGCAAGACCCAAAGCCCAGATTTACGCAGCCCCCGGTCAACTCGATGCCTGCCGTACTGAACCCCTGCCGGGTGATGAAGCCTGGCTGGTCAAATTCACCTCGGATCACTTACCGCTTGGGCACGAAGAAGGGCTCTGTGAAGCCGCTTGGTTAACCCTGGCAGCAAGAGCAGGCTTGCAGGTACCCCAGTGGCAACTGCTTCGCCACTCAGAAAAAGGTCGGGAACGCCACTGGCTGGCACTCAAACGGTTTGACTGGGTAACAGGAACAACACAAGCGAACGCCGGACGGCTGCACATGCATACCGCCTGCGGGTTATTGGATGCCGACTTCCGAACCCCCAGTCTGGATTATGAAGACCTGATTAAAGCCACCAGCCTGATTTGTAAAAGCCCGGTGGCAGGTCAGCTGCAATTTATGCGAGCGGCCTTTAACCTTTTTGCCTGCAATCAGGATGATCACAGTAAAAATTGGGCTTTCCTGCAAGATGACCAAGGGCGCTGGTCGCCTGCTCCCTTTTATGATGTCACCTTTAGCCCTCACCCTTATGGTGAGCAGGCCACTGCTTTTGCAGGCTACGGCAAACACCCTCCCGTCAGCGCCCTGCAACAGCTAGCGAAAGCAGCCAGTTTTGCCAACTGGAAAGCAGCTCAGAAGGTGATGAATCAGGTGATTGAACCCTTGGCCGACTTTGCCCAAATTGCCAGAGACCTGGGCATTCACAAGGAAACAACAGCCTTGATTGAAAAGCAGCTAAACGGCATCTGGCAAGACAACAAAGCCTTGCTGGGCGGTGGCTCTGCCCACCCAGCCTCGGCCAAGAGTTGATCCCAGTCATCCGTTGTATACTTTTGCTTCACTCACTTGGTCA
>NZ_JACUUA010000396.1 GCF_014859565.1 Marinospirillum sp. | reverse complement strand
GGATTAGACACATTGCCATGAACTACCTGAAAAGCGAAACAACCTTCAAAGGTGGGATCAAACGCAAGCAGAAAAAAGCGGCAATGACGGAAAGCTACCTGGCCAAAGTCCTTGCGGCATAAGGAGTTTCGTGCGTTTTCCCTGGGCTCGGTTGCTGCTAAACTAGGTGAATTGAACATAAAACCGGAGTCCTGCTGATGGACAGCCCCTACCTGAAAACACTTAGCCTTGATAATTTCACATTATTTGACAAAGCACAGTTGGATTTCAGCCCTGGTATTAACGTTTTTCTTGGTCAGAATGCATCCGGTAAAACCCACCTGCTGAAGCTGTTGTATTCAGTCTCCCGTGCCGTAACCACTGCAAAAGACCTGGACACCTCCAAGGCGGGCTTTGCAATGCACTTGAGTAAACGTCTGATCCGTAATTTTCAAGTGGAAAAAATCGGACGCTTGGCTTCACGAGTACATGGGCACAAGCACTGCAATGTCGAAGTTAAAGGCGAGGGTGCAGCAATAAGCTTTGATTTTTCAACCCGTGATCAGGAGATAGCACTAGGCTCTTGGAACATTAAGCGCCCTCAATGGCCTGACCCTGTTTACCTGCCGACTAAGGAGATTTTGTCCATGTTTCATGGCCTGGTTTCAGCGATGGCAGAAAATGGTCTGGAACTTGAAGAGCTATACAGTGACCTTGCACTAAAACTAGGTACTAGAAGCGGTACAGGGCCTAAGGTTGAGTGGCAGAAAAACCTGATGGAACCCCTGGAGAAAATGCTCAAAGCCGCCGTCATTTATGACGAAAAGCAACAACGCTTTTATATCAAACAGCGCGGTATTGGCAAGCTGGAAGCAGGGTTAGCAGCAGAAGGCTACCGAAAAATAGGGATGCTTTTGCAGTTGGTTGCCAACCGAAGTCTGGCAGAAAACTCTGCATTATTCTGGGATGAGCCGGAAGTTAATGTAAACCCATCCTTTGCTGAACCTCTGGCTGGTTTAATTCGTGCCTTCTCTGAACAAAAAACTCAGGTTTTTATCGCTACCCACGATTACTTTGTCTTGAAGTACCTGCACTTACTTGCATCGGAAAAAAACACACCCATCCAATTCTTCAGCCTTTATCGTGAAAAAAGTACGGATAAATTTGTAAAGGTAGAAGCAGCGCGAAACCTATACGAGTTAGAGCATAACCCAGTGCTCGAAGAGTTTGATAAGCTCTATCAGAGTGAACTGAACAACTTTTATGGAAAGCGCTAAGAGGCTGAAATGACACAAAATCTAGCCTGGGGCGATTGGATCGATGAAAGCCCATTTCAACTACGTTTTCGCAGCAAATGGCTAAACTACGATGGCACAGAAGGCCCAGGTACTAAAGTTGATTTCTGCGGTCTCAAAAAAATCGACTTTGCAGTTCTTGCACCCGATGATCTGGCAGAAGGCCTGTATTTAGTGGAAGTCAAAAGTTCAGAATGGCTGGCAAATGGCGATGGCAATTTGGAAGATAAGATCTGTAACCTATTTCGCTGCTACCTGGACTCCCTCTCCATTCTTGCACGAAGCAAAGACACTGGCATTAAAGAGTTCCGCCAGGCGGCGTCCAGTGAACGCATTAAGCTCGTCCTTTTCATAGCCCCTCGTTTGCCAGGTAAAGATTCACTGATGGGCATCATGGATAGCCTACGCAGGAAGCTGGCAAAAAAACTCAAATATCTGGATATCGAACCAGAAGTAATGATAGAAACCCTCGATACTGTTAAACGCAAAGAACACCTTTTGTTTGATGCCAGGCGAAAGACATGAAAGTTAACACGCTTAGCCCGCATTATTCATGAGGCTATAAATCAACCTCCCCGAACATCTGTTTGACTCTGCTGTCAGCACTTCCACGTTTTGATGCCCATTTTTTGCTGAGGCTGTCAGCATTTTTAACTGATTTTTTACCACTTTCCAGCCTTTCAGGGCCTGATTTTCGATCCACAGGCAGCCGTGATTCTCGGCTGTT
>NZ_JACUUA010000102.1 GCF_014859565.1 Marinospirillum sp. | reverse complement strand
GAAATTATAACACTTCCTGCCGTTTTCTTTTATACCCCATGAGAAATCCGGGCTAAGTCGAAAGCTCTTTGATGTTGCTAATCCAGCAAGAAACCTTTTTTCCGGGAATACTTTGCTTCCTTTTAGCTTTAACGCCATCTTGTTGTCGATACTGTCATAAATGAGGGTATGAGTGATATCAAAGGGTGGCGACACAAAAATCTGTTGCATGTCTGGTGTGTACTGAAGGGCAAAGTTTTTCAGGTGGGCATCACCATTGCCGATTAAACAGTTAAATACGATGTAACGATACATCTTGCGCACCTCCTCAAAGCTTTGGGTATAGAGGTAGGTGGCTTCAAGCAGGGCTTCATAACTCCCGGTGTATTTTGCATCGGGTGAATTGGGTCGTTTCATCAAGGTGGTAAAGTCTTCGTATCCCAGCAGCTTCCCTTCAGGTTTATCAAACCGTTCAACCACAAAGGTTTCCAGATTTTCTGAGAGGTAAACAGGCGGGGGTTCCAAGCCACAATACCTGGCCGCTTCCATACAGACAAACTCATTAACCGTCAGTAATGGGAACTCTTCATCGAATGTTTTAACAATGAGATTTTTCTGCTCAAGTGTTCTACTGGTATCAAGAATGCTGACCTTGGGCTGTACCCCGGCCAGAGAATTTCTCAGGTAGTACTTTTCCAGTAACTGAGGGAACAGCTGCTCTTGTCCTTGATAACCAAGGATTTCATCCAAAGAAGCAGAACCAGCTTCGGGCAATTCAAAGCCTGGATCATAACTCAGCATACCAACGCCATTTTCTCCCTGCAGCGCCAGCAGATACATATCATCCACCCTGGCATAACGAGCCAGTCGCTCAGAGATAAAACGCCGGTTGAAGCCCTCTGGCAGGTTCTGAGAAAAAATCGGGTGAAGTGCTCCTGATGAGTAACCATCAAGAGTTGGGCGTGTCATGGTCAGCGAAACTGACTGATCCACTTGTGTGGGCTGATAGTGGTGAGCAGAGCCTTTGGTGAGCAGACCCAGCTCCTGCTGATCGAGTTGCACCTTGATTTTATCAATCTGGCTGGGTAAACCCATCAGGCTCATGAGTCATCTCCAAACAACTCATCCAGCTCATCCCAGTCTGGTAAGCGGCGGACTTTCTCGGCCACAGTCAATTTCAGGCCAACAGCATCAAGGTAGCGCTCCAGAATATCCAGCGAGCCTGTAAAACGCCCATTCTCAATTTCAGACAGGGTGCTTTTGTGAATACCGGTGGTTTCCGCCATCTGCTTTTGAGTTTGACTTAGGCGTTTACGTGCAGCGCAAACCTGTTCACCAATGTGCTGACGAGCGGACATGATCTCTTCTCTTTAGTTTGCTATATAGCGATCAATCTCCATATACTTACACAATGATTGCCATATAGCAAACAAGATGATGCCATATTAATAAGAGCTACCCAGTACGTTTAAAGTGAACGGCTGGCTGCCGCTGCAACAGGTTCTGTAAGGCAGCATCCACTGCCACTGCAGCCTTTTGCCAGAAGGCATCCAGCATCACACCATGACCGGTATCAATCCATCCGGGAGTACAACCATAGGTGGCTGCGGTCAGAGTCACCATGGATGACGGGATCACCCGATCATGCAGGGCGCCCAGCACTTCAATGGGGGTTTGCTGCACGTTAAACACATTCGGCAGATCCAGCCAGCTCATATCCCAGATCAATGGCATGGATTCCGGCACCATACGTTGCATCCAGCGCTGAATTTTAGCCAGCTCTATTGGCCCGGAAAACATGGCACGATGAAAGTCTTCTGCACTCATCTGTTCTGGGAACAAAAAGCTGCGCGACAACATCATGGATTCCAGCGGATGGGTAAAAAGACTGGCCCAGGATAAAGGCACCAGCCCCTGCGGCGGAATACTGGTCAACAACACCGCACCACGCCCCTGACAATTCGACAAATAACGCTGTACCACCATACCGCCCATGGAGTGCCCCACCAGCAGTGGCGCTTGCCCATGCGCTTGCTGGATAGTTTGAATAGCATCATCCAGATCCTGCACATACTCAGCCAGCTGATACTGCCCTTGCGGGTCGGGTGCGGAAGACTGACCGTGGCCACGGAAACTCAGGGCATAAGCGTGGTAACCTTGCGCCGCAAACCAGTCGAGAAAATACTCTTCCCAGATCCAGGCACCGCTGAAAATCCCGTGTACAAACAACACCGGCACAGCATCACGCTGAGCAGCAAGACGGTACAACAACTCAAGCCTGGGAATCTGCATCTGAAAACACTCCTTTGGATTCTGACTGACCAAACCGATAAATAGGCCACTTAATATAGTGGTTATTCACCAGAGTGCCACACCGGATGGCAGCTCACCACCCCAAGGTGCCTGAAAAAATTGCCACAACCCTGCAGTTACCAGTATTTTCCGGTAATCTGCCAGTCATTATCTGCCACAATTTAACTCGCTGGCACGATCAATTTTAAGGAAGCCTTGATGAACACGCCTCTTACCCCCGGTTTTATGCTGCTGCAAAGCAACCGAATGGAAGACCTGCGGGATGTGATGGTCAAGTGGATTATGACCAACCCGCTGCGCCCGCTGGAGAATGAATGCATTCTGGTGCAGAGCAACGGTATTGCCCAGTGGTTAAAAATGGCTCTGGCCAGTGATACTCAGGGCTGTGGTATCGCAGCGGCTATGCAGGTGGATCTGCCGGGGCGTTTTTTATGGCTGGCCTACCGCAGTGTGTTTGATGATTTGCCGCTGATTTCCCCGTTCGACAAACAACCGCTGGCCTGGCGAATTTACCGCCTGCTGGGCAATCTGGAGCAATTACAACAGCGCATGCCTAACCCGGCTTGCCTGAAACCCCTAGAAGGCTTTCTGACACAAGACACCGACCCGCGCCGTCTGCATCAACTGGCCGCCAATCTGGCCGATCTGTATGACCAGTATCAGGTGTATCGTGCCGACTGGCTGACTGGTTGGGAAGTGGGTAGTGATGACCTCATTAATGCCCAGGGGCAACACAAACCGCTGGATGATGAACAGCTCTGGCAACCAGCACTGTGGCGTTTGCTGGTGGAAGACATTCAGCAGGATAACCAACTGGATAACGGTCGCTGGAGCCGAGTCAGTCGTGCTGGTATCCATCAGGCCTTTATTGCTGCCTGTAAAGATTTCACCCCAACACAAAGACCCGATGATCTGCCCCGGCGGGTGCTGGTGTTTGGCATTTCATCGCTGCCGCGTCAAACGCTGGATCTGTTACAGGCCATCGCCCCTTTTACTCAGGTGATGATTTTTGCCAGTAACCCCAGCCAGCACTACTGGGGTGATCTGATTGCCGGTAAAGAATTACTCAGACAGGAATACCGCCGCATCACTGCGCGTAAATTACCTGCCAACCTCAGCCTGGATGCACTGCATGTTTATGGTCATCCCTTGCTGGCCTCCTGGGGTAAACAGGGACGTGACTACCTGCATCTGCTGGATGAAAAAGATCAGCCGGATTTATACCGCCAGCATTTTGCACATCAACAGGTGGATCTGTTCAGTGATCCCGGTGAAGGCTGCCTGCTGCACCAGTTGCAGTCAGACATCCTTAACCTCACCCCACTGACCGAACGCCAGGCTAAAAACACCCGGATTGATGCCCGGCAGGATCAAAGCTTGCAGTTTCTGGTGGCTCACAGCCCGCAGCGAGAAGTGGAAATCCTGCATGACCAACTGCTGGATGCTTTTGAGCAGGCTCAGCAGCAAGGGCAGCCGTTGAATCCCCGTGATGTACTGGTAATGGTGCCAGATATCAATGTGTATGCGCCCCACATCCAAGCGGTGTTTGGGCGTTATGCCAACAGGCTGGAACAGCACGACAGCCGCTTTTTACCCTTCCATATTTCTGATCAGGGGCAGCGCGGACAGAACACTCTGCTGATTGCACTGGAGAGCCTGCTGCATCTGCCCCATTCCCGTTTTACCGTCACCGAACTGCTGGATCTGCTGGATACGCCTGCTCTGCGCCTGCGTTATGGTCTGGAGGAAAGTGATCTGCCACGCCTGCGCCAATGGATACGCGGCGCCAATATCCGCTGGGGGCTGGATGCTGAACAACGCGCCAGCCTGGATTTACCGGCTGGGCTGGAGCAAAACACCTGGTTATTTGGATTACGCCGAATGCTGCTGGGTTATGCCGTTGGCAGCAGTGATGCCTGGCAGGAAATCGAACCCTACGATGAAGTAACCGGACTGGAAGCAGCTTTGGTTGGCCCGCTGGCATTACTGCTGGATAACCTGCAAAAAACACGTCAAACCCTGTTACAAACCCACACCCCGGAAGACTGGGTGGCTGTGATTCAATCCCTGCTGCAAACCTTTTTTGTAGATGCCAGCCCTGCGGATAGCCAGGCGCTCACCACTCTGCAAATCCAGCTGGAAAAACTGCAGGATATCTGGAAACAGGGCAGCCTGATCACTGAACAGCTGCCGCTGGAAGTAATCCGTGAAGAACTGCTGGGCAGTCTGGATCAACCCAGCCTGACCCAGAAGTTCCTCGGTGGGTCGATCAACTTTGCCACCCTGATGCCGATGCGTGCCATTCCGTTTGAGCAGGTGTGGCTGCTGGGCATGAATGATGGTGATTACCCGCGCCATGTGCGCCCTGCCGATTTTGATCTGATGGCACAGGATTATCGCCCCGGTGATCGCTCCCGCCGCGAAGATGATCGTTATCTGTTTCTGGAAGCCCTCTTGTCTGCCCGTAAAAAACTGGTGATCAGCTGGGTTGGGCGCAATATCCGTGATAACAGTGAGCGCCCACCCTCGGCACTGGTCGGGCAACTGCGCGATCATCTGGCCGCTGGCTGGCAGCCGCAATCACTGCTGGCAGATCTGACCACCGAACACCCCTTACAACCTTTCAGCCTGGGGTATTTCAGTGCCGGGCGTGATCCAAGGCTGTTCACCTATGCCGATGAATGGCGCAGTATTCACAACCCGCAACAGGCCGTCAGCTCGGCTGAGTTACCACCTTTTTATCTGGATGGTGCCATCAATCTGAATCATCTGGCGGCATTTTTACGTCATCCGGTGCGCAGCTTTTACGCCCAGCGGCTGGGGGTGCGGGGTTTTACTGCTGATGAGCTGGCAGAAGATGAAGAAAGTTTCAGCCTGAACGGGCTGGATCAATGGCAGATCCAGGAGCAACTGCTGCAACATCTGACGCTGGCACTGACCCAGCAACCCCACCTGCTGCCACAACGAGCCATCCAGCAGGCAGCAGAGCGTATCCAACGCAGCGGCCAGCTGCCTTTGCCACCTTTTGCCGAGGCGATCAAACACCAGCTGAGTGAAGAACTGCTGGAGCCGGTCAGCTGCTACCAGCAACTGCTGAGGGATTTTCCTGACACCCTGCCAACCCAGTTTAATCTCTGGCCTGCAACCCCAGACGGGGTTCCGGCGCTGGAAGCCAGCCTGTCGGATATCCGCCACAACGCAGAAGGGCAGTCTGCCAGAATCATCCTGCAAGCCAGCAACCTGCATTCCGGTGACAGCTACAAGTGGTATCACCTGGTGCGTCAGTGGCCGCTGCACCTGTTTGCCCAATTACAACAACCTGTGAGCACTGTTCTGCTGGGGCCATCCAGTCACCTTTGCCTGCCACCGCTGCCAGCAACACAAGCACTGGAGTGGTTGCTGGATCTGCGCTGTGCCTGGTTCGAGGGGATGCAAAACCTGCTGCCCCTGCCCTGCAAAACCGCTTTCAGTCTTTTGCTGGACAAGGATGCCCGTGCAGAATACGAAGGGGGTTTTCAGCGTGCTGGAGAAGTGACCGATCACCCCGCCTTGCAGCGCTTCTGGCCGGATTTTGCCAGCCTGGCTGCCGATCCACGACTGGCTGACTTCAGCCAACGTTTGTACAGGCCTCTGATCACCTGCCTAAGCCAGACACCCGTCATGGAGAACCCGATCAATGAGTGAACAATTACAACCCATGACCTTTCCGCTTTCTGGCAGCCGCCTGATCGAAGCCAGCGCCGGAACCGGAAAAACCTTCACTCTGGCTTTGCTCTACACCCGGCTGGTGCTGGGGCACAATAAAAACAATGCCGGTTTTCATCGGCCGTTAACGCCCAGAGAAATTCTGGTGGTCACCTTCACCGATGCCGCCGCAGAAGAACTGCGCGACCGGATACGCAGCCGTCTGGTTGAAGCGGCTGAGTATTTTATCAATCCAGCAGCCAGTCGCTCAGCAACAGACCTACTGCAACAGCTGCGCGGTGATTACCCCGAGGCAGAATGGCCTGCCTGTGCCTGGCGTTTGCAACTGGCTGCCGAAAGTATGGATGAAGCCTGTGTGTCCACCATCCACAGCTGGTGTAACCGAATGCTGGTGGAACACGCCTTTGATACCCGTGGGCTTTTTAACCGCGAGCTGGTCACCGATACCAGTGAACTGCTGATCCAGACTTTACAGGATTACTGGCGGGTGCATTTTTATCCGCTGGATTCACAAACTGCGGCACTGATCACGGCAGAATTTAAATCACCGGCGGCACTGCTTCACCCCCTGCAAAATCTGTTAAAAAGCACCAGCAAGGGTGTCAGTTATCAAGGACAACCCCTGCAAGTGGATGACCTGAAACCCCACTTTGCCGCATGGCTGGAGTATCGGCAGGCCGAGCAGGCGGCAGCAGCGGATCAAGAAGCCGCCAGAGCACAAGTGCAACAGCAGGAACAGGCCGTTCGTTTACACTGGCTGGAGCACTGGCCTGAAATTGAAACCCATTTAAAAACCCTGCGCCCGCACCTGAAAGCCACCAGCCACGACAGCAAAACGGAAGAGAGTTATCAGGCTCTGCTGGATCAGATTCATGCCTGGGCCAAGGGTGAAGCAGAACGCCCCGGCAAATTAAAAAACTTTGCCGCAGGCCGGTTCAGCTTTTTAGCCAAGGCCAGCATCCAGCAGGAAGACGATCTACCGGCCTTTAAACAACTGGGAGAGTGGCTGAATACCAGCCAACCCAGCACAGCCCAGTTGCAAGAGCCTGATATTCCATTGCAAACCGCGTTGCTGGCTCATGCCTGCCAATGGGTGCGACGAGAATTTAACCAACGCATGAAACAAAGAGCCGAAATGGGCTTTGATGACCTGCTGACCCAGCTGGAGCTGGCATTAAATCCTGAGGTATCCGGTGAGTCTGCCCTGCATCTGGCAACAACCCTGCGGCGTAGTTTTCCGGTGGCGATGATTGATGAGTTTCAGGACACCGACCCCATCCAGTACGCAATTTTTGATCACATTTACCGGATAACAGACAACCACCCGGAAACCGGGCTGTTTATGATTGGAGATCCCAAACAAGCCATTTACAGCTTTCGTGGTGCGGATATTCACACCTACCTGAAAGCCAAAACCGCTACCCAGGGGCGGCACTTTACTCTGAAGAAAAACTTTCGTTCCACCCATGCTGTGGTTGATGCCTGCAACCAGCTGTTTTTACAGGCAGAAACCCACGACCGGGGCGCTTTTCGTTTTCGCACTGAAGCGGATGATCCACTGCCTTATGTTGAGGTGGATGCACAAGGGCAGGAAAAGCAGCTTTACCTGCACCAGCAAGCAGTGGATGCCATGAACCTCTGGTATTTTCAGGCCACCGATGAGCAGGATCGTTACATCGGTACAGAAGCCTATGTACAACAAGCCGCTGCCGTGACTGCCAGCCAGATCTGTGCATGGCTCACTGCCGCACAGCAAGGCAAGGCCGGATTCGGACAGCAGGGCAAAATCGACCAGCCCCTGCAACCGGCTGACATTGCCATCCTGGTTCGGCGTGGGCATGAAGCCAAAGCGGTGCGGGAAGAGCTGGAAAAACGCGGTGTTGCCAGTGTGTACCTCTCTGATCGGGAATCGGTGTTCCGTGGCACAGAAGCCAGCGATCTGCTGCACTGGTTGCGCGCCTGTGCTGAACCCAGTGATGAACAGCTGGTTCGAATGGCACTGGCAACCAATACACTGGATTTACCCTTAAGGCAGCTGGCGGAATGGCAGGAGGATGAACTGGCTTGGGAGCAGCAGATGCAGCTGTTTATGCAGTTTCATTTGCACTGGCGGCACCGAGGGATTCTGGTGATGCTGCACAAACTGCTGGAAGCCTTTGAACTGCCGGGTCGGTTGCTGCAAAAAAGCCGTGGCGAACGCAGCCTCACCAATCTGCTGCATCTGGCCGAATGGTTACAACAAGCGGCAACCCGGCTGGATGGTGAACAGGCACTGATCCGCCATCTGGCAGAACATCTGGACAGCACCGATGAACAACAACTGCTGCGGCTTGAAAGTGATGCTCGGCGGGTTAAAGTCATCACCATCCACAAATCCAAAGGGCTGGAATACCCACTGGTGCTGCTGCCTTTTATCAGCGGCTGGCGACATATTGATGGCAAACAAAAACAGGTGCCCTGGTGGCATGAATCCGGCCAGTACATTGAGGCATCAGACAACAAGCGCTTCCCCGCTGCCTGGGATGCCGCCAATGACCAGCGCATCAGTGAAGACCTGCGTTTGCTCTATGTTGCCGTCACCCGCGCCACTCATGCCCTGTGGCTGGGTGTGGCACCGCTGCGCTCCGGTAATTCTAACTCACCGCAGCTGGAGCGCTCGGCGCTGGGTTATCTGCTGAATGGCGGGCAAAAATTCAGCAACAGCCAGGGTGTGCAGCAGGCGCTGGAAAAACTGACACAACACAGCAGTAACATCACCCTGCAAGATGCACCATCAGCCACCAGCAATACTTACCGTGAAGTAGTCACGGAACAGCTGGAGGCAGCCCGTGCCAGACCCAGGCTGGGTCAGCTCAACAACTGGTGGATTGCCAGTTATTCGGCACTGGAATACGAAAGCCAGCCGCTTTTGATCAAAGCACCCGCCACCAGTCGAGATGATTACCCACAACACAGCCGTGATAAAACCACGGCAGAATTGCTGGATGAAAGCACCGAAACCAGCAGCACCGAGCAAGACCAGCTGATGCACCATTTTCCGGCTGGCAGTGTCTGGGGTACTTTTTTACACAGCCTGCTGGAATGGGCGGCAGTGCAGGAGCTGCGTACCCCAGACAAACAGCGCATTCGTGGCTTTGCCGCCGCCGCGCTGAACGATAAATTACGTGATGACCAGCTGCTGCGCCGCTGCAAACTGCGCCAGATTGAATCTTATGCACAACCCCTGAGTGACTGGTTAAAAAGCTTTCTACAACAGCACTGGCAACTACCGGGTTTTGCGCTGGTTGATCTGCAACCCAGCCAGATAGCCGTGGAGCTGGAGTTTCTGATCTCCAGTCATAACGTGGACACCCGACGGCTGGATCAACTGGTGCAGCAGCATACCCTGCAACAGGCGGATCGGCCGGCAATCAAAACCAACCAGCTGAATGGCCTGTTAAAAGGTTTTATCGACCTGGTGGTTGAACATCAGGGGCAGTATTACGTGCTGGACTGGAAATCCAACCGCTTGGGTACCAGCGATAGAGACTACTCACCACAAGCCTTGCAACAAGCCATGCTGAAAAAACGCTACGACCTGCAATATGTGATTTACCTGCTGGCATTACACCGCCAACTCCAGGCACGCCTGCCGGATTATGATTATGACCGCCACATCGGTGGTGCCATTTATGTGTTTCTACGCGGCACTCACCATCCTGGCAGTCAGGGGCTGTTTTGTGATCGCCCGCCACGGGAACTGATCGAACAACTGGATCAACTGTTTCGGGCTACAGAGGAGTCTCTGGTATGAACCCCAGCCTGATGGAACAACTGCAAAGCTGGGTGGATGCCGGAGGTTTGCGGGCGCTGGATCTGGCCTTTACCCGCTTTATTGCTGAACAAACCCCGGATGCCAGTGATGCCCTGCTGCTGGCGGTTGCCCTGCTGAGTGAACGTAATGCCCACGGGCATGTGTGTCTGGATTTACAGGCTGCACTGCACCACCCGGAACACCTGCTCTCATCCATGCAGGATAATACTGCTGCCAGCCAGCCAATCCGCCGGGCACTGCAAGAGCAGCTCAGTCACCTGACACTGGAGCAGTGGCTTAACCAACTGGCCAGCAGCAGTGCCGTGGAGGACTGCCGTGGTCAATCAACCAGCCACACCCGCCGCCCGTTGATTCTGTCATCAGCACCGGCAGCAACCGGCCTCCGTCCGATGCTGTATCTGCGCCGCTACTGGCAATACGAGCGCCGCATTCAAGTGGGCATCCAGCAGCGCCTGCAACAGCAGCAACCACTGCCCCACCCACTGACCGGACAACTGCTGGAGCAGCTTTTTCCGCAGCCCACTCAACAGACAAGCACCGGACCGGACTGGCAAAAAATTGCCTGCCTGCTGGCAGCACGTTCTGGTTTTGCCATCATCACCGGCGGCCCCGGCACCGGCAAAACCACCACGGTGGTTCGGCTGCTGGCGCTCTTGCAGGGGTTACGCCTGCAAGAGGCTTTACCCCCCCTGCAAATCCGGCTGGCGGCACCCACCGGCAAGGCCGCCGCACGGCTGAATGAATCCATCAGCGGCAGTGTACAAAAACTGCAACTCAGTGGTGATCAGGCGGAGGTATGGCGAGCGGCCATTCCCACTGAAGTCAGCACCCTGCACCGGTTACTGGGCAGCCTGCCCAACACCCGGCATTTTCGTCATCACGCTGCCAATCCCTTACCGGCGGATCTGGTGGTGGTGGATGAAGCCTCGATGGTGGATGTGGAAATGCTGACCCGGCTGCTGGATGCCCTGAGTCCAACCACTCGCTTGATCCTGCTGGGTGACAAAGACCAGCTGGCTTCAGTGGAAGCCGGCTCGATCCTCGGTGATCTCTGTCAGCAGGCGGATGCCGGACACTACACCCCCGCCACCTGCCAGTGGGTCGAACAGCTGTGTGGCGAAGTGATCCCCGCCCAGCTGCAAGATGCTCAGGGGCTTGCCCTGCATCAGGCCACCACCATGCTGCGCTACAGTTATCGTTTTGATGATTACCCCGGCATCGGCAAACTGGCCGATGAAGTCAACTCAGGCCGGGCAGACATCCATAAAATCAAACTGATTTTTCAGCAGCATCAACGGCCAGACCTGCATCAACCCGAACAGGTGGATCAACAGCACAATCTGAGACTGATTCAGTTGCCACAGCAGAGTGACCAGCAGCAGCCGGATCTGCGCGAGTTGAAAAAACTACTGGTGCAGGGTTATCGACCCTACCTGCAATGCATCCGCGATCAACAACCCGCCGCCGGAGCCAGCCGCGAGGCACTGGATGAATGGGCAAAAGCCGTATTTGAACAGCACCGGCATTTTCAGTTATTAACACCCGTGCGTCGTGGACTTTGGGGAGTGGAGCAGCTTAACCAGCTGGTGTTTCAGGCACTCAAGGACAGTGACACCAGCAACAAACCCCTGCTGCCGCGAGGTGAACCCCTCTGGTATGCAGGACGACCGGTGCTGGTGACACGCAATGATTACAGCCTGAAACTGATGAACGGGGATATCGGCATCTGTCTGGAATGGCCGCAGGAACCGGATCAAGCCACCGATCAACCACCCCGAAAAATCCTGCGAGTGGCTTTTCCTGATGGCAAGGGTGGTATCCGCTGGGTACTGCCCAGTCGACTGCAAGGTGTAGAAACCGTATTTGCCATGACGGTACACAAATCTCAGGGATCAGAATTCACCCACACCGCACTGTTGCTGCCGGATCGACCCAACCCCGTACTCACCCGCGAACTGCTCTACACCGGCATCACCCGCTCCAGCAAAGCCTTTACCCTGATCTACCAACAGGATGACGTGCTGGAACAAACCATTCGCACCCAAGTGGAAAGAATCAGTGGCTTGGGGGTGGGGTAACAGGAGTGGAAAGAGTAATACAAAAAAGCCAGCTCCAGGGCTGGCTTTTTAAATCTGGAGCGGGAAACGAGATTCGAACTCGCGACCCCAACCTTGGCAAGGTTGT
>NZ_JACUUA010000395.1 GCF_014859565.1 Marinospirillum sp. | reverse complement strand
GGGGTCCCCTGTTCGAGTCAGGGCATAGCCACCAGTTTTAATGCGAAAAGCGTGTTATCAGCCCTTCCATCTCCAGCACCATCTGCTGAATTTTTTCTGCCAGATCACGACTCTCTTCACTGCTGTTTGATAACTCAGCGGCACTTTCAAAGACTGCATCCAGGCGCTGACTCATTTCACCCAGAGTTTCTGATTGCAGCTGCACGGCTTCTGCCGTTTCCCGATTCAGCTTGTCCACCTGTTGCACCGACTGCTGCATTTGTTGCATTTGTTTACCCACCTGCTGCAGGCGTTGCATAGCAACGGATAACTCCTGCACCGAGACAGCCACTGAACGTGACAACTCATCCGTCAGGCTGCTGAATCCACTGACCTGTTCCTGTATCCGGCCTGCCGACTGCTGGGAACCGGTTGCCAGCTGGCGAACCTCATCAGCCACCACAGCAAACCCGCGCCCGGCATCACCTGCCCGCGCAGCCTCAATCGCGGCATTTAATGCCAGCAGGTTGGTCTGCTCAGCAATGGCATTAATGGTATCCACCATGGCATCAATATTGCCCACCCGCTCCGCCAGTTGCAGTGCCTGTTGATCCAACTGCTGCAAACGCACAATACTGCTCTGAAAGTCCGACATGACCGTGTTGAGTGCTACATGGCTTTCCCGACTACGTGCTTCTGCTTCCACGGCCAGAACTGCGGCCTGATCACAACGCTCCGCAACCGCTGAGGATGCATCCACCACGCCCAGCATGGCCGAAGTGGTAAAATCCAGCTCATCATGCTGCTGACTGCTTAATACATCTGCCTGGCTCATGCGATCAACCAGCTCACACACCTGTGTACCCACATAATCTGCCGAGTGGCCTATACGATTGATGCTGGTGAGGTTTTTTAACTCAGCAAAACGTAATGCCAGATCAAAAGCACCCACTTCATCATTACGACCTGTGTAAATCATGCGGGAAACCGGGTTGTCGTACATGCTCAAGGCTCGCTCCACCCTGTCCCGCAGCGGCAAAGTCAGTCGATAAGCCAGCAACCCCGTGAACAAAATGGAAACCGGCAGTATCACCATCAGGTCAATCAAGGGTGGCTCCACACGATAAGACCAGCCAATCACCAGCCCCAGAAACGGAATCAACATGCCCAAAAATAACCGCAGGGTAAAACCTATACGACGAGTCAGCGGCAAACGGGGTTTACCACCTTTACGCCACAAGGCATAAATGGCCTCTGCTCGCTCACGGTCAGCCTCTTGCAGTGGATGTCTTACAGATTGATAACCGGTGATAGTCTCACCATCATAAATGGGTGAAACATAAGCATTCACCCAGTAATAATCACCATTTCTGCAGCGGTTTTTAACCGGACCTATCCAGGTTTTTCCAGCCTTGAGGTACTGCCACATATCGGCAAAAACCTCTGCAGGCATATCAGGATGGCGGATGATTTTGTGATCAGCACCCAGCAACTCTTCCCGGGCATAACCACTGATTTCGCAGAAGTAATCGTTGCAAGCCAGAATTTTGCCTTGCAGATCGGTGGATGAAATAATACAGCTTGTTGGATCAACAGATATTTCCCTGGACATGCTTCCCTCGCGCCTGATCTGGTTATTGTACAATGCCCGTATGGTAAAACTGGAAGGATCTGCTTTAAAGCATCGAAAAGTGGCGTTTTGTCACCAGCCGCGACTTGATGTAAGGGAACCCTGAACAGACCTTCCGGTCTGAAAGGCCACCAATCCATTAACCGGACATCTGCTGCATGACACCTGGCAAATTCAGACTCGCTGCTTTTTCTGTATTGTTTCTGGCTGTATTCCTGTTTAGCTCCCTGTCTCAGGCATCCAGCCTGTTTGAATCCGGTAGCAGTCGTTTCAGCTCCTGGTTGAGCAACTCCGACAACAAGGTTACTTTTTTGCCACCGGATCAGGCTTTTAAGGTGGATGCCTGGGTTGAGGGCAGTCAGATTTTTGCCCGCTGGGATATTGAGCCGGGTTATTACCTCTACCGT
>NZ_JACUUA010000101.1 GCF_014859565.1 Marinospirillum sp. | reverse complement strand
TGAAACCCTGCAGCGGCAAAGGTTCCTTGTTGCTGGAATGGCAAGAGGGACAAGCCAGACTTGATCCCAGCCTGTTTGAGTTTGCTTTTATCACCCACAAACCGCGGGGCGACAGCTGGATCAGTTCGCTGGAGATTTTTGGTGCCAGTGGAGAAATGCTGCTGCAGGCGTACCTCATGTAACTCATCATCCGGTACATGGTGACCAATACGGAAGAGTAAAACCGACATGCCAACTCCATAAAAACCCCCATCCAGAGTTATCTGGTGGGGGTTTTTTAAATTACAGCGACAGCAACGAATCAGGCGCTGGCAGGAGCGCGGCGACGTACTGGACGGCGACCACCATCATCATCATTACCAGCAGTGGCAGAAGCCATGCTGCTGGTCAGGTTCATGGGCACACCACAGATACGCACACGAGCCAGAGCCTGGAATACTGCTTTTGGCATACCTTCCGGCAGATCCACGGTGCTGAAATCCTGCTGGATATCAATGCGACCGATATTACGGCTGGAAATATTGGCTTCATTGGCAATCGCACCCACAATGTTGGCAGGTTTGATGCCGTGTGAACGGCCAATCGGCATACGGTAGCGCTTCATGCCTGCTTCAGGTTCGCGTGAACGACCACGGCTTGGGCTTTCACCACGAGCTTCACGGCGTGGACGCTCGGAAGCAAAATCTTCACGACCGGCAGCACGTTCACGCGGAGCACGGATTTTGACATCTTCGACCCACAGCGGAGTATTGCCCTGGAACATTTTAGCCAGTGCTGCAGCAATACGCAGAGGTTCAATTTCTGTTTCAGCGTGAACTTCCTGCAGCAGTTTTTCGAACAGTTCCAGATCACGTGCTTGTAACGCATGGATGACCTGTTCTTTAAACTTGTCACTGCGCTTGGCGTTAATCACTTCAGCCTTGGGCAGTTCCATCGGCTCAATACGCTGGCCAGTGCTGCGCTCCAGGTTGAACAGCAGGCGTTTTTCGCGCTGGCCAACAAACAGGATTGCCTGACCACTACGACCGGCACGGCCAGTACGGCCAATACGGTGTACATAGGATTCGCTGTCATGGGGTGGATCAAAGTTGATAACGTGGCTGATGCGTTCCACATCCAGACCACGAGCCGCAACGTCGGTTGCAACCAGAATATCCAGACCACCTTTTTTCAGACGATCAACCGCCTGTTCACGCTGGTTCTGCGCCATATCACCGTGCAGGGCACAGGCGCGGAAACCACGAGAATTCAGGAAGTCAGCCAGATCAGCACAAGAAGCCTTGGTACGGGTGAAAATAATCACACCATCGGTCGCTTCGGCTTCCAGAATGCGGGTCAGGGCTTCTGGCTTGGACAAACCGGCAACCATCCACACACGCTGGCTGATGGTATCAGCGGTACGTGCCTTGGCAGCAATACGCACTTCTTTGGGCTCTTTCAGGTGACGCTGGGCAATACGACGAATCACATCCGGCATGGTGGCGGAAAACAGCACCACCTGGCGCTCGGCAGGAGTCTGCTCCAGAATCCACTCAACATCATCAATAAAGCCCATGCGCAGCATTTCGTCGGCTTCATCCAGTACCAGTGTTTTCAGCTGGGAAATATCCAGGCTGCCACGGCGCATGTGATCCATTACACGACCGGGTGTGCCCACAACCACCTGAGCGCCGGAGCGCAAAGCACGGATCTGGTCACGGTATTCAGCGCCACCATAAAGGTTGGCCACCTTGACACCTTTCATGTTGGCGCCGTATTTTTCCACGGACTCAGCCACCTGCATGGCCAGTTCGCGGGTTGGAGCCAGTATCAGTACCTGAGGCAGTTTGGCACTCAGATCCAGTCGCGCCAGCAACGGCAGAGCAAAAGCCGCCGTTTTGCCGGTACCTGTTTGTGCCTGACCCAGCAGGTCATGGCCTTCCAGCAGCAGAGGAATAGTCTGCGCCTGGATCGGGGAAGGAGTGGAGTATTCAATTGCAGACAGCAGAAAATCAGGAAGACCCAGCTCGTTAAAAGCGGGTACAGTTACGTCATTAGACATTAATAATACCTGTGGTACTGAGGAACGCAGGGGCGGGCGCGGGCCCGATACACATCTAGAAAGGGCAACGACAGCCAATGCAGGGAACACGCAACGCGGCGTGCTGAAGTTTGAGCGAGGATCATACCAGCCACAGCGACAGGTTGCCAGCTTAAAATGCACCAAATCAAAATACAGGTATTTTTTTAACAGCCTACTGGTCTTGAGAATACCAAAAAGTTAGTCTTGCGGAGGGTTGATCAAATCTTGCACTAACCACTCGACAGGAGACGTTGGCTTGACTGGGAAATTTCGAACAATTGGCGGCCTTTTACTGCTGGCCTCAGTATATCTAGGCGCCGGATTACTGGTCAGCCATTCAGGTCTTCATGCCCAAATCATTCCCTTGTGGATTCCTGCTGGTATTGCGCTAACCATTGGCCTGCGTTTTGGTTACCAGTTCATCCCAGCTGCCGGGTTAGGCAGCCTGATTTTTAACCTCGGTCTTGGCACTGATTGGTCTTTCAGCTTCACCCTGCCGGCATTATTTTCTGCCTTGGTGATTGCCAGTGGTGTGATGCTGCAGGCAGTCGTTGGTACTTGGCTGGTCAAACACCGCACCGGTCATCCCCTCACCGCTCGTGGTGAAGGCCGAGTATTAAAATTTATCCTGCTGGCTGGTTTTGCTGCCTCCACCATCAGCGCCAGCTTCGGCATTCTAGCCCTGCATCTGATTACTCAATCCGAAGGCAGTGCCGGTATCCTGCATGACTGGATCAGTTGGTGGTTGGGTGACAGCTTCGGCAGCATCATGGTCACCCCACTGCTGCTGGCAATACTGGCTCCACGTCGGGAGCGCAGTAATGCGGGTCAACACTACCGAATGATCAACCTTTTTACCGGTGCACTGCTGGCAGTACTGGTAGCCAATCAAGTCTATTTGTTTCAGCTCACCAATCAGCTGCACAACACCTTTGAGCGCGACATGGATGTTTTTCGCGCCAATCTGAACCGCCTGTACCAGCAAAACCTGGCCGATCTTGGGCACCTGGAACGTGAGTTTGTCCAGAATCGTGGGCTAACACCCGAAGCCTTTCGCAACATTACCCAGCAGATTTTTTTACACAATCCATCCATTCGGGCTTATTCCTGGGATCCGATTCTTCTGCCCGAACAACGTGCGGAGTTTGAACAACAAACCCGACAACTATTAAATCGCCAAGATTACAGTGTTTATGGTGAAACTCTTCACCCCGATGACCCACTGGTGGTGGTGCAGTATGTTGAACCCCTGCAAAACAACACTGCCGCGCTGGGTTTTAATCTGTTATCCATTGCAGACCGCCAAACCTGGATTGTACAAGCCCAGGCAACAGGTCGTGCCACAGCCACCCAGATCTTGAACCTGACACAGGCACCCGATGAACCAGGACTGCTGATTCTACAACCTGTCTATCTGCATACCGGATCAGATGAAAGAAGCCTGCTGAACACCGAAAAAGAGCTGGCCGGTTTTATGGTCGGTGTATTTACGGTCAGCAGAATGCTGGAAGCAGCACTGGAACTCAGCAAACTGGAAGGTTTACACATACAAATTTTTGAACAGAATCAACCCACCCCTTTTTATGACCACAACCAGACCAACAACCCAAATTTTACCCCGCTGATGAGCCAGCAATTCAGTTTTGATTTTGCCCAGCAGCAGTGGCTGTTTCATGTGGATGCCGGCCGTACTTATATGGCACTAAACCCCGGCAATAACACCCTGGCCTTCCAAAGCCTGCTGGTGCTGGTCAGCGCCTTAATGGCAGCGGTAATTCTAGGTATGCACAATCGGGAAACTACTCTGGCACACCGCGTCAGTGAACAAACCCGTAATCTGGCTTTCCAGGCTCGGCATGATTCCCTCACCGGCCTACCTAATCGTATGATGCTGGAAGATGACCTGGCGCGGCTGCTGAACCAGCCAGAAACTCACAACCTGGCAATTATATTTCTGGATCTGGATCGCTTTAAACTCATTAACGACAGCCTTGGACACCTGATTGGTGATCATCTGCTGATGGAGCTGGCAGCCCGTTGGGTTCAGGGTCTGGATGAATCTGCCACTCTGTACCGCATGGGTGGTGATGAATTTATCCTGCTAATGCAGCTGCAAGCTGCAGACAACCATTACCCAGCATTGGAGATGGCTCAAAAAATTCTTTTGTCCACTCAGCAGTACCTGCCAGTGGATGGTTTACAGCTACAAGTGACAGCCAGTATTGGTATTGCATTCAGCCCACAACAAGGCCGAGATTTTAATAGCCTGGTGCGTAATGCTGACACCGCATTACATCAGGCCAAGTCCAAGGGTAAAAACCGCTACGAGATTTATCAGTCCAGCCAGACCGATGCCACCCAGTTAAACTTTGAACTGGAACAAGATTTACGGCTGGCCATCAACACACCACAACTGCTGCTGTACTACCAGCCACAGTACAACTTGGACGATCATAGTCTGTGTGGGCTGGAAGCCCTGGTGCGCTGGCAGCACCCGCAACGGGGCATGATTGCGCCGGATCACTTTATCCCGATGGCAGAAGAAACCCAGCTGATTATCCCACTGGGCTGGCAGGTGATTGACATAGCTTGCCGCCAGATATCCGAATGGCTGGAGGCCGGTGAACAGGTACCTTTTGTAGCGGTGAATATCTCGCCGCTACAACTGATGCAATCCGATTTTATTGAACAGTTAAACCTGATTGTGGACTCTTATGGCCTGCAGCGTAAAAAATTGGAGCTGGAAATCACCGAAACCCTGCTGCATCAGGATCCTGATTTTGCCTTCAAGCAGTTAAAAACCCTGCGACTGGCCGGTTATCGCTTGGCTCTGGATGATTTTGGCACTGGGTATTCTTCCTTTAATCGCCTGAAATACATGCCTCTGGATCGCATTAAAATCGATAAAAGCTTTGTGCGGGATATTGGTAAAAACCCCAAGGACGAGGCCATTATTCTCAGTATTATCAGCCTCAGTCGCAGCCTGGAAATCGAAGTGCTGGCAGAGGGTGTAGAAACCACACTGCAGGAGAATTTCCTGAAAACCCACGGCTGCAATTCGATGCAAGGCTACCTGCTGGGTCGACCGGTGGCACAACCGGCACTTTCAAAAGCGGTGTGACACATTTCTGATACACTGCCGGTTCAGACTAAACGATCAAGGAGCAGCCCCATGAACCGCATTTCTCTAATTAATGAGATTGCCCACTTAGCCATTCAGCAGAACAAGATGCTGGGGACGGCGGAGTCCTGTACTGGCGGCGGTGTTGCCAAGGCGTTAACAGAGGTGGCAGGGAGTTCAGCCTGGTTCACCTGTGGGTTGGTGACCTATTCCAATCAGGCCAAACACCTGCTGCTGGGTGTGGATGAATCCACCTTGGTGCAACAAGGCGCAGTCAGTGAAGCAGTGGTTAAACAGATGGTGGCTGGTGCCTGTGTGCGTGGCGAGGCAGATCTGGCGGTGGCGATTAGTGGTGTAGCCGGCCCCGGTGGTGGTTCTGATGATAAGCCGGTCGGTTGTGTATGGCTGGCCTGGGGCAATGCATCTGAGCAATGGGCACAAAGGTATTTATTCAAGGGTGATCGACGTGATATTCGTGAGGCCAGTATTGATCAGGCTTTGCAGGGGTTGTTGCAGGCACTGCAAAAATCAGTGTAAAACAGGTGTTGCCTTCCAGAAGAATACTGATAACCTATACAGTAATCAGCAAAACATTTCCCATTTACACACCCGTTCAAAAAGGAAGACCATCAATGGCCATCGATGAAAACCGCCAGAAAGCCCTTACTGCTGCCCTCGGACAGATCGAAAAACAATTCGGCAAGGGTGCTGTCATGCGTATGGGAGACCAGCCACGTGTTGCCATGCCTTCTGTATCCACCGGCTCGCTGGGTCTGGATATTGCTCTGGGCATTGGTGGTCTGCCTTATGGCCGGGTTGTGGAAATTTATGGCCCTGAGTCCTCGGGTAAAACCACACTGACTTTATCGGTGATTGCTCAGGCACAGAAACAAGGAAAAACCTGTGCATTCATTGATGCGGAACACGCACTTGATCCGATTTATGCCGAGAAACTGGGTGTCAATCTGGATGACCTGCTGGTTTCTCAGCCGGATAATGGTGAGCAGGCGCTGGAAATCACCGACTCTCTGGTTCGCTCCGGCGCGGTGGATGTACTGATTGTGGACTCGGTGGCGGCATTAACGCCCAGAGCAGAAATTGAAGGCGAAATGGGTGATTCCCACGTGGGTCTGCAAGCCCGCTTAATGTCTCAAGCGTTGCGTAAAATTACCGGCAACATCAAAAACGCCAACTGTCTGGTGATTTTTATCAACCAGATTCGTATGAAAATTGGTGTGATGTTCGGTAGCCCTGAAACTACCACTGGCGGTAACGCATTAAAATTTTATGCCTCGGTGCGTTTAGATATTCGCCGTATTGGCGCAGTTAAACAGGGCGATGAAGTCACCGGTAACGAAACCCGCGTGAAAGTGGTCAAGAACAAAGTAGCTCCACCTTTTCGTCAGGCCGAGTTCCAGATTCTTTACGGCAAGGGTATTTACCATGCCGGCGAAGTGGTTGATCTGGGTGTACAGTGCAAGCTGGTGGAAAAATCCGGTGCTTGGTACAGCTACAAGGGCAACAAGATCGGGCAAGGCAAGGCCAACGCTGCACAACACCTTGAAGACAACCCCGCTATCATGGAAGAAATCGAGGCGGGAATCCGTGAACAACTGCTGCATAAAGTCGATGAAAAGAAATTAGCCGAAGTCACCCTTGAAGATGATGCCGACGACCTGCCACCACTCGACGATTGATTTGTCCTGCTCAGCTGATTTAAAGGCATGGCAAAAGGGGCTCAGGGAACGAGCCTTTCGATTGCTGGCCAGACGTGAACACAGCCGTTATGAGTTGGGTGACAAACTCCTTTCCCCCCGTAATTCCCCCAGTAAACACAAGATCCTGCCGCCACCAGAAACCCTCAGCAGTGCACAAATTCGTGCTGAAATTAATCTGTTGCTAGATAAGTTGGAAGCCAATGACCTACTCAGTGATCAGCGTTTTGCTGAAAACCTGACACGCCAGTACCTGCGTAAAGGCAAAGGCCTGCTGGCTTTAAAACAAGCCTATCAATCACATCAGCTGGATGCATCCATCACCCAGCCTTTACTTGCTGCTCTTACTCACCGCTGGCAGGAACAGGCCAATCGGGTTAGAGAAAAACGCTTTGGCAGCTTACCTGCCGCTAATCAAAAGGACGCAGCTAAAATGCAGCGTTTTCTGGCGCAGCGCGGATTTACTCCAGAACAAATACGTTTAGCAGTTTTTCTCTACTGAGCCAGATTATCATTTTTTTGTGAACTCCGTATAATACTTGCCCAGTTCACTCGGCTGCTCCACTAGCATATTAGAGAGGCATCATGAAAAGCGCTGAAATCCGCGAGGCTTTCCTGAAGTTTTTTCAATCAAAAGGCCACACCGCCGTTCCTTCCAGCTCCCTGGTGCCCCAGGACGATCCCACACTGCTGTTCACCAACGCAGGCATGAACCAGTTCAAGGACTGCTTCCTGGGTCTGGAGCAGCGTGGTTACACCCGCGCCACTTCTTCGCAAAAGTGTGTCCGTGCCGGGGGTAAACACAACGATCTGGAAAACGTGGGTTATACCGCCCGCCACCACACTTTTTTTGAAATGCTGGGCAACTTCAGTTTTGGTGATTATTTCAAGGAAGACGCCATCAGTTATGCCTGGGAGTTTCTGACCGGGGTAGCCAAGCTGCCTGCAGAAAAACTCTGGATCACGGTTTATGCCAGTGATGATGAAGCCTTTAACATCTGGAACCAGAAAATGGGTGTCCCGGCTGAACGCATCATTCGTATTGGTGACAACAAGGGTGCACCCTATGCCTCAGATAATTTCTGGGCGATGGGTGATACCGGCCCCTGCGGCCCTTGTACCGAGATTTTTTATGATCACGGTGAACACATCTGGGGTGGCCCGCCCGGTTCACCGGAAGAAGACGGTGATCGTTACATCGAAATCTGGAACGTGGTGTTTATGCAGTTTAATCGTACTGCGGATGGTGAGTTGCATCCTCTGCCCGCACCTTCGGTGGATACCGGCATGGGTCTGGAGCGAGTTTCAGCGGTGTTGCAGGGTGTTCATGCCAACTACGAAATTGACTTGTTCCAGAATTTGCTGCAAGCCGCTGCTCAGGCCATCGGCTGTGAGAACTCGGATGCCCCTTCGCTGAAAGTGGTCGCTGACCATATCCGTTCCTGCTCTTTCCTGGTGGCTGATGGGGTGATCCCGTCTAACGAAGGTCGGGGTTATGTGCTGCGTCGTATCATCCGCCGTGCTTGTCGTCATGGTCACAAGCTGGGTGCAGAAGGTAGTTTCTTCTACAAGATTGTGGCAGCACTGGTTGCCGAAATGGGGGAAGCCTTCCCTGAGCTGAAAAAACAGCAGGCACAGATTGAAAAAACTCTGAAGCAGGAAGAAGAACAGTTTGCCAAAACCCTGGATCAGGGCATGAAGATTCTGGAGCAAGATCTGGCTGATTTAAAAGGCAGCGTGATTCCTGGTGAAGTGGCTTTTAAACTTTATGACACCTTCGGATTTCCGCTGGATCTGACTGCTGACATCGCTCGTGAGCGCTCACTAACCATTGATGAAGCCGGTTTTGAACAACAGATGCAGGCTCAGCGTGAACGCGCCCGTTCGGCCAGCAACTTTGGCATGGATTACAACAGTGTGATCAAGGTGGATCGTGCCACCGAGTTCACTGGTTATGGCACCACTCAGAGTACTGCTCAGGTACTGGCACTGTATCGTGATGGCAAACCAGTTGACCGCCTGAATGAAGGTGAAGAAGGTCTGGTACTGCTGGACCAGACACCTTTTTATGCGGAGTCCGGTGGTCAGGTGGGTGATTGCGGCCAATTGCTGGGCAAACAACAGCGTTTTGATGTGCGTGACACCACCAAAGCCGGTGAAGCTTTTCTGCATCACGGCCTGATGGCTGCAGGAGTCCTGAACAAAGGTGATCAACTAACGGCCACCGTGGATGACAGTATTCGTGCGCGTACCCGTCGTAATCACTCCGCCACTCACCTGCTCCATGCCGCTTTGCGTCAAGTGCTGGGTGAAGGTGTGCAACAAAAAGGTTCTCTGGTGGATGCCGAGCGTCTGCGTTTTGACTTCAGTCATAACGAAGCCGTTAGCCCTGATCAGTTAAAAGAAATTGCGCGCTTGGTGAATGAACAAATCCGTGCCAATACACCAGTCAGCACCGAACTGCTGGACCTGGAAACCGCTAAAACACGCGGTGCCATGGCACTGTTTGGTGAAAAATACTCCGATGAAGTGCGTGTGCTGAGTATGGGTACACAAACGGCTGATCGCTGCTTCTCCATCGAGCTCTGCGGCGGCCTGCATGTTGAGCGTACCGGTGACATTGCACTGATGCATATCACTTCGGAATCCGGTATTGCCGCTGGTGTACGCCGTATTGAAGGTGTAACCGGCGAAGCGGCACTGAACTTCCTGCTGGATCGTGAAGCACAGCTGTTAAAAGCCTCATCTCAGTTGAAAGTGAAACCGGAACAGCTGCTGGAGCGACTGGAAAGCACTCAGGAACGCACTCGTCAGCTGGAAAAAGATCTGCAACAACTGAAAAAGAAACTGGCTTCCGGCACCGGTACCGACCTGACGGCTCAAACGGAGCAGGTGGGTGAGCTCAAAGTACTGGCAGCGACCATTGATGGTGCAGACATTGCAACACTGCGTGATCTGATGGATCAATTAAAACAGAAGCTGGCACCTGCCGCTGTGGTGCTGGCTGCTGTTGAGGGTGACAAGGTGAGCCTGATTGCCGGACTGTCCGGCACAGCCAAAGACCGGTTACATGCAGGAAAATTGGTCAACCATGTCGCCCAACAGGTCGGAGGCAAAGGTGGTGGCCGCCCCGACATGGCGCAGGCGGGCGGCACTGACGCTACCCAACTGCCCGCAGCTCTGGCTTCTGTTAAAGCCTGGGTTGCAGAACAACTGGGTCAGGATTGAACACTGAAGTACAACCCAATACAAACCCGATAGGATCTCTATGGCACTTTATGTACAAAAGTTCGGTGGTACCTCGGTAGGTAGTATCGAACGTATCAAAAAGGTTGCTGAGCGCGTGGGTCGCTTCCGCAAGGAAGGCCATGATGTGGTGGTGGTACTTTCCGCCATGAGCGGTGAAACCAACCGCCTGATTGCGCTGGCAAAAGAAATTCATGAAGAACCCTCTCCGCGTGAGATGGATATGCTGGTATCCACCGGTGAGCAGGTCACCATTGCATTGCTGGCAATGGCACTGGAGCAGGCAGGTATTCCGGCCACTTCTTACACCGGTGCACAGGCAGGCATCATCACGGATCAGTCTTACTCCAAGGCCCGTATCAAGAAGATTGACACCGATGGCATTAAACAGGATCTGAAACAGGGTCGTGTAGTAGTGGTTGCCGGTTTTCAGGGTGTGGATGAAGAAGGCAATATCACCACCCTCGGCCGCGGTGGTTCGGATACCACGGGGGTGGCACTGGCTGCTGCATTGAATGCGGATGAGTGCCAGATCTACACTGATGTGGATGGTGTTTATACAGCCGATCCACGCATTTGTGCCAAAGCACGTCGCCTGGAACAAATCACCGTGGAAGAAATGCTGGAGCTGGCTAGCCTGGGCTCCAAGGTATTACAAATCCGCTCAGTTGAGTTTGCCGGTAAATACAAAGTTCCCCTGCGCGTACTTTCCAGTTTTGAAGAAAATGAAGGCCCTGGAACACTAATTGTTGCTGATGATGAGGAGAGCCTCTCGATGGAAGAACCACTGATCTCCGGTATTGCTCACAATACCAACGAAGCCAAATTGACTGTACTGGGTGCTCCGGATATTCCCGGTGTTGCCGCCAAAATTCTGGGTCCGATTGGTGATGCCAATATCGAAGTGGACATGATTGTGCAAAACGTGTCGCCAGATGGCAAATCCACTGATTTTTCGTTCACCGTGGGTCGTGGTGACTATAAAAAAGCCTACACACTACTGGAAGGTGTTGTGGCTGAAATGGGCGCAGGCAAGGTGGTGGGTGATACCGCCATTGCCAAGGTCTCTCTGGTCGGTGTGGGTATGCGATCTCATGCCGGTGTTGCCAGCCTGATGTTCAAGACTCTGGCAGCGGCTGGCATCAACATCCGTATGGTTTCCACCTCTGAAATCAAAATTTCTGTGGTGATGGACGAGAACTTTACCGAGCTGGCGGTGCGCACCCTGCACACCGCTTTTGGTCTGGACAAGGCGGAATAAACCGTCCCAACTGGCCAGGGACGGCCAGCCTGAGCAAGGATTGTTAAAAAGCATAAAAAAAATAGCTAAAAATCATTTAACATTTTTATGCTATTGACCGATAATTAACTCAGCTGAGCAAAATGAACTACAGTCATCGGAGATGGCATGTTTTTTGTATCAGCAAAACTGGGATAAATCAAAAGCTTCCGCTATATATTTACCCTGCCTGTTGAGTTTTATCTATCTGGACTGCTTGATAAGGAGAATCCACCATGCTTATTCTTACTCGCCGCGTCGGTGAAACCCTGATGATTGGTGACGAAGTAACCGTCACTGTTCTGGGTGTCAAAGGTAATCAGGTTCGCATCGGTGTAAACGCACCCAAAGAGGTGGCTGTTCACCGCGAAGAGATTTACCAGCGCATTCAGCGTGAAAAGGAAGATGGCGGCAATCAGGGTAACTTCTGATCGCTCGCAAGCCGGTTGAATGACCAGCTTAACCGCAACACCTCTTGTCGTGATGGCATACGGTTGTTGCGGTTTTTTTGTGCCGGTACAACAGATACAAGCCGTTGCTTCAGAATCACTTTTTTTCATCCAAAGGGTAGACAAACCAGACGCAGATGGTATGATGTGCGCCGTGTTGGAGAGGTGGCCGAGTGGCTGAAGGCGCGCCCCTGCTAAGGGCGTATGGGAGAAATCTCATCGAGGGTTCGAATCCCTCTCTCTCCGCCACTCAATCAGTAATAAGTACGCGCTCATAGCTCAGCTGGATAGAGTACCTGGCTACGAACCAGGCGGTCGGAGG
>NZ_JACUUA010000100.1 GCF_014859565.1 Marinospirillum sp. | reverse complement strand
CTGTAAAACCAAGGCCAAGGCATAAAATTAAGCATTAATTGCAACTGACATAAAGGCCACGAACCAGCCATCTAAAATTTTAACCCTTTAAAATGAAGTCTTTACTTCTTCTTTATACTTTTCCAAGCTAAGCATCATGATCTCTCTCCAGTTCTTCGTATTGGCCACCTGATAATTTCCCTGAGACCTCACCTGAATTTCTTTCTTTTCCAAGTCAGGTGATAAAACAGATAGATCTGTTTCTATTTCTGATGTAAGAGTTATAGCCCAGAACCCCGGATTCATCCATGACCAAAACTTTCCAATAGAGGCATCAATAATAACTGTTTCATTAGTAATATCAGATCTATTTTTAATGACAGTATATCCTAATTCTGAGAGTGAAAGAGCAAGCGAATCTGCAACAACGGTTTCAACAGTTTTGTTTTCTGGAAGAAGAATATCACCAAGTGCCTTTCCATAACTATTGCGCTTTCTTGCAATTGCACGTTTTTTTAGACTTTCAGAAGAGTTTGCTGAGCCACCAAGCCCTAATGATGGAACGTCAGGTGTTGCCGGTCTCTCCTCGAACACACGGTTATCTTTAACTGAATTAATATAGACAGTCTTGCCGTTAGGGTTGACTGCGCTACTTGTCGCAGGAACATTTAAATCTAAAACTCCCCGATTCGTTGCACAACCACCTAGAAAAAGAGAAAGCACGACTAGCAGCAAGACAGCTTTAAGGCGCAGTCGTATAAAACCTCTTAAGGGTTCTTCATTAAAGTTACGGTCAAGAGTTTCATTTTTCATATGTAGAGTCCTTTTTACTCAAGGGTTGGTTTTTAAATTGATTGACTGCTGAAGTTCGGTGTTTGCTGGCATAACCGATCAAAATCGGTCAACCCAGAAACAATGAGTGGAGCATCCAGTAAAATCACTTCAATTCTTGGCGCTGCCAGATTAATGCAGTTGATCAGCAACGCCTGTTTTACTGTACAAGCCAGATCCAGCTTGGCCAGCATCAGCAGATTATTCCAGATATTATCATTTGAGCAAAGAAAAAGGTTTGGCCCCTCCAGCTGTAATTCTTTTGCCAGATAAAATCCGGCTGCATTGCTGACACTATTTACAAATTGAAAAGGTTTTGGAGCCAACTTCTGGATGCACACGGCATTCAGAAGCTCCTGCATGTTTTTTTCATCCGGGTTAACGGATGCAACATAAAGACCACAACTGGAATGAAGCAGATGTTTTAAAGGCTTGGCTGCCAGCAGGCTAAGAAGAGTTAAACGGTCGGTTCTGCGCGGAGCCGAACCGATTTTTTGTTTAATTTCCCGATCAGTAATTGATGAGCTGCAATTCAATAGGCTGGCGGCAAGAATACTCATTACCCAACCCCCTGCAAAATCAGGCTGGCATTGTTACCACCAAAACCAGAAAAGTTAGCCATCACCAACGCATCCACTGGCAAATCAGGTACAGAAGTTGGCAGGTGTAAAATGGCTTCAGCAGCATAGTCAAAAGCCGGAATGGGCAGCTGGTTACTGATGCAGTACATCAACAAAACCACCTCAGCCAAGCCACAAGCCCCCAATGTATGACCCAGCCAGGGTTTAAGGCAGCAGCTAGCGGGACTAGAGACAGGAAAGATCCGCTGTGTAGCGGCCGCTTCAGCACGGTCGTTATTATCTGTACCTGTGCCATGATGTTTGATCAGTTGAATGTGTTCTGCTTTAACACCGGCCTCTTGTAATGCATGCTTTGCAACACCATAAATATGACTGCCATCTTCACGCGTAGAAGTCATATTGCTGGTATCACAACCGCTGCCACCACCGAGCAGTCGTGCACAAGTTGACTTGTGCTGCTCATCGGACAAGAGCACTGCGGCGTAAGCTTCTCCCAGAATTAGTCCGTCACGCTCAGGATGAAAAGGACGATATTGCCCGCTTTGGCTGTTCAATCCAAGCGAGCCGAAGCCTTGCAGTGTCAGTTCACTAGGTGTTTCATAAGCGACCACCAGCACCTGACGATAAATCTTCTGTTCAACAAGGCGGGCACCATAAATCAATGCATTGGCGGCACTGGTGCAAGCGGTGTTTAAAGCAAAAGAAGAAGCAAAACCCCAGGTACTCATTAAAATTTTGGCCATCAGATCCAGTTTATAAACATGGGTGGACTTAAAACCACCATCCTGAACAACTCGTTGTTCTATTTCCTGAATTTGCTGAGAAGTGCTGGCAAGGATAAGCAGGCAAGAGTCAAAAGAGCCACCACAGCTCGCCAAATAACTGCTAACAATACGATTCAGTCGTTGAACAAGAGGTGTTTTTATACCGGCAGCAAAAAAGAAATAACCCGCATTTTGAGAGCCGTCAGCACTTTTGCAGGCTTTGGCATCAGGCTTGATGTTACTGGTAAATTGACTGGCAGCAGAATCCAGTCGGTCAGCCAGAGCCGACTCCAGCCAGGGCTGGTTCAGGTACACACCTTTCATTTTTGTTGAGACCGGATATAAGCAGCAAGGCCATCTATAGATGTAAACGCCTTGCGCGCTGCTGTTGCACCCTCAATACGAACGCCGTAACGCTGTTGGATGGCCAGTGACATCTGCAGCGCATCCAGGCTGTCCATACCAACACGACTGGAGTTTCCCATCAAGGATTCGGTATCACTGATGGTTTGCCATTCGAGTTCATCTTCCTTGTCACACTCCACCACCAGCAGTTGTTTGAGTTCCTGGTTCAGTTTGTGGTTGTCCATTGGTTTTCCTTCAATCTACGACGAAAAAGTACTAAGCCCAGCCCGCCACAAAAGAGGGCGAACATCAGCAAATAAAAACACCACCAAGCAATGTCAGCAACACCGCCTTGCCCAGCCAGCAACAGGGTAAAAGCATCCAGTGCCCAGTTCATTGGGGATACACGGGCAAACTCCTGCATGGCTGTTGGCATCACACTGACGGGCACCATAATACCACCAATGGCAGCCAGGATCAGATTCAGCCCCCCACTCATCAACAGTGCCTGTTCACCGGTTCTGGCCAGTCCTGCAACAGCCAACCCCAGGCCACAGGTGGCCAGTGTCAGGCTGAATGCCAGCAGTATCCATGCCGGTAAGCTGCCGGAAAAAGCCAGTGCTGGTAAACCTAGGAGAGGCAAGAAATACAAACCCAGCAATAGCAGAAACACAAACTGCACCAGATTGATGGCAGCATAGGGCAGGAGTTTGCTGGTGAGTAACAAGGGCAGTTTTAATCCCAGAGTTTGCAGTCTCAGCAGCACACCACTGCGTTGTTCCTGTAAAAAGCTGTTTGCCATGGGCAGCATGATAAAAAACATACCAAAAATAAGCCAGGCAGGCACACTGTGTTGAACAGCACTGGGCTGATGATTTAACTGACCATCGGGCAGCCGATCCTGTTCGTTAATTTCTGCATGAGTCTGCTGCTGTACTGTCTGAAGTCGGGTAACAAGCGGCAGAGTTTCATCCAGATCACCAATATCACTCAAAAAAGCATGGAGGCGAGTCTGAGCCAGAGCCAACTCCGTGGCACCCCTGATACGCTGTCGGATCATCTGATCAGTTGTTGCAGGAAAAATAAGCTCCAGTGCGGACATTTTATTTGCCAGCAGCTGCTCAGAAAAACCAACCGGAAGACTCAGGACTGGCAAATCTGTCCGGCTTGAGTCCAGTAACTGACTGTCCTCCAGAATGGCCTGCAAGGCTGCGGAAAAAAATTGTGTGTCCAGATTTTCTTCTGTCAGAGACAATTGTAATGTCACGCTGGGAGGGTGGTTCTGATTAACTTCTGAGAGTGCTGCAGACATCAGCAATAAAAAGGCAGCGGGCATGATAAACAGCACTGCAACTGCATGAAGATCCCGACTAATCAGCCTCCATTCTTTAATAAGCAAAGCCTTCAGAATCATCCGTTATTCCTGCTCTGGGTTGCGAGATAAAGTTGCCAGATAAATTTGCTCCAGCTTTGGATTGCCAAAACTGATGTTACTTGGGTGTTGATCTGTGGGTAGCACAGTCAGTAATTGCAGGAGATCACTGGAGCTGGCTGGAGAAAAACTCACGCTGCGCGGCAGAACTATGGCATTAGGGTGTTGAATGAGTATTGCTGATATTGCTTGCGGTACAGCATCCGGCCATTCCAGCAGCAACTGGTGATTCCCTTTACGAAGTTCGTCCTGGGGTAGATCAAGACAGATCCTGCCACTGTCCAGCAGCAGAATACGGCTGGCAATTCGTTCCATTTCTTCCAGGTAGTGGCTGGTATAAATAATCGCAGCACCCTCACGGATCAGTTGCTCAACAACTGTTAGCATGGTACTGCGTGATGCAGCATCAACCCCAACCGTTGCTTCATCCAGCAGGTAAAGATCGGCAGGCTGCAGAATGCCCAGTGCAAAGTTAAGCCGCCGCTGTTCACCGCCGGATAACTGTGCAGCAGGGCAGTTCAGTTTATGCGCCAGATTAACCTGCTCAATGATGTTGTCCAGTCGTGCTTTTCGGGCTGAGCCTTTCAGTTGATAGAGACTGGCAAAGAGCTGCAGGTTTTCAGCAACGCTAAGACGGGCATAAAAAGCCAGGCTCTGAGGAACCAGCCCCAGCTTTAATCTTGCCTGTCTTTTTAAGTACCCGGAACCTGGTTGCTGCAGGCCACAGATAATCGACATCAGAGTTGTTTTGCCCGCACCATTATGACCAAGCAATCCAATGGATTCACCGCTATGGATGCTGAAACTGACCTGATGCAGTGCAGGGTGGCTCTGTCCAGGGTAATAATAGGTCAGATTTTCCAGATTGATCAGAGACATCTTCTGCCCGATTTGAATGTAAGCCTGCCTGAATAAATGTTTGGCGGCATTATACATAGACTGGATGTTTACTTATACTTTCATTGGGTTTTCAAAACAGGCTTAAAAAGGAGTCTTGCCATGTATAAAAAAATTGCAGCTATTTCTGTGGGTCTGCTTTTATTGACTGGTTGTGCAGGTGGTCCAGGTGGCCCTGGTCATCGTGCTTTTGAATCACAACTGGCCGAGTCCACTCTGGCACCAGTGCTTATGGGTCAGGGTTTTGTGGTGCGCTCGGCAGAGCATAAAAAAGTACTGGAAGATCAGTGGGTGCAGCTGGTTGAACTGCTGAAACAAGAACCTGGATTTGTATCGGCACAACTGAATCAGGGTGAAGGTTCATCACCACTGCGCCTGTCTTTGATTGAATGGGAAACAGCAGAAGGACTGAAAAATGCACTTGCGCAGGAAGCTGTGGCGGCACATCTGAGCTCTATGCGCTCACCACGTTTCCATCACCTGTTCAAACCGGGTGCTGATCGCTTTCAGCATTGATCAGCCTGCCCCATAACTAGGCCGTTGCTTTGCCTCTGCGAGCCTGTTCTTTAAAACGGGCAGGCTCCAGGGCGTGTTTATTCAACAGCTTATAAAAATCTGTGCGGTTGCGTCCAGCCAGTCGGGCTGCATCGGTGACCTTGCCTTCTGCCAGTCGTAATACCTTGATCAGATAGGCTTTTTCAAACTCAGCGCGAGCTTCGTTCAGTGGTGGCAGGTCACGGCTGTCATCCTGTAATACCCGATTCACCAGCTCGACAGAAATCATAGGCTGCTGGCTGAGTTCTGCACACTGCTCCACAACACCTTGTAGCTGGCGCACACTGCCCGGCCAGGGAGTTGCAGCCAGTAACTCCAGTGCTTCCGGCGCAAAACCATTAGCAAGGCTATCTAGACGCTCAGTCGCTTCACTGAGCAGCTGTCGTGCCATCAGCTGCACCAGCAGTGGGCTTCGGGTCAACAAATCGGATGCATCTCTGGACTGGTTGTTGGTTGGATGGTTTTTCTGCAGCTCATCAATCAGGGCAAAGAGTTGTTGTTTGTCGATGGGTTTGGTCAAAAAGCCGGAAACACCACGGCGTGTCGCTTCCACTGCATCCGGAATGGTGCCGTGTGCGGTGAGCAGGATGACGGGTAACCCTGGGTGGCGAGCCTGGATTTTTTCAAACAGCGCCAATCCGTCCATTCCATCCATACGCAAGTCGGACAACACCAGATCTGGCAAGGCATGTTGCAGGTGAGTCAGGGCTTCGACACCACTTTCTGCTGTGGTGACTACATGACCGGCACTTTCAAGCCGCAGAGACAGAAGCTTCAGCAGGCTTAGATCATCATCCACCAGCAGGATACGGGCTGGGTTTTCACTTCGCTGGACTTCGGGTAACAGTTTCATGGCTCATTACTCTGGCGTTGCTTGCGTTCATGCAGACTGCGTTCTATGGCAGTCAGGGCTTCCAGCTTGGCTGCCAGTGAATCACGTTCTGCTTCAAGTAACTGGATACGGGCTTCGGCCTGTTGCAGATCCAGCTCAAGGCTGTGGATACCCTGCTGCAGGTGTAATTGTTGATCCTTGCAGGGGCAAAAGTCCGTTTTGCCGGACTCATGATCCTGTTGCAAGGCAGCACAACCTGTCAGCAGTGTAAACAGTAAGCTAACGATGAAAAATTGTTGGTATTTGGACACACTTATTCTCGGCCTGTTGGTTCAGCAATCCATTCTAGCCGAAAGTTGATGGTGTTTCCCGGTGAAGGTTTGAGTCGTAATGTACCGTTTTGTGCTTTCATGCATTCAGCTGCAATTGATAGTCCTAGCCCGGAGCCTTTTACTGATCCGCTGCGACGGGAGCTGCCCTGAAAAAAGGGTTCAAACAGCCGTTTTTGTTCGTCGGGTGGGATGGGGGTGCCGTGGTTTTCCACTTCGATCCAGTGGCGGGGAGGCTGGCTTCCGGCACGCAGCTGGATCGGGTATTCAGGGTCACCATAATGGATGGCATTGGATATAAGGTTATCCAGAGCACTGCGTAGCAGTGAGAGATCAGCATACAGAGTGATTGTTGATGCAGGCAGCAACAGTGCCTGATTACGTTGCGCCAGCAGGGGTTTCCATGGCTCCAGTAGTTGTTGCAGCAGGCTGTTCAGCTGGACGCTGCTGATGCGAATCTGCTTTTTGCCCTGCAGCAGATTGTAATCCAGCAGTTGTTCAATCAACTGTTGCAGTCGTCGGCTGTTCTGCCCCAGCAACTGAGTGACTTCTTTTTGCTTGGGTGTCAGTTGTCCCAGTACTTCTTCATCAAGCAGATCACTGGCTTCACGTATGCTGGCCAGCGGTGTTTTTAATTCGTGGGATATATGACGAAGAAACTGCTGTTTTTGTTCTTCAATCTCACTGAGTTGTTGCTCGAGCCAGTTAAGTTGCTCATTCAGTTCCACCAGCTCTGATGGACCCTCATGCAGGTGTCTGGCTTTTTGTCGGGTGCTGGGGTTGGCAATGGCGTGGATACGGCGTTGCAAATAACCCAATGGACGCATCAGCCGCCAGGTGAAAAACAGCACCAGTAAAAAAGACAAGCCAGCCAGCAGCAGAAACTGCCATGCCAGCTGCTGCTGCAAGCGCAGAACTTCCTGTTGCAACTGGCTGAGTTGGCGATCCACAATTTGCTGACTTTGCAGGCTGATCAGATCCGTTTGAGCGGTCAGTCTTTCCATGTAGTCCGGTGTTAGCTCAGGGTTTTGCAGCAGTTGCTCAAGCACAGCCTGAGCCTCAGGAGGGTTAAACAGCACAAAAGGTTCTGCCAGCAGCTGTTGAAAACCTTGCAGCTGGCTTTGTAGCAGCTCCAGCAGATCCGCATTCTGCACCACCTGATACTGGCGGCTGGTTCGTTCCATATCCAGTGCCAATCCTGCCAGCGCGCGCGTACGGCGGGTAAAGGAAACGGCCTCTCTGGCGGTTAGTCCTGCCTGGGCAGAAAGATCCCGATGCGCGTTAAATGCCTGAAAAACCAACACTGCTAAGGGTAGCAGCACCAGCATAAAACCAAGCAACACCATTTGCAGCAGTGACAGGTTGGGTGACCGGAAGGCTGGCATAATCAAAGGTTTTTACAGAAAACACGGGAATTTCGTTGCCAGTTGTAGAGTGCCTGACGTGCAGCTGGCAGTTGCTCCACACTGGCGGGCACAAAACCTCGCTCCAGAAACCAGTGGGCAGTGTGGGTGGTTAACACAAACAATTGTTGGATGCCGGAGGCTTGAGCCTGTTTCTGAATGCTTTCCAGCAGCAGGTCACCGCGCTGTCCGTGACGGAACTCCGGGTCAACCACAACACAAGCCAGTTCAGCCTGATGCTGATCAGGATAGGGATACAGAGCCGCACAAGCGATGATGCTGCCATCCAGATCAATCACCATAAAACGTTCAATTTCAGCTTCCAGCCGTTCACGTGAGCGACGTACCAGCACACCACTTTCTTCCAGGGGTGCCAATAATGCCAGCAATCCCCCAACATCCTCGATACGTGCCTGACGCAGGGTTTCATAACGCTGCTGGGTAATCAGTGTGCCATCCCCATCACGGGTGAACAGATCCTGCAACAAGGCACCATTGCGTTGATAACTCAGCAGATGGGTACGTGCTACACCCCGGCGGCAGGCCTGGCAGGCAGCTCTGAGGTGACGCTGAAGGATGGGCTGATCACTTAGCTCCGGCAGCAGCATTTCAGCATCGGTGGGTGTTAAATCACGGATTAACTGGCCTTCACTGTCTTTTAAGCCTTCTGCATCTCCGAACAGCAAGAGTTTATCGGCACCCAGCTGAATCGCGACGGAAGTAGCCACTTCTTCTGCATTCAGATCAAAGGCTTCGCCGGTGGCGGAATAACCCAGTGGTGGTAACAATACCAGCATACCCTGATCCAGCAGTGACTGAATGCTCTTGACCTGAACCTTGCGCACTTCTCCGGAAAAGTGCATGTCCACCCCTTCACGAACACCCAGCGGGCGGGCAGTAATCAGATTGCCACTCATCACCCGCAAACCGGCACCATGCATGGGTGAGTTGGCCAGTCCCATCGACAGACGGGCTTCCAGCTCAATTCGCAGGCTACCGACACAGGAAACAACAGCCTGCAAGCGGGTGGCATCCACAATCAGCCGCTGTTGATGCTCCTGCCAACAGAGATTACGGCGCTCCAACTTCTCACGTAACTGCGGGCGAGCACCATAGGTGATCACCAGGCGAACACCCAGTGAGTTAAGCAGCGCAATATCAGCAATCAATTCACGCAGGCCGGGGCTGCGCAGTGCTTCGCCATCCAGATGAATGACAAAAGTGCGCCCCCGGTGGGCATTAATATAGGGTGATGCATGGCGGAACCAGTGTACATTCTGGTCCAGACTGGAATCCTGCAAGGTTGGCTCGCTTATTCAGTGACGAATGTTCAGTGATTAACACCACTGAGTTTAACCAAATCTAGCCTGCAGAATAAAGAAAATGATGATAGACAGAAATGCACCGACAGGCAGAGTCACAAGCCACCTGAGTTTGCGGCAAACAAAACCGAACATCAGTTGCGCCGCAGGTTATGGCATACTTCCCTGTGACACTCATCAAGGGCAAGTAAGACCTATGGCAAAGGAAACCGAACTCAAACTGCTGTTGCAACCGGATGATCACAACCGGCTGGATGCGCTGATGCAGGAGCTGAACGCCAGGCCACAAGCGATCCAGCGTCTGGAAAATATCTATTTTGATACCCCCGATTTTGATTTGAACCAGGCACGGGCAGCCTTGCGATTGCGTTTTACTGGCAAAGAATGGTTACAAACCTTAAAAACCAGTGGCACCAACCACGGCGCACTCAGCCAGCGTGGCGAATGGGAAATGCCAGTTAAAAACGCGGCGTTGCAGCCGGAGTTATTACCGCAAGAGGTATTGACCCCGGTGCTGATCAAAGCACTGCAACCCCAGTTCACCACCCACTTTACACGCCGCACCTGGCTGTGGAGCAGTGCAGAGGCAGAAATCGAAATTGCAGCGGATCTTGGTGAGGTGGCACTGGCGGATGGCTCCCCCCGAGACTTAAAACGAAAAGATTCGCTCAGTGAACTGGAGCTGGAGTTAAAACAAGGTGATCCGCAGGCATTGTTTGATCTGGCAAAAATTCTGGCAACCAGACTGACACTGCACCCTGGATTGGCCAGCAAGGCCGAACGAGGTTTACGGTTAATCCGTGGCGCTCGACCAGCAGAAAACAATAACCCTGTTAATAATAATGGTCAGGCAACGGTGGATCTGAACCAGCTGGCAGTACAGCAATTAAACAGCTGGATACAGGCCCATGAAAACTGGGCATTTAACGCAGCAGAAGAAGAGCTGCATCATGCACAGCGAGCTATGTTAAGGCTTCATGCGCTGCTGGTGATGCAGCAGCGGCTAAATCCTGCGGTGTGTCTGGGACAAGCACGTATTCAGATCAAAAAACTCTTGAAGGTTTTTAACCCTCTTGTGCTGGACAGCTGGCGTGATAAAAGCCTGCAACAACTCCAATTGCAGGAGCCTGCAGCCAGCTGGCGGGTGCAACAGCTGGGTTATGCCGCACGCCGCGCTTCTTATCGGCAGATATGGCAAGAACTATGGGTGGGGCAAGCCACTCTGGAGTTGATGCAAACCCTCTACACTCAAGCACAACGACCAGCAGCAGCGCCGACTCACCCAATCAAACTGTTACAAGCAGCCTGCGCTCATCTGCGTTTCCCACGCCAGCCACTGCACTGCCCTGTTTGGTTGCAGCGTTACCCGGCATTAGTACGGCTGGAGTTGCTGATACAACAAGTACAACCGGAAAACACTCAGGATCAAAAAAGAACCCGACAATTGCTGCAGGGTATAGAACGTTTAAGCGGTGATGTGGCATTGCAGCAACAGACCAATCTGCCGCAGTCGATCAAAGAACAGCTGGAACAACAAATTAAAACGCAACTGCTTGATCTTGGACGTTTGGCGCAGGCTCTCTGGACTGAGTGACTGATGGGATATTTGATGTGCGCGCGCGTGCGGTGCAACAGCAAAATATCCTGTTTAAAACTCAATTAGAGTGGCATGGCAGGTGATACAGCCAATTCACAAACTTATATGCTGTTGCAGGGCATAGCACAGCGACTCGATGACTCAGATCAAGGTTACAAAGCTGTTGCAGCATCATAATACTTTGGTCGAGTCAGTGTGGATCAGGTCATTGACAAGGCATAAAAAAGCATGAGAGTCTGCTGCACAGCGGTGAAGGACAGCCGGAGCCGCACCCTGAACCTGAACGAAATGAATTCGACCAATAATAAAAGAAGGTAAAAACGCTATGAAACTGCGTACAAAAATTGCTGGTACTGTTGCCCTTCCACTTGCCCTGGCTATCGCTTCTGCTGCTTCCGCTGCAACCATCGTAGATACTGATGCACACCGCCTACAAATCGGTGGTTTTGTTGCTGCCCAAGCTTACTGGGAAATGCCTGATGCCGGTGAAATGAACTACGGTATGGATCTTGGTTCTTCACGTTTAGGTATTAACTACACCAACAAAACTAATGCTGGTGACATTACCTACATGTATGAGCAAACTGTTGGTGGGAGACTTCGCCATGCGGCTATTCTCCATGACGGCTGGGTAGCCGGTCAGTCTTGGTCTTTCTTTGCCAACCTGAATGGTCTGGGTGAAACTCTGGATGCCAATGGTAACGCCATTACCTCCTCCTGGGCTTCTCGTAACCCCCTGCTGGGTAAGAACATTAATCTGGGCGACGGCATGTCTGTTGGTGTTGCTTTGGAAGAGCGTGGTACGAATAGTGGTAACGCTGTCGTTTCTGGCGCTACTAATGCAAGCCCTCTGCCTGACCTGACCGCTAACTTTAAAGGCAACTTTGGTGGTGTAGGCATTTTTGCTGCTGCTCAGATGTATCAAGTTAATGATCCTACTGATGCTAAAGCATCTGAAGGTAAAGTTCGCATGACCGCCAGTGCTTCTTTGCCACTGGGTGATACTATGGGCGTAAAAGCAGCTTTCACAGCTGACCCAGATCGCTATAGTGCGTTCTCTGCTTCTGCTCAGATGAAAATGAGCGATCAGCTGCGCACCAACTTGGTTGTAGAGCAAGTGATGGATGATGGTGCTGCTGGCGATGATTATATGCAACTCTGGGTGAACGCTATTCATAAAACAGCTTCTGGCTGGGAATGGGGTGCTGAAGTTCATATGGTTATGGGTGATGGCACTGTTATTGCGCCTACAGCTGGTGGAGCTGGTACTAAAGATGGTGATATGACTTTCCGCCTGCAGGCCAAATACGCTTTCTAAGTTAGTGGCTGATTATTCA
>NZ_JACUUA010000394.1 GCF_014859565.1 Marinospirillum sp. | reverse complement strand
GGCTGAACCTGAACCGGGAGAGTGGTTTTGGTGATGCTTATAATGTTCGTATGGAAATCCAGCAAGTGCCGGTTTTTTACTGGCCGTGGTTAAGGTTTCCGATAGATGATCGGCGGCATACCGGGCTTTTGTCCCCCTATATTTCTTACTCCGGCAGCGGCAGGCTTGATTATCAGCAGCCTTTCTACTGGAATATGGCACCCAACTATGATGCCACGTTTTATCCACGTTACATCAGCGACAGGGGTTTTATGCTGGGAGCAGAGTTTCGCTACCTGCAGCCCAGCGATTCCGGAGAGCTGTATTACGCCCAGCTTGGAGGGGATGAGCTGTATTACGGGCTGGATCGCTGGCATTTTGCAGCGCGTCACAGGGGTAGCTTAAGCCGTCCTGCGAGCCTGAATTACAGCCTGGATTTTTCACAAGTCAGTGATGATCGGTATTTTGATTCACTGGGTACGAACAATTTGGTAGGCAGCGATAGAGAGTTGTTACAGCAGTTCCGTATGAGCTATCGTCAAGATGTATGGCAATCACGTCTTACATTCAAGGGTTATCAGCAGTTGCACCCAAGTCGGGATCCAAACTTGTCACTGAGTGATCCTGCTAATGCCGAAACCCCTTATAAGCTGTTTGACTTGAAACAAGGTCGTGATGCTGCAAGGCAGAGTTATTTTCAATTACCACAACTGGAAGTGCGAGGTGGATCAAGGCTGGGTGATGATACACGATGGTTCTTGCTGGCTGATGCTACCCATTTCACCAAGCTGTTTGATGAGAGTGTCAGTAGTCGTTATCTGACAACCTCAACACCAATTCCAGGACAACCAGATAGCTATTATGTGAACAGTAGGAATAACTGGGGTGCTCCAGATGCTTGGCGTTTGCATCTGGAGCCGGGTTTGCGCACCGATTGGGTTTGGCCTTGGGCCTTTATCAGTCCACAGGTAAAACTTCGGCATAATCAGTACTGGATTGATCCCTACTGGCAGGATGCGACCTCACAGAATCAAATAAAAACGGTCAATCTGGAGCCTTCTTACACAGTTCCTGTGCTTAGTATAGATACAGGTCTTTATCTGGAAAGGGATACTCGGATATTGGGTCATGATCTGCTACAGACGCTCGAACCACGGCTGTTTGCTGCTTACATACCTTACGTAGAGCAGTACGAAATTCCTAACTTTTTTGATGGTGGCTTCGCTGACAGCGGCTTCAACCAGATGTTTCGTGCAGAGCGGACCACTGGTCGGGATCGCACGGGTGACGTGCAGAAGGTAACTGCAGGTCTGACCCAGAGAATTATCAGTCGTTATAGTGGACAGGAGATGGCTAGCCTAGGCATTGCCAGGGAATTTTATGCAGCAGATCGCCTGCTGGATAATAGTTATCGACATCCTGACGACCCCAATAGAATTGACAACCAGCCCAGAGAAGAGCGTCCATATACAATGGTTCGACCTTACTCAAATCTTGCTATCCAGGCTCAGTGGCGAATTTCCAGGGACTGGCAGCTACGTTCTAATCTGCTTTGGGATGATCACTTCAGTAAAACTGAAAGTGCTAACACCTACCTTGCCTATACCGATATGCAGGGTTTTCGCATGAATTTTGGTCACAGTTATTCTTCAAATTACCTTACTCATCTACGAAGAGTTGGCGGAGTTGGACCTAAACCTGAGTCATCCTTGATGGATGGCTATTCCTACAAAAGAGATGCAGAAGAGCAGGTTTATGCCTCCATTATTTATCCAATCAATGATCATTGGCGAGTATTTGCCAAGCAAGGGCATGACTGGAAGCGTAACGAGAAACTGGAAAGCCTGACCGGCTTTGAATACAACTCCTGTTGCTGGCAATTGCAACTCTTGTATCGTGACTGGGTAAAGAACCCGGACACCTCGCCGGGTTACAATCAGGCAACAGGATTTGCTGCCAGAGAAAGAGATTATGGTGTTTTCCTGCAGGTGGTGTTTAAAGGTCTTGGCGGTGTAGGGCAGGGTACTCGTGATCTGCTGAGTACCGAGATACAGGGTTATACTG
>NZ_JACUUA010000099.1 GCF_014859565.1 Marinospirillum sp. | reverse complement strand
GGTGTTTTTGATCAACTGCTGCAACAGATTAACCGGCGCTGAAAGCCTTACGGTTTTTTGGATTCCGCAGCAGGTTTTGGCAAAGGCCGAAAAGGCATCAGCAGTAATTTTGTCAGGCTCACCTGCTGGGGTTGCTGGCAATAGTCCAGTCCCAGCACCATCTGCAGGTGACCATCTCTGGGGGATTGGGTATAGGTGCCGAGTAATCGATCCCAGATCGACAGGAAAAAACCGAAGTTGCTGTCGGTTTCATCCCGGTGGATGGAATGGTGAATACGGTGCATGTCTGGGGTGATGACAAACCAGCGGATTACTCTTTCAAGTTTTGGCGACAGGCGGATATTGGCATGGCTGAACATGGAGGCGGCATTCAGCAGCGCTTCAAACACCAGTACGGTCAGGGGATCCAGCCCCAGCGCCACGACCACAGCCACCTTATAGATCAGTGATACCAGAATTTCCAGCGGATGAAAACGCAGGCCGGTGGTGACATCCAGATCCAGATCAGCATGATGCACCTGATGCAGTCGCCAGAAGATCGGCAAGGCATGAGACAACACATGCTGCAGGTAGATGGCCAGATCCAGCAGCAACAGACCAAGCACAAACTTCAGCCACACCGGCCACTCCACCAGATTCAACAACCCCCAGCCTTGCTGTTGTACATGCACAGCCATCAATACCGCAGCAGCACCCAGCGTCAGGCGTAGGATCACCACATTCATAACAATCAGGCTGAGGTTGATACCCCAGCGCCGGGTTCTGGATTCACGCCAGCTGCGTTTGGGTTGCCAGAACTCCATTCCGGCCACCAGCAGCAATACCAGCAAAAAAATACCACCACGCCACAGGGCTTCATCATTCATGCTGCTCTCCTTTAATCCGTCAGCGCACCACCACAACTGCTGCCTTGCCCTGCTGTACAGCCGTAACAATGATCAGCCACACGGATGGGTCGACCGTTCAGTTCTACATCCAGCAACTCCTGCAAGTGCACGGGTTGCCGCGCGTCTCCCAGCGGCAAGTGCAACTGCTGGTTAAAATCACAATCATGCACCTGCCCCAGATGATCCACCGACAAGGTGTTCAGGCACATCAAACCCGGCAGGGTGGCGGCGTTGAAGCTGCTTTTTAACAACTGCATGTAGGGCTCAAACTGGCCTTTGCTGATCAGGGTGCTGCCAAAACGCTGGATCGGCATATTGGCCAGTGTCAGCAGGTGATTAAATTGAATATCAAAATGAGTTTGCAACTGCTCCTTGTAGGCCGCTTCCAGTGACTGCTGCGGTGGTGGCAGGCTGGGACCCAGTGGGTTGTAAACCAGATGCAACTCCAACCCTGTTCCCGGCTGACCATAACCCAGCGCATTTAACTGCTTCAGCCCACGGATACTGGCTTCAAAAACACCATCACCGCGCTGGGCATTGACGTTTTCCGCTGAATAACAGGGTAAGGATGCAATCACCTGCACCTGCTGTTCAGCCAGAAATGCCGCCGTAGCTTCCTGCCCCGGTTCACTCAGAATCGTCAGGTTGCAACGATCCAGCACCGTCACATTGCGCTTGCGCGCTTCACTGACCAGCCAGCGAAATTGTGGATGCAGTTCCGGGGCACCCCCAGTGATGTCCAGTGTATGAATGGACGGGTGTTGATCCAGCATTTGCAACAGCAGCTCCAGTGTTGCATGGCTCATGGCTTCTTTACGTTTGGGGCTGGAAGCCACATGACAATGAAGACACGACTGGTTACAGGTCAGGGTGATGTTGGCCTGCAAAACCTCCAGCCTGCTGCGTTGCAAAGCAGGAAAATCCGTGGTGATCAAACGGGGCAGGGTGGCATGCATGGTTTTTCCTCAAAATTTGTCGATTCAGAAAACAGCTTCAGATCAGGTTTGGTCGCCACACCGGACAAAATCTTACACAGGGCAACGCAACAGATCTTCCGGTCGATCCACATCCCACAGGGTTAGTGGTTCCACCCAATGCATTTGCTGTTGTTGCAGGCGCTGGCGGGTCTGTTGCATCACCTGATCCGTACCCCAGTCCACCTCAGCAAACAGTGCACGGCAGGGTGATTGCAGCCCCACCAGTACATAACCGCCGTCTTCAGCAGGCACAAACACAGCGGCATGATTCTTCAGGTGATCTGCACAGTCTTGCAGTAGATCCACCGTCAGCGCCGGGCAGTCACTGCCAATCAGCAGGGTCGGTTGCCCGGTGGACACAAACACCTGATGCATCCGTTCACCCAGATCACCTGCAGGCTGTTCTTGCCATTGCAGTTGCGGACAGGACGCAGCCAGTTGCTGAAAAAATGGATGTGCCGCATCATCAGCCGTCCAGAGGGTCACCACCACATCCGGCAGCATCAGTGCCGTGTTGACACTAAGCTCCACCAGTCGCGCGTGAAGTGTCGCCGCACCCTCAGCACCGAGTGTCGGAATCAGGCGGGTTTTGCATTGTCCCGGTACCGGTGCACGCGCCAAAATAGCCAGTTGCACCCTTAAATCAGACATCAGCGATACTCCCGTGCCAGCTGCTCGGCTGCAACACCCCGCCAGTAACACCAGCGCAAACGCCACATCAAAACCACAGTGGACCAAAAACCGCGTTGATCCCAGCGTCGCCCCGAGGTAATCACCCGCTGAGGCAGACACAAGGGGCGACAAATCTTTTTCAGGCATCTGGACAGTTCGATGTCTTCCATCAGGGGTTGTTCCACAAAACCTTGCACCGCATCAAACAGGCAACGATGCACAAACATCAGTTGATCTCCGGTGGCCATACCGGTCAGGCAGGAGCGCAGATTCATCATCCGTGCCACCAGCCACAACAGGGGGTGTTTTCCTTGAATACACACATCAAACCGCCCCCAGCAAGCCTTGTCCCGTTCAATCAATGCCAGCAAAGCCTGTTCTGAAGCCGCTGTCAGGCGGGTATCCGCATGCAGGAAAAACAACCATTCACCACAAGCTGCCGCCGCACCCCGATTCAGCTGTATGGCGCGTCCGGCGGGTGATTCGAGCAATTGATCCACCAGACCTGTCGCCAGTGTACAACTGGCATCACTGCTGCCACCATCCACCAGTATCAGTTCGCAGCCTTTATCGCGCAGGCTTTGCAAATCAGCCAGAAAATCAGGCAGTTGCTCAGCTTCATTAAGAACCGGGATGATAATGCTGGCTTTGTAAGAAAAACCTTTTTGCTGACGACTCATTAACTCCAATCGCTCATTCTGAGGTATCGCCATGTTTTCTCCCCAATTACGAACCCCGATAAAAATACTGATGACAAGCCTTTTTATCGGCAGTGTTTATGCTGGTGATCAGCCTCCGGCTTTTTCCCAAACCGGTTTACAGGGCTGGAAAACAGAAAGTTTTAAAGGTCAAACAGCGTATCAAATCGTTCAGGCAGGTGATCAACCTGTGCTCTTTGCCCATGCCCAAAAAACAGCGTCCGGGCTGGGCTGGGAAGGTGAGCCTGATCTGCAAAAAACACCCAGGCTGTCCTTCACAACCTCCTGAAAATGCACCAGTAGCCAATCACTGATTGATCAAGCGGATACCTTGAGCGCTGTCCCCTGGCTGATGCGTTGCCAGTAGGACAGCCAGGCATCTGAGCCTTCTGGCCAATAAGACAGAAACCACTCCTGCCAGGCAGGTGCATCAAAGTACAGCGGTAATGCCTGATAATACAAACCCTGATAGTCAGTCTGGTACAGGGGCTCCAGTAAACCAGAGCGATTGGCGATTCTTGTTACCACCCCATACAGGCCATCATTAAAATTAGGCATCCCCGCAGCACCATTATTGATCACCACACCCTCGGGGTAGCGCCTGCAAACCGGTTGGCAGGTATGTGAAGAAGCAAAGGCATCCACCTCAGCCGCTTGCAGCCAGCCTTGAATATCGGCTTTTCGGTCAGGCTCATCTATGCCATTGCGATCAAAGCCCCAACCTGCCAGCGAAGTGGCATCACCATGCACCAGGGCAACCAACCGCTCACCAACCCGGACTTTCATAAATAACGGCAATGCCTGAAGAGTTGCAAGAAGCTTACTGTCATCCGGCAGTTGATCTTTCAGGCGCTGATGAATCCGGTTGGAGCGTTCCACCAGAGCTTGATCCACAGTTTCCGGGTAGGCGCAGCCGCAGCCTGCATCGGCAGTGGCTCGACACAGCTCCTTTTCGACATTACCGGCCAGAGCATCAAATGCTTCCACCCCTTCCTGAATCCAGTCAAACCAGACTTTATCCGCATCAAACCAGTGAAAATCACCATTAAAAACGACTCTGGCTCCCGGCTCCTTTGCAGCCAGGGCTTCAACTGCCTTCAGAGCAAAAGGATTACCATACAGCCCACCAACCACATACAGCACCTCACAGGAAAAAGCTTCAGGTGCTGCTGCCATATCTTCAGGTCGATACCGATAATCCAGAGGACAAGTACGTCCGGCAATCAGGTCACTCATCCTGCATCCCCCACCAGAAACTGATCAACCCTACACCTAGAATAAACAGCGTCAGAATTAACAGCTTGCTGTAATTATGTTCAACACCCGTCCAGCCACCGATCCAGTTCACATAACCGGAGGTTTCCAGGAAGTAAATCACCGAACCACCTACAGCAAACACGAAGTTCACCAGAAAACTCCACTGCGCCACCCGTCGGTTCATCCAGATGCAGAAGATGATCACCGGAGTCAAAAACAGGGAGGCCGTACCACTAACCGCAACGGCGGCATACAAATCACGGGTACCGAAATAAACCAGCAAAAGCCCGCCCAGCATGAACAACAGCATGACCAGACGACCCCGGTTGGGATCAACGCGCCCCATGCCCATATCCACAACCGCCAGCTTGGATGCACTGGACAGTGTTGAATCCAGAGTGGATGCAGCAGAAACAATCAGTGCCAGCCCCAGCAGAAAAATCGCCGGTGTGCCCAGCAGTCGCTGCAAGGTTGCCATCATTTCTTCATCACCCAGACGGTGCAAACCGGCAAAAACACCCAGCAAGGCTGCGTTCAGCAGCGAACGTGCAAAAATCCAGGTCGTCACCTGAGAAAGTGTCAGCGTCCAGACACCCGGCGCATACCCCGGTTCCTGTCCCATGAAAAAACCTTCCACCGTTCTGACGCGGGGAGCTACCCACCAACTCAGCCCGGCCACAGCGAGTAACACCGACAGCAGCAAAGCCACCTGATAGCCAGAAGTGATCATCTTTCTTTTCCTCGGGTTAATTATTTATGGCTTGGTCGCATTGATCCGCTCAGTCTTACAAAGATCCTGTAAACTTTCTGAGCCAGGATATGTAAGAAAAACAGCTCGACAACGACGGAATAGAAAACAGGAGTCTACCGCCATGCGTAACAACCAACCCGTGAAGGAAACCGAATACCCGTTGACCGAGCGCAGTGTCATCATTTCCCACACGGATGCTCAGGGAAAAATCACCTACGTCAACGATGAGTTCATTCAGTTTTCCGGTTTCAGCGAACAGGAGTTACTGGGGCAGCCCCATAACATCATCCGTCACCCGGATATGCCCGCTGAAGTCTTCAGGGATGCCTGGGCAACCCTGAAACAAGGCCGTGCCTGGCAGGGCATCATCAAAAATCGCAGCAAGGATGGTGGTTATTACTGGGTCAAAGCCAATATGAACCCGGATGGCCAGGGTGGCTTTATGAGTGTGCGCCTGCAAGCCAGCTCTGAAGAAATCCAGCAGGCCAGCCAGCTTTACCAGCAGATGCAAAACGGCCGTAAAATCCGTTTTCATCTGGGTCAGGTGATTACTCCTGGCATCTTCCCCCGCATGGTTCGCTATTTTGGCAACCTCGACTTTCCCCGCAAGGCGATGCTGCTTTATCTGGTCAGTTTTTTAGGCATGGCTCTGGCGGCCTTTCTGGAAATTCTCACCTCCAGCGATCCGGCACCTTTATTGCGTCTGGTGGCACTGATGGGTGGTGTGGGCACTACCGGCCTGCTTATTCTCTGGTATCTGGTCAACAAGCAACTGGCACGCCTGCAACAGCTCTGTCATATCGCGCTGGAAATCGGTAAAGGCAACCTGCGCACTGAAACCCCGCTGGGGAAAAGTGATGCCATCGGTCAGGTTTTTAACGCCATGCAAACCATGCGCAACCGTCTTTACGAAATGGCTTTTCAATTTAACCAGTCTTCAACATCCCTGAATGTTTCTGCCGATGAGTTGGTTACATCCAGCCAACAGACCGCAAGAGGTGCTCAGGAACAATCAGAAGCAGCAACCAGCATGGCTGCTGCACTGGAAGAGCTGAGTGCATCGGTGGAGCAGATCGGAGAAAACGCCAAGGCTGCCCATGAAGCCTCAACTCAGGCTGGGATGGTCGCCAGCAGCGGTGCTCAGGCCGTTAATGACAGCACGCGGGAAATTGCTTCCATTGCTGATGCTGTCAGGGAGTCTTCAGAAGAGCTGGAAGCGTTGAATGAGCTGTCTGATCAGATCGGCAGCATTGTGGAAACCATTCGAGGTATTGCAGAGCAAACCAATCTACTGGCTCTGAATGCTGCCATTGAAGCAGCCCGAGCAGGGGATCTGGGTCGAGGTTTTGCAGTGGTTGCTGATGAGGTGCGCAATCTGGCTGAAAGAACCGCCCACTCCACTGAAGATATCACCGGCATGGTACACCAGGTTCAGGAACGAACCCGTCAGGCTCTGAATCGTATGCGAGAAGGTGTCAAACGTGTGGAGCTGGGTGTGGAAACCGCGCGCGAGGCCAGCAACTCCGTTGCCAATATCGAAAACGAAACCAACCGTGTTGCCCAGGCCACCCAGGACATTCAACAGGTATTGCAGGAGCAAAGCATAGCGGCCAGAGAAGTTGCAGAAACCATCGAAAAAATTTCCAGCAAAGCCGATGACAACGCCGCCCAATCCGATCAGACCAAAGCAGCCAGCGAACAGCTCAGAGGCATCAGTAGCAATATAGAAAGTCTGACCCAGCAACTGCGAATTTATTGAAAATCAAGGATCGGGTCACTGCACTTGCTGCTGGATTTCTTCTTGGGGTACTGACTGGCAGCAAAGCTGCACCAGCCGCAGGGCAAAGCTGCGTAGGTAGTGCCCCCGGCGAAGTGCCAACTGGGTGGTTTTGACAGGGAAAAGATCGGTTGAGTCCAGCAGTACCAGTTCACTGTCGCGTTGTGGCTGCCAGGCCACTGAAGCAATAATGCCAATACCCAACCCCAGCTCCACGTAGGTTTTGATCACATCCGCATCCAGCGCTGACATCACAATATCCGGATGCAGGTCGGCCTGTTCAAATGCCAGATCGATTGAGCGGCGTCCGGTGTAACCCTGGTGATAAGTAATAATGGAATACTGGGCAACAGCTTCCAGTGTCAGTTCTTTTTCTTCCAATAATGGATGGTGTTTGGGTACTACCACCGCATGTTGCCAAGAGTGAAACGGGAAACAGACCAGTGAAGGTTCATCTTGCAAAGCTTCAGTGGCAATCCCTATATCCACTTTGCCTGCTTTCAGCAGGGTGACAATTTCTTCCGGGCCGCACTGGTGCAATTCCAGATGCACCCGTGGGAAGGCTTTTTTGAATTCACTGATGATTGGTGGCAGCACATAACGTGCCTGGGTATGGGTGGTGGCTAAGCTCAGACTGCCTTCGTCTTCTTCTGTGTACTGTTGTGCCACCCGTTTGATGTTGGCGGTATCCAGCAGGATGCGCTCCACCACATCCAGAATCTCCCGCCCCGGCCCAGTGAAACCCAGCAGGCGTTTGCCTTTGCGCTCAAACAGCTCCACGCCCAGTTCATCCTCCAGATCCTTGATGTGTTTACTAACACCGGACTGGGAGGTGAACAGGATATTGGCAACTTCGGTCAGGTTGAAGTTCTGACGTGCCGCTTCCCGGATGATCCGTAACTGCTGAAAGTTCATGATGGCCTTATTTCACACTTCAGGGATAGGTTATTCGCTGTAGTGATATTAAACAGCGCCTGATATAACCAGAAATATGGATTATGAATATCCATAGCTGTTTTTCTGCAAAGCCATACCTCACTAAGCAATCATGCTGCTTAGCAGTTTTTCTGCTTAACATTTCAGCTTTTATTCGTTTTTTGCAAAAGCCTGGCCGCTTAGTATCCGCAGCATCACAAAACAAACCCCCCTGATGGAGAGCAACGATGCTGAAAAAACTGGCCACAGCCGCCCTGACTTCGGTTCTGCTGGGAACCACTGCACTGGCAAGCGCCCAGACGGTGAACCTGCTGAATGTATCTTATGATCCGACCCGCGAGTTTTACCGCGAGTACAACGCCCACTTTGCCAAGCTCTGGCAAGGCAAAGCCGGACAAACAGTGAATGTCCGTCAGTCCCATGGTGGTTCCGGCTCTCAGGCACGCTCGGTGATTGATGGTCTGGATGCCGACGTGGTGACTCTGGCACTGGCTTATGACGTAGATGCATTGCGCCAGCGTGCCCAGTTAATCCCTGAAGGCTGGCAGGAGCGTTTACCCGCCAACTCTTCACCCTATACCTCCACCATAGTGCTGCTGGTTCGCGCCGGTAACCCCAAAAACATCAAGGACTGGGATGACCTGATCCGTGATGATGTGCAGGTCATTACGCCTAACCCAAAAACCTCTGGTGGTGCACGCTGGAATTACCTGGCCGCCTGGGGTTATGCCGAAAAGAAATACGGCAGCCAGGAAAAAGCCCGTGAGTTTGTAGAAAAGATCTTTGGTAACGTGCCGGTGCTGGATCCCGCAGCGCGTGGTGCCACTAATACTTTTGTTCAGCGTCGTATCGGTGATGTGTTCATCGCCTGGGAAAATGAAGCCTTCCTGTCGGTGGAACAACTGGGTCGCGGTCAGTACGAAATTGTTGTTCCATCGGTGAGCATCCTGGCCGAGCCACCGGTCACCGTTGTGGATCGCAATGTTGATCGTAAGGGCACTCGAACCGTGGCACAGGCCTATCTGGAAGAGCTCTACTCTGACGATGCACAGCGTCTGGCCGGTAAACACTTCTACCGCCCCTCCAATCCAAAAATTGCTGCCGAGTTTGCGGATCGCTTCCCGAAAGTGAACTTCTTCAGCATTGATGAAGTGTTTGGTGGCTGGCAAACCGCTCAGGACAAGCATTTTAATGACGGCGGTATTTTTGATGCCATCCTGGAAAACATCGCCCGTAATCGACGCCGCTGACTCAACAGCAGCTGGGACAACCCCTCAGGGATGAGGGGTCTGTGCCAGACCTGACCTACCCCCGGAGAGACTGTTTTATGCTGCTGTTCAAAAAACAACCCAACGTGCTGCCCGGCTTCAACCTGACGCTGGGTTTTTCGTTGTTGTACCTGACCTTTATCTTCTTCATCCCGGTCGGCGGTCTGCTGCTCTACACCAGCCTGATGAGCTGGGAAGAGTTCTGGCGAGCCATCAGCCATCCGCAGGTGGTGGCATCCTACCGCTTGTCGTTTTTTGCATCACTGATTGGTGCCGGGATCAATCTGGTGTTCGGTGCACTGGTGGCCTGGGTGCTGGTGCGTTACACCTTCCCTGGTAAACGTGTGGTGGATGCCCTGATCGATCTACCTTTTGCTCTGCCGACCGCCGTAGCCGGTATAGCTCTGGTCACGCTTTATGCCAGCACTGGCTGGGTGGGTCAGTATCTGGAGGTCTTTGGTATCCGCGTGGCCTACACCCAACTGGGTGTGGTGGTAGCGCTCACCTACATTGGGCTGCCTTTTGTGGTGCGAACCGTGCAGCCAGTGCTGGAAGACTTTGAAAGCGAGCTGGAAGAAGCTTCGGCAGCACTGGGCGCTTCACGCCTGACCACCCTGCGCCGGGTGATTTTTCCCACGCTGTTGCCAGCCCTGTTGACCGGTTTTTCACTGGCTTTTGCACGGGCGCTGGGTGAGTACGGATCAGTGGTGTTTATCTCCGGCAACCTGCCTTACCTGACAGAAATCACACCCTTGCTGATTGTCGCCAAAACCGAGCAGTACGATTACAACGGAGCCGCAGCCATCGGCACGGTGATGTTGCTGGCCGCTTTTGCCCTGCTGATCATTATTAATGCGCTGCAATGGTGGTCCAGCCGCCGTTTTGCCCACTGATTAGGGAGATTCATTTCATGTCGTCATCCATCCCCGCACACCCGGCGCTGACACTGGATCGGGCCGGAAGCTGGAAACGCGCCACCGAAGAGCCGGACTGGGTTCGTCTGTCACTGATTGCTGTGGCATTGAGTTTTCTTGCTCTTTTTCTGGTGCTGCCGCTGGTTGTGGTGCTTTATGGTGCCTTTGAACAGGGGCTAGGGGTCTGGTACGCAGCCGTCACCGAGCCGGATGCTGCCCACGCCATCCGCCTGACACTGCTGGTGGTGGTGATTGTGGTACCCATCAACCTGGTGTTTGGTGTGGCCATTGCCTGGGCGATCGCCAAATTTGAATTTCGTGGCAAACCTCTGCTGCTGGCCGTGATTGACCTACCTTTTGCCATTTCTCCGGTGGTGGTCGGCTTGATCTTTGTGATTCTGTTCGGCTCTCAGGGCTGGCTGGGTGACTGGTTGGGAGCCCACAACCTGCGCATCATTTTTGCCGTACCCGGCATTGTCATCGTCATTGCCTTCGGCACCCTGCCGTTTGTCGCGCGTGAGCTGATTCCGCTGATGCAGCAACAGGGCAAGCAGGAAGAAGAAGCCTCGCTGACGCTGGGTGCCAGCGGCTGGAAAACCTTCTGGTATGTCACCCTGCCCAACATCAAGTGGGGCCTGATTTACGGTGTCATCCTGTGTAACGCCCGCGCCATGGGTGAGTTTGGTGCCGTAGCGATTGTTTCCGGGCGCATTCGCGGGGAAACCAACACCCTGCCCCTGCACATCGAAGTGCTTTACAACGAATACATGTTCACTGCCGCTTTTGCCGTGTCTTCGATCCTCACCGGTCTGGCACTGGTCACCATCGCAGTGAAGAGTTTTGTCGAATGGCATGAACAACGCAGCGGCGAAACCGGCTCATCCCATTAAAGATTACAGGACACCCTCATGAGCATTCGAATCAATCAGATCAACAAACACTTCAAAGACTTTGTCGCTGTCGACAATGTCTCACTGGACTTGCCAGAAGGCCAACTGACGGCTCTGCTGGGGCCATCCGGTTCCGGCAAAACCACCCTGCTGCGTATTATTGCCGGGCTGGAGCAGGCCGATTCTGGCAGCATCGAGTTTCATGGTGAAGACCAGACCCACCAGCATGTTAGTGAGCGCGGAGTCGGCTTTGTATTCCAGCACTATGCCCTGTTCAAACACATGACGGTGTTTGAAAACGTGGCCTACGGCCTGACCGTCAAGCCTCGTAAACTGCGGCCTTCCAAAGAAGCCATCCGCAAAAAAGTGATGGATCTGCTGGAACTGGTACAGCTGGACTGGACGGCGCATCGCTTCCCCAGCCAATTGTCCGGCGGTCAGCGCCAGCGTATTGCCCTGGCTCGTGCGCTGGCGGTTGAACCCAAAGTACTGCTGCTCGATGAACCCTTTGGAGCCCTGGATGCCAAGGTGCGTGCTGAACTGCGCAGCTGGTTGCGCCGCCTGCATGATGAAATCCACGTCACCAGTGTGTTTGTGACCCACGATCAGGAAGAAGCACTGGAAGTTGCGGATCGCATTGTAGTGATGAATCACGGACGGGTTGAACAGGAAGGCAGTCCGGAAGAGGTTTACGACCACCCGGCCAATCCCTTTGTTTACCAGTTCCTCGGCAAGGTCAACCTGTTCCATGCCCGTGTGGATCAGGGACAGACCCAGATCGGTGAACTGCAACTGGATACCCCCCACCTGAAGGACGCTGCACAACAAGACGGTTTGGCTTATATCCGCCCACACGAGATTGAATTACGTGCCGACAACAGTGCCGGAGATGGCTTGCATGCGGTGATTGAAAACGTCACCGTCATCGGACACACCGTAAGAGTGGAACTCAAGGCCGACGCAGCACCCAACCCAATCACTGCAGAACTGCCAAAACAACAGTTCCGTGCACTTGGATTACTGCAAGGGGATGAAGCCTGGATCAAACCGCTGAACAGCAAGGTGTTTCTGAAAGAGCCCAACCCAGCCTAATCAGTCAAACCTGAAGCTTTGGTTCAGGGATGAGCCGAAAGCAATCTAGAAAAACCAAATACACCATCCTTGGTGGGCAGCACTTCGGTTCAACTCCTGGTGTTTGTGGAATGAACCAGGTGTTTGCCAGTCAGTAGCTGAAACAGCAACTATCCAGGCAATGACAGAAAGCTTTCGGCAGCATTACTGAGCCCGTTTTGGGCTCAGTAATGCTGGTTTAGCAAAATCCGCGTAAACCCTCGCCCAATCGGGCGGGGATATAAGCGGGAA
>NZ_JACUUA010000098.1 GCF_014859565.1 Marinospirillum sp. | reverse complement strand
TATTTCCTGTTTCGAAGCACAGCCCCAAGGGTTTTACTATCGGTTTGAGGGTAAAAAATGCCAGCCCCACTCGTTTTTGCTGCTGTAGCGGGCATGACTACAACGGGAACCGCTGCCACCGCTGCAGCCGGAACTGCCGTCACAGGCATGGCCAAGATCAAATATGCGCTTGAAACAGCCCAAACAGCCTTCAAGGGCGTGACCGAGATCATGGATCAGTGCAGTAAAATCAAGGATTCAATTTTTGGTCCGCAAATGGCGGATAAAGCCAAGGAGATTGGAGCCATGCAAGGCACCCCGGCCATCGAAGAGCATGCTGCCAAAGCACCCGGCTTTTCAGGAGCGCTAGTTGAAATTGTTATGGGTCGTGGTCGCTCTAGTGAACCCGGGATGGATCAATCCGGTCCATCAATAGGAGGTTAAGATGCCAAAGGTGCTTTTGATCGCTGATTTGCAGCAGGCCTTTGCTGGCTTTCATTCAGAGCAGCTCCCTATTGGATTACGATTTGGTGATTGTAACCCGCCAGCACTCGATGCCTGGCGTTCCCGATTGCACGCCCTCTCCCATTCCGTACAAGAGCCACGGTTTCGAGCTCTCCTTCGACCTGCTCCCGGGCGGTGTTCTGGTCGACAAAAATGCTGTCTCTTGCGTTGATCAACGCCTGATTGAGCTGCTGCAGAATGCCGAGATTAATGAGCTGGACTTGGTGGGCGCGGAGTGGCACCCAGGAGCTTTCAAGCAAATAGCAGAGGATTTTCAAGCCAAGGGCATTCAGGTAAACCCGCTCACCCAATTTGTGTAGCACTTCTTCCAAATTCCAATCAAAAAAACCGGCTTTCGCCGGTTTTTTTCAGGATCAAGAACAAATCAGCCCATGCCGGGAACCTGATTCATGCTGTGCGTTGGATCCAGTGTCATGGTGCGTGCATGCATGGCTGCTTTCATTACCGCATTCAAGGCACTTGATCCACCGGCATCGATAGTGCTTTCGGTATCATCCAGACTGCCCAGCATCCGCTTGATTTCCGATTCTTCCTGCTCAAGCAGTAATTCAAGCGCGAGGCGCTGCTCCACCTCATCAAGATCATCAAAGCCGCTGTCATTGTCGAGCAGATCCTGGTTATCGGAAATACTGTTTTGCAGGGTATCCACCACGTTATCCTTGGCAGAAGAAAAGGCATCACGGATGTTTTGCGCAATTTTTGCACCGCCATCACCTGCTTTTAGTAATGGGTCTACCACTAGATTGATGAATTTGTTTAGCTTGCTTATTCCAGGAACAAAGCGGAGCACGGATGTAGCCACTGAAGCTTGTGCGGAATAAGCAGATAGCAAATCGGTGATTTCTTCAATGTGATCGACAATGGATGTGTCTTTAAACAGGAAGGACTTAGCGCTAGGGCCTAAAGCGCCGCCCTCAGCCTCAAGGCCGGTACCTTCAACACCGCCTTTAAACAGTCCTTTCAATGTACTGAAGTTATCAATCGCAGCATTTGTGGCGTCGGTAACTTTACTGGAAATCTTAAATTCTGGCATAGCGGTTACTCCAATGCAGGTCAGGTCGAAATACAAGGTTCAACCACAGCATAGCCTCATTCGTTATTCTTGATCGCCTCCCCCGCTGAAGGCTGGCAGAGCCATTTCAATCAAAGCTTTCAGGCAGGCTTTGCGCTGAACACTGGCACCATCCAGTGATTTGGATCGCTGAATCCCCATAGCTTCAGCCAGCTGGTCGATTTGATCAATCAACAGTCGATCCTGGTTATCTAGTACCAGCTTACTCTCGTTGCGTAGCCGTCGAGCACGAAAGGCGCGCAGCATCAGTTGATAAGTTGCTGGCTTGAGCGCTCCATGCAGCACCAAAATAAAGAGCTCCCTATCTGTACTTAACCCCATGTCTTCCATGTCTTTAATCTTGTAGAGCAGCAAGTTCAGGCTATGAGTCATTTGTTCGTATGTCCAGCCTGATGCGGTTATGGACTCGTGGAGCTCTGCATTTCTGCTGCTTTTGATCCAGTGCAGAAAAAACGCAAGGCTGGCATCGTCAAAAGGAGTCGGTTTGCGCCTCACTGACTCGCTGCTATTCATGCGCATGATTTTTAAAATCTTTTCTGGGATAAGTGCCATAACCCGACCCTTTTTGTGACTGACAAAACTTCCAAAACAAGCATTAAATACTTCCAAAATAGCTTATTTAAACTTCCATAATCTTGATTTTACGCCCTTGCTATCGCATGATTCAAGCATGGGAATACCCAAAACGAAGCAATCTTTCAGCAACTGACAGAGATACCACGAGTGAGGGCTTTATGGATTTTAGTAATCGTGCAATCAAGACACCGGTACTGGCGCTGACCAACCACAAAGGCGGGGTCGGAAAATCAACGCTGGCTCAGCTGCTGTCATTTTTCTTTACCCGTGTTCTCGGCATGAGAGTATTGGCTTTTGATCTTGATCCTCAAGGCAACTACAGTGCGTCGATGATCGAGATGGATGACCGACCTCAGTTTAATCACCCGGCAGACAGTCCGCTGGCAATGTACCCCAACAGTGTTAATCCGCCTGATCACCCGATGTACGGCCACCCCTACTCCATGTATGAGACATTGGTTGAGGGCGTTTTAATGCCCTATGCAACCCGTGTTGATGGATTGGAATTGGTGCCATCAACGGGCCTGCTGTCATCCTATGACATGATGTATGCCGGTGATTTGTATCGACTGGACGAGATCCTCAATGACCCTGAAAATCTCGAACTGATCAACTCTTATGACCTGATTATTATTGACACACCTCCAGCAGTGGACACCTGCTCTCAAAATGCCAATTTTGCAGCCACGCACATCCTCGTTCCCATGTTGCTTGAGCGCAAATCAATGGACGGCATTAGCGCTACACGCGCCCTTAACGCCATGCGTGAAAGCCATACGCAGCGCGATTACAGCTTGCGTCTGATTCCGAATCAGGTAGATCGTCGCATGGGTGTCCACCAAGACGTACTAAAGGAGTTGAAGGATAGTCCTGTTTACAAAGAGCTCTTACTGTCGGAAATACCACACAGAGCGTCAATCAAAGACCTGGATATGATCGGTGCCAACCCATTCAGCCCCGATGGACTGTCGCCCAATGACCCTCTGCGCAAAATCTGGACAAAATTTGGCATCGAGGTTGCCACTTGGATCGGATTTGATGAGCAGGTGAAGTCTTTGAAAAAAACAGAACGGGCGCGACAGGAATTGAATATCCATGCTGCCACCAAGCGCACAAAGAAAACCGTCCAAGGAGCATAATATGGTTACTACTGTATCCGAGAAGCGCCGCAATACATTCAGAAGCACCTTGACGGACTCAGCGGTTCATTCCAAGCGCCGTCTAAGTACCATGGCGCAGTGCAAGGTGACGACCATCCATCCCAATCCGTTAAACGCCCGCGAGATTACGCTACTGCGCTTGATTGACTATGATCACGATAAACTGATCGCGCTGTTTAGTGCGCACTGGAGCCAAGCAACTCCGAATTTGGATGAGCTTTTGGCACAGCTTGGTATGGATGCCGACTCGCTCAGCGCACATGATATTGATGATCTTCAGGAGACGCTTAAATTAGCTGCCAGCATCCAGCAGTATGAAGACGTTCTCCAGCCGGTCGTACTGATGGCTTATCCCGGAAAGCTGAATCAATATATTCTCTGTGCAGGTCACCGGCGCTGGGTGGCTTCATTGCTTGCCGGTGTTGCATCGATTTCATCGGTGATTCGCACCCCGGCTGACCGCCAGGCAAGCATTGAGGCTCAAACGCTTGAGGTGCTCTACATCATGAGCACTGAAAACAATCAGCGCAAAGATTTATCGCTGATAGAGGAGCTTTTGATGGCTAAGCAGGTGGTTAATGCTTATCAGGCTGTTAACAACGCCACGATTACACCGAAAGAATTTGTTGAAAAAACAGGCGTTAATCGAAAAAAAAGCGCCATTCTGATCAGGTGGGTTAGCGAGATTGCAAAACCCTTTGAAATCAATCCTTCACACTATCTTGGCTCGAATCTAACGCTGGCTCAGCTGAAAGACGCTCTTGACCAGGAGTTAGACGAAACTGGTTGGAATGCATTTCTGAATAATCCTCTCTCGTTATCCCTGCCCGATCAGGCACCAACCAGCAATACGATCAAAAATACGCAGGGTAATGATCACCATAAAAATCCCGGCACAAAGCCTCAAGACGACAAAGGTCTTGCGAAGGACGCAATTTCTTCAGTCTCCCCGGCCAACCCTGCCTCGGGATCGGCTGAGGACGACAGCCTTGAAGATGATGACAGTTATATCGACCCGATAGCGAGTGCTGTTGACGTTCCGCCAGCACAAGAAGATAAAGCCGGAGCAGCCATCCATCGCTTAATGGAAGATCTCGGAAGCGAATCAGAACCACCTTCAGGTCACCCGAAGCCGGAGCAGGGACCTGATTCAGGAAATGACGACGATGTGACTTCTGAAGATGGTTATCCTCAGCTTGGGCAGCAGAGCATTCAAATCAGTACAGATGCCATCGTACTTTTGATCGATAAGCTATTGGCGGTGCAGGCCATCAATCCGGATCAATATCAATTACTGTATGATGCCATTGTTTTAGGTGAGGGCGATCCTGAAAGACTGATAGCCAAGATGTTTTTTAGCCGGGGTGAATCATGAGGCTTATTGAAGGCACCCGAAAAAAAGGTCTCCAGCGTGGCCGTAAACCAGTGAATCAAGAGGGTTTGCGACTGCGGATTCATGACCCCAGCATCGTTCTCCCTTCGCAATCCAAGATGCCGGAGCAGCCTGCAGACACCCTGCGGGTGCGCTTAAAAATCACACCAGCACTGCGCGACGAACTCAAGCGCACCCATGCAAGAATGGGTATCTTTATAGAAGCCGGAATCCGTGAATTACTGTTGTTAGAGTCGTTTCGGCAAACGGCATGGGATCGCCCCGATCCGGATCAAAGCATTTTTTTTGGAACCTTGATGCTTGGACGCCAGGTGCTCGCTGAACCAGGAAAAAAAGTTGAGATCATGCCGCGAATCAGCCTTGAAGCTTACCGAGCGATTGCCAATTGCGTCACTTTGATCAATCAAGTGCCCACGCCAAGTAAAATAACCTTCACGGAAGAAGAGGTAGCGCTGGCCGCCCTGTGCCGCAAACTGTATTCGGGCACTTTGGCACAGGGCGCAGCTTAAAAGCGGGATGTTCACCACACAAAAAAACAGAGCTTGCCTCTGTTTTTTTGTACAGGCACAGTTCTACGAGTAGAAGATATGTCAGATAAAACGATCAAAAATACGCAGGGAAAGTTAGTTGAGCCCGAGGATCATTTTGAACAACTGAGCTTGGATGCTACCGTCCTTGGGACAGCCCCGCCAACTTATCCTGTGCGTTCGGATGAAGTTGTTTCGTCTGAAAATATGCACCCTGGAACCGGTCGCAGTTTTGACATCGCGCTGTTTGGACTGCATCCCAACCGGATGCGCTCACAAGCCGGACAGAACTGGTCAAATAGCTTTGCAGCATTCACATCCCTCCCCTGGTTTAACCTGAATAAAAAAGACCTGTATGTTCCCATGCGTTCGCAGCCTACTCAGCCGATCCGACAGCATTCAGTTCAGTTCGGAGGTAATGCCTATAAGCTTACGATTGCCCCTGCGCTGATTAACCGCTCCCACTGGCGGGATCTCGGCCCTCGCGAGGAGATGGTGCTTGATGGGCTGATCAAGATGGCCACCTCAAGCAGAGGCTTGATAAACAATGGTCGTGCTGGCACCGCGTTTACGATTCGATCCCTCTTATCCATCATGCAGTGCAGGTTAAATCATGTGCAAGTGGTTGAGGCGCTTGACGTGCTCAGTGGAGCGCAATCAACGCTGACCTATACCTCGGCCAAGGGTACGACGGTAACTGAGCGTGGATCGCTCCTGCCGCGGCTGAAACTGGTGCGCCGGGAAGAGTGGATGATGATTCGAAAAAACAATGAAGAAATCAGGAGTGATGACCTTTGTTATGCAGAATTTCATCCGTTGATCAGCGATGCCATACAGCAGGCCAGCTATCGGATATATGATCTGGATACTTACTACCGCATCAGTTCGTATGTGGGTCGCAGGCTTTATAAATTTCTCTGCCAGATCTTTCGGGCGCCGAGCGTTTACGTTGCTGATGATGCGGCTGCAGAAGAGCTGCGAGGATTTACTTTGCACGCCCGCCACTTCCTGATTTCGTGTGCAGTCATTACACTCGAAGAGGATGCTTCTGAAGATCACCCTGTGCGCATTTCACATAAGCTGGCGACTATCAAAAAAGCCCTCAATGCACTGACCTCGGCAGGCGTTCTTTCAAGCTATCAGATGATCAAAAAGAAAAAGGAGTTTGTCAGCCAATCGCAGGCACCCGTGATCACTGATTATATTTTTCACATAGTCGCCAGTCGTGAGTTTGCCGAGCAGCAACGACGATCCAACTTTGCTGCACTGGATACTGCTGAGCGCCATGTTTTGTCTAAGGCGCTTTTGCCGGGTGCAAGCGAAGAGACTCAGCCTGTTGTTGCCAGAAAGCTTCTGACGGCCAGCACAAAGCAGATTAAAGGGTTGGTTGATGACCTTGAGCTTAGACCGCAGGTTGAACAGATCACTCAGGCGGGGAGGCGCAGCAAGCTGATCAAATCCGATCCTTAATCAGAGAGCTGAGAGCGAACGATTTATTAACGTCTTTTTGAATTCATGAATTCAAAAGATTAACTGCTTAGACATCGGCTCACCATCCCTGGATCACCGGCTGCATCAGGTGTCCGGGGATTTTTTTTTGAGCGGAATGCGATTCAAAATATGCAGGGGGTGTTTTGTATTTAAGCAGTTTTGTGTTTGCAAATACGCATCACCACAGCTGTAATTCTGCAGGATAACGAATCAAAGTATGCACCTTCACCGCTTCAGGTTTTGTCCACAGCCGCCTGAAGTGTATAACGACATGCCGAAGCGTGTCTTTTAGGTGACGCATCCTTTAAAGGATACATCTGGGCGTGTCGTTATGGGTGCTTGCCACCGGATGCCCTGTACGCAATTTCTGTGAGAGCAGATGCCAATTAAAAGCAGGTAGAATACCCTTAGACGCTTCAAGCCTGAAAGGCGTAACCGACAGAAGGTTTTTTATATGAACAAACCTGCACCAATTCATCAGCTGCTTCTGCCCGAATTAAAGGATGCGATCAAGCTGTTATTCAATACAAAATCCCAGTGCCGTGAAATGCTGCAGCTGGTGGATAATCTTAATTCACACATGGATACCCCTCAGCACAAAGCACGACATGCGCAGCAGCAAGATTTCTGGGCATCCAATCTGGTGCATGTTTCCGAGCATTTGGCTGCAATGGAAGAGTCTGTTCGTCAAATCGAATCAGGGCGCATTGATCCAGACGATACCATGAGACAGTCTGTCTTGACCGTGGTTGATCAGGCACAAGAGTTTGCAGAACACATAGCAAAAATCTACAACCAGGTCATGATCAGTATTGCCCCTATTGAAGCAGAGCTTGAGCGAGAAATTGCTGCAGCACAGCGAGCACACTAATTCAGTGCAAACAGAAGGATAGCCGGATGGATCGTTTTTTTGTATTTGGCAGTGCCCACGTATCCATGATAGCGCAAGGCACGAAGGCGCTAGCCCCAGGGCGATACAGCGGAATGGTGACCTTGATGGCAGATGGTACCGCGCTACAAACGGCATCAACGGCACGCTGGCTGAATAATGCATCGGGATTACCGGATACGGACATTGAAGTGGTTGTGCCTTTCTTTAAGCGTGATGCTATCAATCAGATGATCCTTAGGGATGCACTCGAGCTAGGTATAAAGGCAAAGGTTAGACCTGTTCTGGTAGACCCTCCCGCCCACCACGTTATTGCTGCTCAAATGGATTTGAAGGGCTCAGATGGGTCGCTAGACATTCAGGTTGAGTGCAGTCCATTGAGTAGAGCTAGCTTCACGCTGCCACAGCCATCGGTCAAGTCAGGGATAGCCCTACTGGATGGCCGGGCATCATTATCAACCCTGAATGAAATGCTGACAAAGCTCAAAGATGCAGACTTCACCACAGTGGTTTTTTTCCCAAGGGGTGAGAATTTTCATTTGATTTCAGTGCTAGAGGATCACATTGATGCCGTGGTAGTGGAGCGTGTTTTGGAAGATTCAGAGGAGCATGGTGATGATAGGGAGCCTATTTTTGCGCCTTCTAGCCATTATCTGACCGCAGAATGGGTGCGAGACGACACGGGGCAATTCCATGTGGTTTATATCACCCCCAAAAACTCCCTGGAAACCGAAGAGCTTATGCTCCCGGAAGATCTGTCTCTTGAAGAACTGCAGGTCGGTCATCTTGCCGCGATGCTTTCAAGGTCGAGAGAGTTGTCGGGTCGCTCGTGCCTTCCGCTCGCTGTCCATATTGAGGCATTTAACAAGGATATGGCTGTTGTTCAGATGCAGGATCACACCATGCATCTTGCGCCACAATTTGAGGCTTTGGCCGATAAAGCTTTGCGTGACCAGCTAACAGGTCTCAGTAATCGGCACCAAGCGGAGCGATTGCTGTGTGACGTGACTCAGGGCTGTATTGCCATGATTGATCTGGATTACTTCAAGTCTGTTAATGATGTGTACGGCCATGATTTTGGAGATGAGTGCCTAAAGTATTTTGCAGGGGTTGTGCAATCCGTTATCCGTCCGAGCGACATGGTGTTTCGATGGGGTGGTGAAGAGTTTATGATTTATCTGGACTCACGTTTGGATGATGCGCAGCGTATTTGCCAGCGCGTGGCTGATCAAATGAAGAGCATCACATTTGCTGATTTGCTTAAAAACTATGGTCTTGAAGCCGTGCCGGAAGAGCGTAAATACTTAACAGCCAGCATTGGGCTGACCTCTATTGAAGACAAAAGCAACTGGTCGGAAGCGTTATCTGAGGCTGATGTGGCGGTCTACAAAGCCAAATCCCAGGGGCGTGATCGAATAATTGTAATCTGAGCCGAAAACAAATAGACATTCCTTGGCATGTCTATTTGGTGACACATCCGCAAATAGACACATCATGTCATGTCTATTTGAAGTGCTGCTTTTGTGGTGGCGGGGGAAGCGGCCAGGCCGACACCCATTTCATTGACCTGATCATGCTCCAACAGGAGCTGGTGTCGAACCATTTCGATTTGAGACTCCAGCTCTGAGTCAAAGCTTTGCGGCTTCGTAGCATTCAGCGTATCAATCAGGGCGCGAATATCAGCCTGCAGCATGGGTGTATTTCCAGCATGCAGCTGGGACATCAAGCTGATCAGTTGTTTTGCCTTTTCACGCTCATCAGGTGTCATCTGGGCAAAGGCGCGCCCAGAAGCAGGTTTTGCTCCAGCGTTCAGACGCTCATAGGCATCTGCAACATCTGGATCGCGTTTTATAAAATCACGCAGTGCGCCAGCGACACCCTCAACTGAAATGGCACCCAGCAAACCAGCGGCAATGACGTTGGCAGTTGCAACAGTTCCGACCGAGAAATCACCGGACAGCTGCCCCTCTTTCAAAAGACTCAATGCTTCATGAACGGAGATGCCAAAGCCAGCGGTTGCGGCAAATAACAGGGAGGCCGTGAACACAATCCCCGCCTTACCTGCCTTATCCAGTAGGTTTTTTGTCAGTTGACTCAGGCCGTCAAGGTGGCTTGCTTTGAGTGCCTGACTGTATGCGTAGGTGCTGTCATTAGCCGCTTCGTCAAGATGATCAAGGATGCGATGGGCTTGATCTTTGTTGAGCGGAGCGGTTTGCGCCAGCAGGGTTGCCCCTCTTTTGGCTCCAGCAGGTATGTTTGAATGGTACACTTCAGCCATATTTACGATCTCCAAAATGATTTTTTATTGTTATAGCCATAGGGCGGTTACTTATTTCTCAGGATTAACTGACGATCAATGACCCATCCAAATTGATTGGCTCTAGGTGCATATTTTTGATCGTTTTGCTTGATTGATTCTTGAATCTTGTTTTGATCCGCGCCTTGCAGGGTATTCATTTGAGCGGGTGAACGGTCACCGTACACATCTCGAAATGCCGGGATAACATCGGTTTCAGGACCATAATAGGCATTGGCACCCTGCAGGATGCGGCCATGCAGAGGCATGGGCTTACCTTGTTCGCGAACCTCCCAAGGCACAGGCCAGTTCACAAAAAGGCGAATCCCGTTATTTGTTCTGCTGCGGGTGTTCCAAAGGTGATGCGCGAGCGCGTAAAGATCCTGGGTAATGCCCGGCTGGTAAATGTGCTCAGCATCAAGAAGGATAATCAAGTCCAGTGGGGCGGGTTGAAATGTGTGCGTATTTTTAATCGTTTTTGCATCATCGACCTGCTCCTGTTGGCTTTTCCATTGCAGTGCAGCTTGGGTCGCTCCAAAAAGATGCATTAGGAATTGTGTGCTTTGACCAGGATCGAATAGCACTTTGTAGCGGGAACCAGGCGCAAGGCTGCCAGCATCCATATCCGGCAAAGTTTGCAGCACTTCATCCATCAGATTCTCTAGCCTCTTGATCATGCCAGCATGGGCTAAATACAGGTCCTTCAGCATCTTGATCTGCCGCCCCTTCAAGCCAGCATGAAGGGGCTTTCCTGGCTCGTGCCGAATATGATCAATTAGACCAAAGCTAAATCCTGGGTAAGCCTGCAGCAATCGAATGGCACTGCCGAGTTCCGGCATGACCGTGAGCGGATTGATAACCCGCTGCAGAAGTGACTCAGGGTTCGAGAGCTCACCCATCTGTGCCAAAAATTCATGATGATCGGTCATCTGATCGCCGCCTCGGGCATCGGAGGCATAGGCCAGAACAGCTTGAATAATCGTCAGGTGATTAACCTCATCTTCTTGCAGTAGCGGATCATCAATAATGGCTGTAATGGATCGTTGAGCAGCCATAGCCACTTGAGAGACAGTGATATGCTGTGCACAGCCAACCTGGCTGCGCTTGGGTAAATCTGGAATATCCGAAAGCATGTCAAGGCAAGATATGGATTCCGGAGCAATCAGTATTTGAGGTCCGGCACCGGAATTTCCAACAGGCGCAAGGCTGTTAATGCATTCCATTGCATGTGTTGGATTGCCGGCCAGCATCAACCCATGCACCAGCGGAAAAGGAGGTTGAATCTGCAGCGCAGAACGATCTGTATTAAACATTTTTTTAAAGCGGGTCAGTAACACAGGAAGGCTCCGAATGTTTTTTCAAGACTCGAGGTGCTTGATAATAAGTTGTTGACGCGGAACCCAGCACTCCAAAAACTGCTGGATGCGCGACGAGGGTTCGCTGAGCTTGCGATGATTCAGTAGAAGTCCGGCCTGAAGCCTTAACAAAACCCAGCCATTGGTTTTGATTTCAAAATCTTTTTCGCGATCGCGCAGAAAGGCTTCTTTGAATTTGCCGTGGTACTGCCAGCCGTCCACCTCAATCCCGATTTTTAATGCGGGCAAAGCGAAGTCAATTTCATACCTGGACTGCCTGCTGGCACCGGTGTAGTTTTCTACCCAGTCATCCCGAAAAGCTTGAAACAAAGGGTCACCGCGCAGTAGGTGACGCAAATGCACTTGGGCTGGGCTTTCCGCTTTAGGTTGCTTAGCGCTCTTCTTTTTTTTTGAAGTTGCTTCGCCGGTGCCAGCAATGGATTTCTGCAGGTTTAATTTTTGCTGAATCTGTTCCATGGCACTGCTAGACAGCTGAGACTGCTCTCCATTCAGGTTCTTCAAATCTTTAAGGGATAGCCTTAATCCAGCCACAAAAGCCTCCGAAAATATACTTTATAGGATAACCTATACTAGAATAATGAGGGATAAAAGGCAAAAAGAATGTTGCCGTTGGATAGAGTTAAAAAGGCATATCCATACAAATGAATCAACCATGCTGAAATCCATCCAAAAACCCATATCAGGTATCGGCTTTGTGCTGGGGGCACCCAAGGAGCCGGGCGGCATCTGGGTAAGCAGGGTTGATTTGATACTGAACGAAGAAAAAGCCGCTGCCTCCGGCTTTACACCGGATGACATTGAACGAGCGAGGAGCTGGAGAAATTCTGTGCGGATCACCGCAACAGGCTGATGCAGGCTTACACTCAACCCCGATGTATGCGCAAAAAAGCCCCGATCCTTCGGGGCTGTAAACCTGAACACCAAAACCAAAGACTGATCAGAACCGGTAAGCTGCCCCCAGAGAGAACGCACCATCAGCCATATCAAAGCGCCCGGACACAGAGATCGGCATATTCAGCTTGCTGCTGAGGTCGTAATCCGCACGGGCATACCATTCATTGGCAATACTGCCTTTGCCCATGGACTGAAACGCTAACTCCATTTGCATCTCGGGCATGTTTTTCAGGCCCAGCAGCAGCA
>NZ_JACUUA010000097.1 GCF_014859565.1 Marinospirillum sp. | reverse complement strand
ATTCTTATCAAGGATCGCATATTTTTTGAATAATTCGCTTCTTTTTCGCTCGAAATATTTTTTTTGTGTTTCAACAAAAAGGTCAAAATCAACTTTTTCAGTAATATTTGAGGCATTAAAAGTGAACATTGTCTGGCCTTTTAATTATTGAAAAATTTCCAATTACAAGCACATCAAAGTCACTGCGCAGAAAACAAGCAATAGCATCATCAGGTGTATTCACTAATGGCATTCCTTTAAGATTAAAAGAAGTATTGCAGAGAACTGGGATTCCTGTTCTCTCATAAAAAGCCTTTAAAAGACCATAGTATTTCTGATTTTTTTTAGTCACGACTTGGGGTCTTGCTGTTTCGTCTACATGGACAACAGCTGGAATTAATTTTTGCTTGTCTTTATTTACAAAAGCAGAAAAATTCATAAAATGCTTATTATCGGCAGTTCCTGTGAAAAAATCAGAGTAGTTCTCATACAAAATACTTGGTGCGATAGGACGCCACATTTCACGCTCTTTTATTTTATTCAGTCGTATAAGGCTCTTCCGTTCTCTTGGATCAGCCAGAACACTTCGATTCCCCAGCGATCTGGGTCCAGCTTCAAAAGCTCCCTGCATCCAGCACACAATATTACCAGATGAAATAGATTCAGCGGTATTAATGAATAATTGATCATCATTCAGTATTTCCCAAGACAGACTGTCCTTGTGCTTTTCAAGAGCTAATACTGCTTCTGTATCAGTAAATGAGGCTCCCAATGAAGCCGTGTCCAATGCTTCAGAAGAAAGGGATCTATTATGCAATATATAATCCAACTCAAATGCAGCGCCGATTGCTGTTCCTCCATCAGATGCAAAAGGAGGAACATAGATATTTTTAAATATGCCAGCGCGTTCGACTTTACCATTAGCAGAGCAGTTCAAAGCAACCCCTCCGGCGATTACAAGATTATCAAGGCCTGTTCTTTCTTTAAGCTCTTCTATAAATCCAATGATCACATTTTCTAATGCACACTGAGCAGAGGCTGCGAAGTTCGCATAACTCATAATCTCATCTTTGTTACCTGACTCATAAGGAAAGCAATTTGTTTCAAAGTAATCGCTCAGCTGTCTTTTTCTGTTATTAATGCTTTCAAATATTGATTTACTGTCTAGCTCTTCTAGTTCTGAATATATCTCACCGCTCCGTGCAGAAGTTATTGGCATTCTCATATTTGGAGTGCCGTAAGAAGAAAGCCCCATAAATTTACCTACTTCACGGTATTTCCCATAAAGGCCTGTGTATCTACAAGCGCTGTCATAAAAAATACCTAACGAGTTAGGTATATCAATAGTCTTGAAGAGGTTAATTTTCCCATCACGAGCGATTCCTAGAGAAGATGAAGAGTCTTCTCCTCTATTGTCCATAACAAGAACTGCCGAATCATTAAATCCACTTAAACGATAAGCGCTTGAAGCATGCGATAGATGATGCGAAATGTAATGAATCGGTGGTCGAATACTGCCAAATATTGAGCTAGGTAGATATCGATCAACATTATCTATTTTGGCGTATTTAGAGCGCTCATGTTCCGGCTCATTATATATCTTTCTTCTATATGACCAATTCATTCCAACTGCAATCGCCTGAATATCTTCTAGTGTGATTTTATTATGGTTAAGGCAGAATTGAATTGCTTCTATAGGGGACTCACCTATTGCCATTTTATTACGACTAAAGCGTTCTTGCTCCGCATATGAAAGTAATACACCATCTTTGATCAAGCAAGCGGCAGAGTCATGATTTCCAATATTTAACCCAACAATATATTTGCTCATAAGTTTTCTCAGTAAACTCTATACTCAGGGATAGGAAGATGTTGCATCAAGCGCTGAACAGAGCAAGTTTAGCAGAAACTTTATTGAGTTGTACTGCTTTTCGAATTTTCGCATGAATCTGCTCGTGTAGTTACTCAATTTCAGACTTTTAAAAGCAGTAAAATGATTATCTTATTATTAATAACGCCTGAAAAGACTTATAAAAAGTACTCCATCTTCTTACTGGATTCATAACATTCAGTGCAATAATTTTTCGGGCCATCCATTGACAAACATCGAGCCATCAATTTTCAGGTGAACTTCAACCATGCGCTCAACTTCACCATCAATTTCAATTTGATTGTCGTAACGCAGAGTCAGGTAATGGAATTGTTGATTCTTAGAACCAATCCAACGACGGCTTAGATCCGGTAAGTTCGCATCGTACATGCCATCCACCAATACATCCGTATATTCAAGTAGCTGAAAACTGGCAGGCAACTGCATCACTTCAAGCTCAGCTCTTGTGTATCCACTGAATACCATCACTGACAGTCCCAGCAACTGGGCTCCTTGTGCAACGACAGCCAAACCTTGTGCTTGCAACATGGGCTCACCACCGAGAAAGGTCACTCCTTCCAGATCATGCAGATGATGCGCATTTTCCAACCATTCGAGAACTGATGACGCCGAAACAAAATCACGCTCAACAAGAGGTAGGTAAGCAGGATTGCAGCAACCACGACAGCGTTTGTTGCACCCCTGCACCCAGATAGCGGCTCTTCGTCCGGGCCCTTCAGCTTCAGTGCAAGCCAGACGGGCTGCTAAATTAAGCCATTCCATAGCTTTACTCCAACTCAAATATCAGTTTTCCGCCAGCAATATGCACCTCGATTGCTTTGCCTCGCAGGTTCTCGGGTGTACCCATATTTTCAAAAATAAAATCAGCAAGGGGGTCAATCAGTTCATTGGTTAGTGCGTTGGGTACACCACGCCCCCCTGTTCCGCGGTCCACTTCTTTGATAATGAGAGACAGAACCTCTGCTTCCTTGACTAGCTTTAAACCGGAAACGCCCCACTTCTCTTTCAACCCCTTTCGCAAGGGCTCCAGCTTGGCACGTGCAATTTCAATTAGAAAGGTGTCATCCAGCATAAAGTTAAAAGGGATGATGTTGGCCTCTCCAATGCGCCCAAGTAGCTCTGGTCGTTTTAGCTCCTGCACGAAATGCTGCCGCACTTTCTGAATGAAGTCATAGGCTACATCGGTACTTTCTGGGTTGACCTCAGCAGCACCGATATTGGAAGTGAACACGATCACAGTATCTGAAAACATGACTGTTTCACCCTTGCCGTCCGTTAAACGCCCGTCTTCAAGAATCTGCAGAAACTTATCGAGGATGCGCGGATGTGCTTTTTCAATTTCATCAAAAAGCAAAAGCGAGAAGGGTCTTTGCTTGACTGCATTCGTCAACTGCCCCCCGGCTTCATAGCCAACATACCCGGGCGGCGCTCCCACAAGTCGCTGGTCGGCATGTTCATGATTAAACTCAGACATATCAAAGCGCAGGCAGGCTTCTTCATCACCGAAAAGAAATTCTGCAATGGATTTAGCTAACTCTGTTTTACCTACACCCGTGGGGCCAACAAAAAACAATACGCCTTTCGGTGTGCGTTGCCGGTATGAATGTTGTAGCCCTGAGAGGCCGGTAAACGCACGTACAAGGATGCGCCTTACCGTCTCGATTGCTTGATTCTGACCTTTTACACGCCACGCCAGGGTTTCTGAAATAGTTTGCAGTTTCTTGTGATCCAACTCTTCCCAGGGGCTATGTTTTCGACCATGGCGATATAGATTAAGCAGTGATACCGGAGTTGAGACCTCTGGTTCTTGGCGTGAAAGTCGTGCCAGGTTATGTATATCACGAATGCTGTGACCTTCCAGCCCATCGACGAAATCAGTTAAGTCTCGCCCTCCTTGTATCAAGGAAGACTGCAATCGAAAGACCTCCTTTAAGCCGAGGATGGCCTTTTCCCGGTCTTGGCGGGGCGGTAATGGAATGGATATTTCCTTGAAGAGGGGGTTGTTCAGATAGAGTGACGGTGGGAGTACATTTAAACCACCGCACAACAGCACCAACATTGACTGTGGCTGAGCAATGGTTGTAGCGTTGGCGATCATGCTTGCATCGCGTGTGGCCTGACCAATGCGCAGTAGCCAGCCCCTTTCATTTTCACTCAATGAATTAGCACTTCCGAAAAGATATTGTGTCCAGTCCAGTATAAAGGCAACTGGCTTTTCGGTTCCTTGCTGTCGTAAACAATGCTCAGCTACTGCCAGTAGATCATCTGCAGTTGCCATCAGGGTTCCGGTGTCTAGGGTCTGGGACGCTGCTTCTTGCGGATCATCACCCATATCATAAGACTCCCCTTTCGGGGGAGCGGAGCTTGCTACAGGTTGGGTAACGGTGCTCTGTAAACGGTTCCAAGTTTTGGCATCAATACCACTGATACCCTTTACGCGGTTCCAGAAAACCACATGCTCATAGCCACGCTGTTTCAGTAGGCTAGTTAACGCCTCGGGCAGTACCACCCACTGTCCCGGCACTTCAGGGCTTGCTGTTAAATCACCAGTGTTGCCATGCAGGATCAAGCCCCGCCGTATTCCACACTCACGCCGAAACTCTTCTTGCCAAGCCGTTGCATTAGAACTCATTTATTTCTCTCCTGCACCGCATCTGGATAGGGGCGCTCATCTTGATCCTTGTCGTCAGGGTTTACCCAGATCACACGCTTGTCACTTAAACTGATTCCATAAGCCTGCTGAAGTGTTGCCATAACAGGCGCTACATCTTTTTCGCAGGTTTTTCCTTTGTATTGATGAAATTTATAACTGAGGTGACCACTTAAATTCACACGAAAATCTGCCTGGGCTCCAGCAGGTCGGCGGGCACGAATCAGTACTTCATCCCGCGCATCTGAAGCAAAGCGTTCAGGAGCATCCACTGCAAACCCAGCTTTTTGTAATGACTGATAGACCGCTCGTACAACTTCCCTTCTCTGGCTCTCATCAACAGCGGCTTCATCCTGCTCTTGCGCTATATCGTTCAGGACCTCAGCCTGTTTTTTAGGTGTCAGCCCAGTTGCATGAGCTAAGGCTTCGCGGAGTTTACTGCCTGCTTCACCGCTGGCATTCTTCGCTTCTTCCGCCAGTTGCTCTCTTTGTAGCGCTAGAGCATCTACAACACCTTCCTGATGAGCCAGGGCTTTTATTTCTTCAAGTTGGCGTGCCGCTTTCTCTTCATAACGAGCCTGAACCTCACGTAAGGCCGCTTCTATGTCTCCGGTGCTGATTTCACCGGGCGGTTTACACAAAAGCTGTTTACGCAGTTCCTGTATTTCACCGAACGCAGCATTGAGTGCGACAGGTGTGCTCCAGCCCGTAAGTCCTTTACGCCATGCCGTTTCAAGCTCTGCTTTCAGTTGATTTTTTCGCTCAGCCTCCTCTTGCTGTGCTTTTCGAAAGGCTTCTGCTGCTGCCCTTTCCGCTTCCTGGTGTGAGCGCTGTCGCTCACGCGCAAAGCGCGGTAACGCATGGAACCTTCCACCGAGAGCGCGACTTCGCTCTCTCACAATAAAAGGATCTGCATCGAGTAGGGCTTCCATGTTGTCCAGTTGTATGCTCAGCTCACGAAATTCCTCTGCTACGACACCTTCCAGTCCTTGCCCCCTGACATCATTCAGGACTCTGCGATAGCGCTCTAAAAAAGGGCGGGTTGTGTCACGAACTCGTTGCCGGTTCAGCTCCTGTTTTCTCTCGCGTTCAATCTGATATCGATACTCATCTGCTCGGCTCATAATGTCACTTCCTCGACTTTTTGTTTTGATTTTTCTTGCCTGGGGAGGACTGCGACTTTCTCTTGGACGTAAAGGTCATTGAATCCTCAACCTTCAAACCCAGTGACAGAGCTTTATTGCGCAGATTAATGTCATTGCTCACAAACAAAACATCGTTGAGTCGGTAGTACAATGCTGTTGAAAGTATTGAGTGGTCTGGCTCATTGGAATTCCATTCAACGGGCAAAAGGTCTTTGCGCTCGCTCTCGTAGCGAATACAGACAGAAAACTCTTCAAGATGGCGAATCGCTCTGCGGGCTTTGAATGCTCTGTCGGCTTCTTGGCTATCCTTCAAACCATCCAATTCGCTTGGAACTAGCCTAGGAACAATGGGTATTACATTTGACTGCAAACTATTAAAAAGCTCATCATGCTCCATTAGCGCACTGGTATCAAAAACGACGAACTGGTGACCCGCCTCCACAGGAGCAAGCTTTTGTTTTGCCAAGAGCTGCCAAGAGTGAAGCCTTTTGCCTAACGTACCCCATTCCGTTACTTTTCGAGACTGCAAGGCAGCAAAATCTTCTGAGGCTTCGTGCCAGATTCGCACGGCATCCAGAGCACCTGGTGTTAGTCCAAAAGTATCGATTTGATTTTTTTCTGCTGCCTCAAGAGCTTGCTCCCCAATATCCCGATAAATAGCCTGAATGGCTTTCTCGATATTCTTTAGTGAGTGCTCTAAAGCATGAGGCCCATAGATGCTTAACTCTTTTAGATGCAGTGCCTGCTGCACCCACTCCTGACAGACTTCATCGGTCAGTAAGGTCTTGGGTACTTTCACATCTGGAAGAAGTGCTCCACGCAGTTGCTTTAAATCTTCTATTTTTGTGAGAGGCACTGCGTTGTTCAGTAGCGCTTTTTGCAACGTTCTGACTTTATCGTGTGACAAGACTTCTTCTATCTGGGTGATTAGCCCGATGAGATTGCTGAGAGTTAGTGGTTCTGCTGACAGCTTGAGAGATTCAAGCAGTGCGTTTTCCAGAGCGGACTCCCATGCCTGTGCCCAGGGATCATCATGAGGAAGCCATAAATGAACGGCTTGTCGAGCCTTTTCAGCTGAATCGATCAGGCTTTCCAATGGCTGATCTAACCGTGAACTCAACCATACCCAAAGATATTCCATAACCTCCTCAGGCCCCTTCCAGGCTAGAGGTAAAAAAGCGATACGGGGATCATCAACAGCCTCAGAGGCAGATTCCAAGAAGTTTTGCAGCTTCTTCCAAAGTTCATTTACTGCTGGTGCCTTCAACGTAACAACTAGATCGCAAATACGGGGCTGTCCAGCCCAATTGAGCTTGAACTTGCCTTCCACTACAGCATGAACAGAATTTTGTGAGGTGTTAGCTAAACTGATACTTCGAAAACCTGCAGTAATCCAAGCAGGAGGTGAAATATGCATCTCCGATAACTGCTGACCAGCATTAACGAGAGTTGGAGTGTCAACGTCAGAAGACAGAATGATCGCTGGCAGCTCTAAATCAATTGATTCCACACCTTGAGCTAGAATAGCCAACCTGGCCTTAACTGGTGTTTTACCTGCATCTGCTACGGGTCTGATTGCACCAACATCACGCAGAAAGCTTGAATCCATGACAGGCAGCAAGGACTTTGTGTCACTTTTCAACCTGTCGGCTAGCATGATATCCCAGATCTGTTCAGGCTGAATCTGGTCTAGCCAAAGCTGTAAAGCAGTATCATGGTTTGCTTGGATAGACAGCGCTGCATCTTCGCTACAAAGGATTTCAAACTTGCGTTCACCCCATTCAGTTGATTGCACCTGGGATATAATCTGATCTACACGAGTAGCTGGATTTTTCCAGTCATAATCCTCATGCTCAATTGCTCGCTCAACCAACGCTAGAGGATTTTTTGGCATTAACTCCAATTCTAGCCCTTCGAAATTCGTTTGAATTTGACTGGAGCTTGCATTTGCATTTTTAATGGCTCTTATCTCATCACTGACTGGGTCATAACGATGCCAGATACTGACTGTTCTGGAGCGCACTGGTAAGCGGTCATCAATTAAAAACTGCTTTCCCTCCCGAGTTAGTTCCAGGTTTGTAAGAGGTGCAGTCAAAGCATCTTGTCCAAAATATCGCGCCAGAGCACCGAGTATGACGAGCTCAGATACGCTAGCCTCCAGCAACTCGCGTACATCGCCTGCACCAAGCTGATTACTAAAGACTCCCAGTAGCGATAAACCCGACTTATCAGTCAGGCTTGTTTCGGGATCGCAAAGCCGTAAAATCATGCGCTCAAATACAGTTGGCTTACGCTCTGAATGGTAGGTCACCTTCGATTCGATCACATATCTCGGCAGAGGAACTGTGTAGTTGCCAAGTTTCATGAGCGGTGCCCCCCAGTGGTTGAGCGTGACTTATTTTTTACATCACGAACTTCTTGTTTTGATTGTTGTGGACCACTAGTAGAATTTTCAGGCCTCATCAGCTCCCTTGCATGAACAAGACGGGCATTACGATCGAGCTGGTCCAGAATATCTTTGTATACTGTGCGCTTAGTGGTGCCTGGGCGATCCATATTTGGCAATTCCACTTCATAAGACTCATACATACTTCGAGCACCGAAAACAACTAGTAACTCCTGAGCACGAGAAAACGCTACGTTAATGAATTCAAACCTGGCAACGTTGGCTTTGCTGGAACGTCGCCGCGGCAGCTTACCGGAGCGCCGTGGATCATAACCATCATGTCGAACCAAACTGACTAAGATGATTGGTTTTTCTTTACCTTGGTAGCGAATCACGGTGTTGACTTCCACATCTAGACAGGCATACCTACCTTGAGCTTCCTTAGGCCTACGACGGCGAATTGCTGAACGAATTTCGCGACATTGGTTGGCATAAAAAGACACAACACCAATTTTACGTTTTTTGGTTCTAGAATAACCCTGTGAAGCCGACTGGAGCTCGATTTGCTCAAGAGTTTCAGCAATCAACTCAGCTTCCAGTCGGTTAGTACGCAGAGGTTGATTGCCCTGCATATCTTCACGATGAATCTGATTGTGGAGATTGTAGGTTGTGTCTACCCATAGCACATGGTCTTCTGGCTTAAGGATTGGTGAGCCCCCTGCAACATTTTCTAATGTCAAATCATGAGTCCGACGCAGCCTAGCGTCTGGGTCATCATCAGGTCGCAGAAGACCACATTCAAGCTGACCTTCATAGAAAGGATTGACCATCCCCATAATTTGAGGGTGCATACGAAACTGTATATTGAGGCGTGCCCTAATTGAGTCATCAGCACTTTCAAAATGTGACTTAAAAAGTGAAGCCGTTACCATTTTTTCAAAACGCTGCAGATTGTCTTTGGTGAGCAAGGATTGAACGGCCTCCTCACTGCTTCCTTCTTCATTTTCCTCAAACTCATCCTGGATGCTGCGTGCATCATCTCCTTCCTGAAACAAAGGGGGGAGCTGGCGATGATCACCCACCAGCACGGCTCGGCGTGCACGCATCAATGGCATGAGCAGCTCCAAAGGCGTGGCTTTACTGACTTCGTCTATGATAGCCACATCAAAACTTGTCTGTCCGACATCGTTCAGGGTCTGTTCGTTTTCATTGCAGGAAATGGCGACCACATTGCAACTGGTCAGGAAATCATTGCCCATCTGCTCCCAGTCTTCTTGAGCTGATTTAGCTTGTTGTAACCCCCCGGCCCACTCCTTCAGTAAACTCTCCCACTCATCTCGCTCTCTTTGGCTTGCCGCGAGCCTCTTTTTCAAAGCCTCAATGGTCTGAGCTACCATGTCCACCTGCTTTGCGATTGATGCATCCGGCATTGCTGGCAGCCTATTCCCTTGCATAATCGCATCATCTTTTAAAAGTTCAGCAGCAATTGCCTCATGCTTTTTGCACCGGCTCCCCAGACTATCAAGATCCTGCAAAGCCTGGTTTATCTGTGATTGCGCAGCTTCCAGCCTCCGGCTGTCTGGCTCGTCAACTTTCGGCGCTTCCAACTCTTTCAAGACTTCAGCTTTCAAGGTTTCCAGTTCACGCTCAACTTCAAAACTCGCTTTATTCAACTCACCAACACAGCTATTAATCTCATCTGCAAGGCGCTTGGCATCTTCAATCGGAGCACACCAAGTTTCTGCCTTTTTAAAAATTCGATAACGCTGCTCATCAAGCTTTGTTTCGGATCCCTGAAGCTCTTTTAGTTGTTTTCTTTTGGCGCGCCAGGGTTCTACGAAAGAGTCATCATCTTCCATCTTTTCTGCCAGAAGACTGACCTCTTTCTTGATTGACTCAATGCGTAATCGTGTTTCCGTATCCTGAAGTGCTCCGTGTTCAGCTTCCTTCAAACGACGAACATCGGCCTCTATACCTTCCCGATCAGATTGAAACGACTGCCAGACATCAAGTAAGTAGCTAAGCATTTTTCCTCGCCCAGCTATATCGGAACGCCAGTCATCTAGTGAGAACCTCATCAAAAGCCCATAGTCTGCACACTTCATCAGACATATCGCGAGCGAATCGGCCTTGGCATCAATATCACGCAGATCAACATGCAGATCCGGTGTATCGCCACTAAGCAGTGCATATACATTTTCTAGACGACCCCTCCGTGCAATGTCCTCATTTATCTCAATAGCAGCCTGATGATAATCTTGCTGCGCCTGCTTGAGCTTAGCTTCAGAATCAGCAAGTTGGCTTTCGAACTTTTTGCGCTGAGCACCCAACTCCTGCTCGTCTTTCAAAACAAACCCAGCTCGCTCGTGCCATGACTGCAATAACCGCAGATCTTCATCCGTGCGGCGCCATGCTGAAAGGCGTGTCTCCACCTGTTTAGACAACGCGTTATAATACCTCTGCATTGAGGCAAAGCCGATAAAGCCTTCACCATCATCGGAAACTTTACTCTGAAAGCGCGCAAGACGTACTGCGCGTAATGAACTATCATGACCGAGTCGATCCAACGCATTATCAACAGCAGTGTGAGCTTGTGATGCAAGTAATACGCGCTGACCACGACGAACCAACTGAATGATTGCCTCTGCGATCACTGTGGTTTTGCCAGTTCCGGGTGGCCCTTGAATCAAACATAGATCGGGAGCAGAAAGAATTTTGACTACTGCTTCTTTCTGAGCAGTATTAAGGTCGGCACGATGCCACTGAGTCACAGCTTCAAGATGCTTGGGGCGTGAAACCTGAGCTGCTTCGAACAGGTATGACGCAAGATAAGGCGCATAGCCAGCCTGTTCCTGCAGCTGCCGCAGTGATTGCTCATGGCGCTTCACTAGGCTCATGTCACCAGTCATAGAAATAGTTAAAAAGCCAGATTCAGGAATACGACTAATGATTTTGTCTCGCTCTTCTATCTCCTCTTGCTCTTCGGAGTTTTCGAGCTTGTTGATATCGTCTTCGGTGGGGAAAATCTCAAGCTCAGCATAACAAGGAGTATCCCAGGTACTTTCACGAATCAGCTCTAGCAGTTTTGTACCTTTAGTGATGGGGTTGATTTTTGGTCGTTTACCTGTTGCCTGCCCGAGCTGGTTCAGTTGCTTTCGATTCTCCTTCTCGGGCGAAGAGAAGACCCAAGGGTTCCCTGAATAGCCCGGTTCAACAGCAATTAAAGTATTTCTACCCAATGCCTTGAGATCCTTTTGTATAGACTCTGCGCTTTCTCCAACCAGAGTAAATACCAGATGGTTGTTTCTCCACTCTCGTTCTATGTAACGTACCCCCCTCATTTTTTTCTGTATGAGTTTTCTTTTCCATGCTAAGAATTCGCTCCACTCCCCAAGTTGACGGCCTGTTTCAAGAGATATAGGTGGCAAGCCTTCAAGAAGCCCTGGAGTCAGAAGATTGTTAGTACGCTCAACACGCGGAGATCCTTGCTCTGATGAAAGGCTGTCATGCACAGCAAAAGCAGTGATCTCTTGCTCGAATGATCTTGCGGAAAGATCTGCGACTTCCATGAACTTGTTGATGATAAAAATTGGTGATGGATGCTCAGCATTCCAGCTACCTATTGCCATAAATGAGCAATGCGGAGGAAAGGGCCAGTTTTCTCTTCCTTCAACTCGAACACGAATAGCCATTTGTGCATAACGGGGATTTTGCTTTTCACGCTCACGATTTGAGATAAATCCATTAAATGGCATGTTATCTACAAAAAGCAAATCAAATAAAACCTCTGCACCATCGCGCCCATCACACAATTTCTTAAAACTTATATGACGACGCTGTATGTCGGCAACAGATCGTTCAAGGAAATTAAAGCTGTTTTTATTTCTCTCTAGCGACAGATATAGATTCATAAATAAATATTCCATCTTAAAGGCTTTAAAGTATGCAGCCTATTGCAATTTCTAGAAAAATTAAAATCCTCCGCGCTTCCAGATTTCATTTTCAGACACACCAAATTCAGATGAAGCTTTTCTTACTGCATCTTCTTTTGACATGCCTTCCGCAATCAATAGGATAATCCTTGCTATAATTTCCACCCAATTCCATACGCTCATTTGTCCACCCTCTTTAAAAGATTAAAAAAATCAAACAAAAATCACTTAGTTGTTAAAATCGCAACATTATTAATTGCATTTGCTTTAAATAAAAATAAAGCCTACTTGCGATTAATTTGCTCACGCAACTCTGCCAGCAAGCCCTTCACTGGCCCTGCTGCTTTATGTTCAAGTTCACTATTCCCGCACTTGGGGCAGTTGCTTACATAGTCGTGGCCTTCGATAAACGCATCACTACGCGGCGCAAAGGTTTTGCTCCAGCCGCACTGTTTGCAGATCAGTTCAAAAGGCTGAGGTT
>NZ_JACUUA010000393.1 GCF_014859565.1 Marinospirillum sp. | reverse complement strand
AGAGGTATAGAAGGTGAGGTTCTGAGTGCCACGCTTTCTGGCTTCAGCCACCAGATCCGCCCATTGCCCCAGGGTTTTGTATCTCAGTAGATAATCTTCAAGGCCACTTTCACGAAGCTGGAAAAAGTCGGTCACACGGGTGGCCAGCGCCAGCTTTTCCAGCGAATCCGCTTGTAAGGAGACCTGCTCGGAATCGGCAGGTAAAGGATGAATCGAGGTGTGTTTATCCCAATCATCAGGAAAAATATCCTGAGTCGCTTCAGGCCTTAAACCCTTGAGTTCATCAGCGACCAATGCCTTGATGATCTCCAGAAGAGCGGTTTCACTCAGTTCAAAACCCTGCATAAACACACCTCTTGTTGCGGCAAAACGACGGGGATTAAAGACGTTTAACAAAAACCCAGAAGCTGTCACCCGTCAGGGCTTTTTTCATGTGCACCTTCACCTTGGTGGGTTTCATTTCATAGTCAAAGGTGTACTCAAACATGACATTCAGATTGCCCGCTTTAACTCCTTCATCAAAACGACCCTTGAATTCGGGGCGGTTGGTGCAGGGTGCCACTTCACGAAAGAAGCTTTTACCAATCACCTTGCCTGGGTCGCGTCCAGTGATATCACCTTCTGCAGCGTTGTACTGAAGAATCTTGCCTTGAGCATCCAGTTGAATGGCACCAAAAGCAACACCATCCAGTTGCTGTTTGGACATCTTAGCCAGAGTGTTTTCAATATTGTCGGAACCAAAAGATACTATTTCCATGGTGTTCCCCTGCTGTTGATTGATAGGTTTTGTATTAACTCTGCCTCAAGATGAGCTATGTACAACCGCATGTCAAGTTATTGTATAGGATTTGTTCCGCTTAATGAATGTAACCCAATTGTTTCATTCTCATCGGAAAACCCGCTGTAACGTGCAGCTTTTAGTTTCCTAATGTAAAAAAGAGGTGTTAGTCTTTGCAAAAATGACTAAACAGCCTTGTGATGGTCCTGACACCCTGCTGAGCAGAGTGAACAGAATGCACTTTGGTCTGTAGCAGCAGGGAAACTGTTTTGATATGAATTGTTGCAAGTGTTCAAGGTTTACTGCCGCCAGTATGCACAAGTGGTTGTTGGCCGTTTTACTGCTTTTTTCGCTGACTGGCATGGCAGAAGACAAGCAACATTTTCAGTTGGGTGTATTTGCCTATCGACCTGTTGAGTTGATGCAGGAGCGTTTTCAGCCGCTGGTTGACTACCTTAACGAGCAGCTGGAGGGGTCGCAGATTCATCTGCAGATTCTTGATTTGCCGGAGTTAACACAGGCGGTTGAGGAGGGGCGTCTGGATCTGGTTTTGACCAATCCAAGTCATTACAACCTGCTACGTCATCATTACGCTTTGCAGGGACCTTTGGTGACACTGGTGAATCTGGAGCAGGGTATCCCCACCCGTGCACTGGGCGGGGTGATTTTGGTTGACCCAGCTGCAGGCATCTCGGAGCTCTCTCAGTTACGGCATCAACGTGTTGCAGTGCCAGGTACTTATTTTCTGGGTGGGTATCAGACTCAGGTGTATGAGTTAATGCAGCTCGATATCCATCCACAGCAGGATTTTGAGGTTGAGGAACTGGGTAGTCACGATGCGGTCATTACTGCTTTGCTGCAGGGTAAGTACGTGGCTGGTTTTGTCCGTACGGGTGTGTTGGAGTCCAAGCTCAGGCAAGGAGAGCTAAAACCTGGCCAATTGCAGGTACTTAACCCACAGCAATATGCTGGTTTTCCTTTTCAAGTCTCCACCCGCCTTTATCCTGAGTGGCCGCTGGCTTCCATTGGTGAGTGTGCCTGTACCCGTGAACTTGTTCGAGCATTGCTGAATCTTGCACCGGATCATCCCGCTGTTCTGGCGCTGGGTATTGATGGTTTTTCCCCCCCGGCCGACTACTCAGTGATGGATCGCCTCGCCTTTGCACTTAAATTACCCCCATATAATCAGTCGAAGCCGGTTTCTTTGCTGGATCTCTGGCGCGATCAACCATTACTGATCTTGATAGTCGGCAGCCTGTTGATATTTACACTGGGATTTTTGCTGGCATTAATGCTGT
>NZ_JACUUA010000096.1 GCF_014859565.1 Marinospirillum sp. | reverse complement strand
CTTTACAACCTGAGCATACCGGTAGCGGATACATCCGATACCACCCGTGCCACAGCCGCCAATCAGCTATTACAACAGTTGCTGGTGCGCGCTTCCGGTACCACAAAAGTGCGGGATAAAATGCCGCCGGAGGATTTTGCCCTAGCTCCGGAAGCCTATAAGGATCATCCGCGTTATGCTGTCTGGCATGAGCTGACTTCGGCGCAGCGACTGATTACCCAGTTCAGCTACAAGAGCAGCAATGAATTGATCACTCTTGCAGGAGGGGATCAAGTCCGCGCTCAGATACTGGAGCTGGAGTTTGATCCTGCGGGTGTCAGCCAGCTGCTGCGAAGGCTTGAACTGCCAATCTGGGACAGTAATCGCCCAAGAACACTTTTCTGGATTGCACTGGAAGGGCGGCAAGGGCGATATCTGGTCAGCCCGGAGTCCAACGAGCCATTGTCTGACGCCTTGTTGACTCGTGCCAGTCAGCGCGGTCTTCCGACAACACTACCCAACTCAAAAATCCATCCTATCCCTTCCACATTGCTATCAGATGTATGGGGTGGTTTTGCACGTGAGGTATTAGATGCTTCACAGATTTATAAACCCGATGCTGTAGCGATTGCTCGTATCCAACCTTCCGGCAACAGCTGGACGGTGCAGTGGCAACTTTTTACCGGTATTGACAGTGTCACACATAGAGCCTCGGTAGCCACCCTGGGTGCTGCGCTGGATGAAGGGGTTAACTTTGTTGCAGAAGAGTTGTCCCGCCGTTATGCCAGCCAGCCTGGAGAGGGTACCGGAACCTATCGTGTGCGGGTCTCCAATGTACAGTCAACCCGTGACTATGCCGCACTCACTCGTTATCTTAATGGGCTGTCTCTGACCAGTCAGGTACGGATAGTGCAGGCTCAGGATCAGCAGCTGTTGCTAGAGCTGGGCTTACGAGGTGGCTTGAGTCAGTTTCGTGCCAACCTGGCTCTGGATGGACGAATGAAAGAAGAACCCTTTCTAGGTCTGCAACAGAGCCGTAATTACAGTGAAGCAGTTAATACATCGGCTCCAGCAGCACAAGCTGGGCAGGTGGATGCTTATTTTCGCTGGCAATCGAATTAAAAAGGGTCGCTTATAGTGCTTCAGTCCATGCAGCTTTCTCTGGGAGTCAACCTTCAGGATGACCTGCATTTTGGCAATTTTTTACCTGGCCAGAATGCCGCTGCACTTGGAGAATTGCGTGAACAGCTCCGGGCTGATGGTTTTCACTATATTTTTTTGTGGGGGCGGGAAGACTCAGGCAAAACCCATCTGTTGCATGCTGCCTGTGCCGACGCTGAACAGCGACACAAAACGGCAGTTTACCTGGATCTGAATGAAACTGGTCAGCAGGCATCCAGACTGGCTGAACCCGATGATGGATTGGTATGTATAGACAACCTGCATCTGGTGGCAGGCCAACCTGATTGGGAAGAGGCGCTGTTCCATCTGTTTAACCGGATCAAGGAGAAAGAGGGAATGCTGGTGATTGCGGCCAGTTGTGCACCCTCTCATCTGGATGTGCAGCTTCAGGATCTGGCTTCACGGCTTTCATGGGGGCTGACCTACCAACTGCAAACCCTTAAGGATGAGGAGAAACTGACAGTTCTCAAAATGCGCGCTAAACAGCGAGGCATGGAAATGCCAGATGAGGTTGGACGTTATGTGCTGAATCGCAGCCCACGTCGACTAAGCGGCCTTTTTGCCCTGTTGGATACACTGGATGAGACCAGCTTAAAGCAACAGCGTAAGCTCACTATCCCGTTTGTGCGGCAAGCATTAAACTGGTGATTCTTGCTGGTTTCGTGTTTTTTTGTACTTTATGCTTCCGCTTGCAGCTTTGTTAGAGTTAATCTATAAAGCAGTAGCGCATAACGTTTTTGCCGTTGTCATAATCAGCTTCAGAAGGAAAGGGTCTTGGCTAAAATTTCTGAACAGGAAATTGCTCATATACTCCAGCAGTCACTGGATTTGGTGCTGGTGCTTGATCCAGCGGATCTAAAACTGCTGTTTATTAATGATCATGGTTCGAGCTGGTTAGGTTACCCACCCGACTCGCTAATTGGTGAGTCACCTCTGGTTTTTATGCCAGAACTCACCAGTGCTGAGCTTGAAGGCATACTCGACAACCTGCGGATGCTGGATGAAGGTGAGGGAGCAACGCTGGTTACTCCGGTACGCCGTAATCTGGGAGTTGCACATGATTTTGAATTTCGCCTGCAGCTGATTGACTCTGATGGACGTCATTTTATTCTGGCCAGCGGCAGAGATATTGCCGAACGGGTTGCCGTAACGGATCAAGTGCACAATCTGCTGGCTGATGCGCAGATCGAATCCCGCCAGGACAAAACAACCGCACTTTACCAGCGTGATGCTTTCCTGCAGGTGTTCCGCGAGCTGTTGGATCAAGTCGGGCCTAATGGTTTACGCTTGGCGCTGGTCACCATTGATATGAAAAACCTGCATGAAATCAACGAGCAGTTCGGCCAGAGTATTGGTGACAGAGTGCTGCGTAACATGGGAAGCCTGTTGCAGCACTGTGCTAGCCGGGATGATATCTGTGCGCGCTTCAGTGGACGCAAGCTATGCATCCTGATGCCTGGCAAGGGTCAGCAGGATGGTTTATTGCTGGCAGAACGAATTAACAAGGCTTTGAGTAAGGTTAAATATTCTGAGTTTCCTACCCTCAGAATTCATTCATGCATTGGTGTGGCGGAACTTCCTCAGCGCGGCGAACCTGAATTGTTGCTTGAAAAAGTCATCACCCGGATGCGTGAACTCAAAACCCCTGAAATGACTCATGAAGTCCATCGTTTGGGTCTGGTCAGCCTGCAGCTCTAGTGTGACTGCTCCCCGCCCTACGCTCAAGCGCCACGGGCGAGGCTTCCAACTTCTCAGGCAGCAACGGGTGCGTGACCCGATTGACGCTGGTCTCCAGTGGCAGAGACCGATAGTCCTGCGGCCTTTAATTTCAAAATACCCTGCGCTCGAATGTTGAGCGCTGCATTCACATCTCTGTCTCTATCTGACAAGCACGGGTGATACTGACCCTCAACCTTGCGATGAATCCGTGCCTTAATCGGCTCCATTTTTGGGATTTTGATCCAGTTTTCACCTGCACTTACGCTCGTACAGTGGTAACTGGACTGCTTGCCGTGCTTTCTTTTGAATTTCGGGTAACGCGCAGGATCACGGGAGTCGGTGAGGTGATCAGCAAGAAAGTTCATCACCTGGCTTTTTTCCAGAGCTTCACGCACCAGAAGAGCACCGGCATCGCTGCTGTTGGCCTGGTTGCTGAGCGAAAGATTCACGGAGGTGTTGAATGAGGTTGTCATGGTGGTATAGTTTCACCCGTGGCTTTGGTCGTTGAGATAAACCGTTCTTGCTGGAACACGTCATATTTCAACAGCATACCATTGCCACACCCACCTTTCAGCCATGTCTCGTGAATAAGGCGGGACAATGACTAGCTGCTCAAGCTACTGGGTATCAATTAAGCCCGATTGCCCTGTCTGTCAATGCCGAACCTTATATCCCCGCCATTAGTCTTAATCGCTTCATTTTTATGCACTAAAGTGGCATATTTAATGGTTTGGGTCATATTCCTATAACAAGAGTCGCGACCATGAATTTATACCGCACGATTGAAAAAGCTTTTTGGTACACCCTCACGCGCAAAATAGTAGGGAATGTTGTTGCACTGTTGCTGCCCCAGGCCATCCTGGTGGTACTCGCCATTTATTACCTGAAACAACTGGAAGACAAGGTCAGTGCTGTTGGTCAGTCCGAAGCCCTGTACCCGATGCTGATGAATTTCTGGTGGTTGCTGGGGTTATCCAGTCTGATAGCGTTAGTCATCGGTATGTTTACTGTATTTTTTATGCGCCACCTGTTTGTGAAGCCCATTCGTGACATCACCAAGGTGTTACAAGCCATCCGTGATAAAAATGGCGACATTTCCGCCACCTTGCCGGATTACACTTTTGATGAAATCTCGGAAATGGCTCGCAGCTATAACGAGTTTTCCGGTCGGTTAAAACAGATGATCAGCGAAACCCGCCACCACTCGGTTAGCGTGGCATTAAATGCGGCCAGAGTGCAGAAGATGTTGGCACAGGCCGCCGCATCATCCACCCGTCAGGAACAACAGGCACAGCAGATTTTTGAATCCAGCAGCCAGGCAACGCTGGCAGTGGAAGAAATTGCTTCGAATACCGCCAATATCAGCCAGCAAACCAGTCGTAATCTGGAAGAAATTCACCTGTCCAGCAACGAATTGAAGGATGTTTCCGAACAGATCAAACGGGTGGCACAGCTGGCACAAGGATTTCAGGAAACGGTGACTACCCTGAGTCAGAACTCGGACAATATCCGCAATATTCTTACTGTGGTGGCCGATTTTTCCGAACAGACCAACCTGCTGGCACTCAATGCCTCGATTGAAGCTGCACGTGCCGGTGATGCCGGTCGAGGTTTTGCTGTGGTGGCTGATGAAGTTCGCACTCTGGCACAGAAGGTGGGACAAGCCACTCAGCAGATCCACACCAATATCACTGAGATGACCAGCTTGGTCGGTAAAACAGAAACCGGTGCAGGTGCCATTTTGCAGCATGTTCAGGAAACTGAAGGTTTCATGACCCGCACCAGTGACCAGTTTATTGATATGGTGGCTGGGTTTGAGCAGATGAATCAGCAGTTGACCACTATTTCTGCAGCCATTGATGAGCTTTCTTACACCAACAAGGAAACTCACGAGAATGTCAGCAGCATCACTGATCTTTCTCAGGCGGTCAAGCAGGATATGGAGCAGTCTCGCGAAAACTCCTTTGAGCTGGAGCTAGCTACTGAGCGCACCCAGGAATTGTTGTCCCGCTTTATCATCGGTTTTGGTGGTTTTGAAAAGATGACCCAACTGGGGTATCTCTGGGCTGCAGAAACCGCAGAGAAACTGGAAAACTTCCAGCATCGTGGGCTGAACCTGTTTGACCGTAATTATCGACCCATTAATCCCGGTCAGAAGCCAACCCAGTATCTGACCAGTTATACCGAACAGGTGGAATCAGAGTTACAGGCGCTGTTTGATGGTTTTCTGCAGCAGCATCCAGAGTTTATTTATGCGGTGGCGATCAACAGTGAAGGTTACTTGCCTGTTCACCATCATAAGGTATCCAACCCCTTAACCGGTGATTTTGAGAAGGACAACGCCTTGTGCCGCAACCGTCGTATCTTCTTTGATACCCGTCCGGAGCAACGACGCTGTACCCATGAGAGTCCCTTCCTGCTGCAAACCTTCATCCGTGATACTGGAGAAATCCTTAATGATCTCTCCATCCCGATCCATATAGACGGCAAGCGCTGGGGCTCTCTGATTATGGGCTTTGAAACACGTCACCTGCTGGATGAATAAATCCGGCAGGTGGTTTGAGGTTAGAGCTTGCTCTTTAGCTCCTGCCATAAATCCTTGTACGCAAGGTTGGCAGGTTTGCTGCGGGCAAATACATCCAGCGGTGCCCGGTATTCCCCCATGTTTTCCACATCAGCAGAAAAAGGAATCACTGTATCCAGAAACGCAGGTTTACCCTGTCGCAGGGTTTCCTGGGTGTTTTTGTGCATGGATTTTTGCTGCTGTACCATGGAAAAAAATGGCAGGATTTTTTTTCTGGAATAGTCTTCCTGCTCAAAAAAATCCAGCAGCTGTTTAAAGGTTCGTTCTGACAAGGTGGTGGGTATCACCGGAATCAGTAGCTGATCTGCCGCAGTGAATACCGCCTCGGATAACTGCCCGATGCTGGGCGGGCAATCCAGAATGACCAGATCGTATTCTGACTTCATGCCTTTAAGAATATTTTTCAGGCGACTTTTGCGTTTATCCAGGCTGTTCAGCAACACATCAAAGTTACGGAAACTCAGGTGTGCGGGAATCACATCCAGCCCTTCATAATCACTGGCGCGGATATTTTCCAGCAGGTTTTCATAGGCCTTAAAAAAGCGTTTACCCCAGCTTTTTTTGGCCGGTTTGATGCGAAAATAAAAAGATGATGCCCCTTGGGGATCGAGGTCAATCAACAGGGTTTTTAAACCTGACGCTGCAGCCCAGTAAGCCAGATTGACGGAGGTGGCTGTTTTCCCCACACCACCCTTCATGCTGTAGATCGCCAAGGTTTTCATGCTGTTATCTCCAGTTGCAGGGGTTGTGCTGCATAAGCAGCGAGCGCTTTCATGACCTTGTTACGTGCCAGAAGCTGCTTGCTGTACAGCAGTGCCACCAGGCCATTTACTGCAGCCACCTGCTCCGGTGGGGTATTGGCCTGCAGTTGTTGCAGCAGAAATACCTGCTGCACCCCAAAATCGTTAAAGTCACCCAGAATATTCTGCAGGCGTTTTAATGCCTTCAGCTGCGGTTTTATCTGTTCGGCAGGGTAGAGCAGTGAGAAAAAATCCAACAGATAACGCAGCTTTTTGCATTCAATCCGCAGCTCGTGCACCTGCTCATCCGGTGTGTTTTCATCCAGATCAGCAACAAATCGGCAAATGCGTTTGTGGGATTTGCGGATTTTTTGTGTGGCGACTTCGCCCAAAGGTAAATTCGCCAAGGGGGCGCTGGCATCCAGCAAATCTTCTGGTACTTCAACGGCCAGTTGTTGCTGCAACCAGTGATAATCACTTTCATGGGTTGTAGCAAGCAACTGACGGGTCAAGGTTTGGTGGATTTTTTTACGCTGCCGAGCCGTTGTTTTCAGCAGGGCCTCCAGGCCGGGACGATAAACCTGAGGTAACAGCTGTTGATAAAAGTCTTTCTGTAACAAAAAAACATCCAGATCGCGCAGCTGCCCGGTGTTTGCTGCCAGTGCCGCCAGACGCTGACGCAGCTGGCGACCCTGCTCTTGCGGCAAAGCCTGTTTTAACAGGCTGAGCAAGGAGCGCACCCGGCGAAGATTGACTCGGTACTGGTGCAGAAACTCGGTATCGGTATCAGCAAGAATACCGGGTTCATAACGTCTGGCCTGCTGCAGAAATTGCAAAGCTGTGTGGCGCAGAGCAGTGGCAGTGGCCTCACTGGCATCGTGGGGCAAGAGATTGTCCGGACAAGCCTGTTGTGGATTGAGGGCACAAAATTCCAGCAGCTCACTGGCTTTTAATGGTTGCGCCGGCTCCAGTAACAGTTTGTCCAGCAGATCCATGACCTTGGCTGCCTCGGAGGCATAACCTCGCAAGGGCAACAATCGGAAAAGTATCCGGTGTTTACGGGGTGTCTCTTCACTGGCAAGGCTGTGAATTTGCTGCCGCAGGATCTCCAGCCTTAACACCACCTTGCCTTCATCATCTCGGCAGGCCAGCAATTCATGCTGTTGCGCAACCTGCAAAACAGCTCGTAGTGAGTTAAGACCGAGATGTTTTTTCAGCTGATCCTGCAGCTCCCCTTCCGGCAGGTCCTGCCAGAAGCGGGGATGCTGAGTAAGCGGCTGGCGGCAGAGCAATGCTTCTCCTTCATACAGGCTGGCTTCTGAATTCAGCACCTGCTGGCGGTTCTGACTGGTGTAAAACAGTGTCAGCCCGGCCTGGTGCAGGTGCCAGTCAAAATCATCCAGCAAGCAGCGAGTGGATTGCCACTGATCTTCATCCGTTAACTTCAAGGAAGAACCCAGTAGATTCTGCAAACGTTTTTTGTTTGGCTCTTTGTTCAGCAGCCAGCAACCTTGCTCTGCATCCATCATGTCTTATGGTGTTTTCCCAGTAGCAGTGAAGTGTAAAGTACCGGTACAGCAATCAACGTCAGCAAGGTTGCAAACGCCAGACCACCCATAATGGTGACCGCCATACTGGCAAAAAATGCATCTGTCAGTAAGGGTAGCATCCCCAGTATGGTGGTGCCAGCGGCTAGAAATACCGGTCGCAAACGACTGACACAGGCTTCTTTTAGTGCATCCAGTGCATAACCACCTTCGGCAATCCGCAGGTCAATTTCATCCACCAGCACAATGGCATTTTTCATCAGCATTCCAGACAGGCTGAGAAAACCCAGCAGTGCAGTAAAACTAAACGGCAGTCCACTGATCAACAGACCAAGCACTACACCCACTGCTGACATGGGCACCACCAGCCAGATCACCAATGGCTGACCCAGACGACCAAACAACAGCACTGATATCACCAGCATCACCAGAAAACTCAGTGGTAGCTGCTGCCCCAGGGATGCCTGAGCATCGCGGGAGTTTTCGTATTCACCACCCCACTCCAGTTTATAACCTTCTGGCAGTGGCAGACTTTCAATCACTGGCCTGATCAGACGAAAAGCTTCATCGGCTGTTTTATCTGCCGTTGGCTCAGCCTCCACCGTCAGGGTGCGCACACGATCACGACGGTGGATCAGGGCATCTTCCGGCAATAGTTCAAAACGCTCCACCACCTGAGTTAAGGGTACATACGCACCTTCCACAGAACTCCAGATCAGGCGATCCAGCAAACGACTGGCATCCAGACGCTCAGCTTCCGGTGGGCGGGCAATAATCGGCAGACGCTCTACACCTTCCCGATAACCGCCGACCCTCATACCTTCAGTGGAAAACTTCAGTGTTTGTGCCAGATCCTGACGGCTGATACCGGCATAGCGTGCCCGTTCTTCATTAAAAACCGGTGACAGGGTCAACTCCTGTTCCCGCCAGTTGTGACGTACATCAGTCAAGTCAGCAGAAACTTCCATCAATTGACGTGCCTGTTCACCCAATTCGCGCAGCACTTTTGCATCTGCACCAGAAAAACGAGCCTGAATCTTGGCACCACCACCGGGGCCAAACACCAGTCGCTGGGTATAAATTGCTGCATTGGGGAAATCATCGGCCAGTTCGTTACGCAACTCAGCAGCCAAGGAATCAATTTGGTTGCGATCATCGACCCGAATAATCAGCTGACCATAACTGGTATCCGGCTGGCGGGGTTCGTAGGTGAGCATAAAACGGCTGGCACCCTGCCCGATAAAACTGGCAACACTGACTACTCCCGATTTTTCCAGCACCCGTTGCTCAATCAGCTCGATGTCTCGTGCTGTAGCACGTATATCCGTGCCCTGGGGCAGCTCATAGTTGATGTAAAAGATCGGGGTGTTGGAATCCGGGAAAAAGGCCTGTTTGACCCAGCCAAAACCGGCATAACTGCCCAGAGTCAATACAGCCAGCACCAGCAGGGTCGTGCGCCGTGCCTGCAGGGTTTTGTCCAGCAGGCTGCGATAGAGTCCATACACCTTGCCCGCATAAGGCTCCTGTGGTGCATCACCTTCTGGAACACGAAAAAAGTAATGCCCCAACAGTGGTGTGACGGTGACCGCCAGCACCCAGCTCAGCAGCAGAGAAATCCCGATCACCGCAAACAGCGAAAACAGGAACTCGCCTGTGGCATCCGGTGATAAACCGATACCGGCAAAAGCCATGATACCTATCACTGTGGCACCCAAGAGAGGCATCTGAGTGCGTTTGACGGCATCACTGGCGGCATCCAGTGATTTGATGCGCTTTTGCATGTTGATCAGCATGCCTTCAGCCACCACAATGGCATTATCCACCAGCATCCCCATGGCAATAATCAACGCCCCCAGCGAGATACGCTCCATTTCGATGTGAAAAATTCGCATAAAGAAGGTGGTGCCCAGCACGGTCAGCAGCAGAGTCATACCCACCACCACACCAACACGCCAACCCATAAACAAGCACAACACGCCTATTACGATGGCAACCGACATGGCCAGATTCAGCATAAAACTATTGATGGCTTCATCCACCACCTGATGCTGCTCATAAATCGGGTATAACTCCACACCCAGTGGAATCTGATGCTGCAAGCTGGTCAGGTGAGCATCCACGGCCTGCCCAACCTGAACAATATTGGTATCCGCCACCCCGGCAACCGCCAGAGTAAAAGCCGACTGACCATTAAACCGGATCAGCTGATCCGGTTTTTCTGCACTGCGACGACTGATCTGTGCCACATCAATCAGGCTGATCTGTTCGGTACTGCCCGCCCGCCCGACCCGTAATGCTTCAAGGCTGACCAGTGAATCCAGGCCGGGGCGAGTCACTAAACGCACCCGCTGGTCACCCACACGTATCTCACCACCATCTTCCACCGAGTTTTCGGTCTGCAGGGTGTTCATCACCTGCTCCACCGGCAATCCCAGGCGGGTCAGCTTTTCGTGAGAGACTTCAATATAAATACGCTCTTCCGGTTCACCGGCAGTGCTCACCTTGGCTACACCCGGTACGGTCAGCAGCTCACGGCGTAAAAATCTTGCCAGCTCGCGGATTTCACTGTCGCTGTAACCTTCTGCCGTTACAGCATAAAAAATACCAAACACATCACCAAAATCATCCACCACCCGGGAGGATTTTGCCCCCGGTGGCAGCTGCGACTGGGCATCCCCTACCTTGCGGCGTAATTCATCCCAAATCTGCGGAATATCATCTCCTTTGTAAGTGTCCTTGATCTCTACCGTGATCTCAGACAGCCCCGGCATGGAGCGGGATTGAATACGGCGTAACTGGGATAACTGCTGGATGGCAGATTCCATCAGCTCGGTGACTTCTTCTTCCACCTCCACTGCTGTGGCACCGGGATAAGGAGTCACCACTATCGCCTGCTTGATAGTGAAGGCTGGATCTTCCAGCCGCCCCAGCGTCATCAGTGCCCAGATGCCACCCAGCAGACACAACAACATTAATAACCAGGTATTCATTGGGCGCTGAATGGAAAGACGTGCGATATCCATGCTGATCGCTCCTTAAAAGTGACTGAAAGGGCGCACACGCATCCCTTCCCGCAAGCGTGAAGTACCAGCAGTAATCACCTGCTCACCAGCTTGCACACCAGATAACAACTGCACCCGTTCGCCACCCATCACTCCTACACGAACACTGCGCTGACGCACTTCACTGGTCTGAGGATCAAAAACCCACAGATAAAAACTGCCATCTGCTGCACTGTTCAGGGCAGCAACCGGCACATCCAGCTGATCTGCACCACGCAACTGGGGTGCAGCCGTAACCAGCACCGTGGCCGTCATACCCGGTAGCAGATTTAAATCTTTCGGACGCTCAAAACCAAAGGTGACCTGATAGGTTTGCACCACCTGATCCGGCTCAGTGGCATGTTCCCGGTACTCCAGTAACATTCGCTGATCCTCACCACCCGGCAACAATAACTCAGCTTTTACCAGTTCCGGGCTGCTGACCCGACGCACCAGGTCTTCTGGAACACTGATATGCACTCGAAACTCCGTGACATCCTGCACACGCACCACAGGTGTACCCGGCTGCAGGTTCACAAAACGATCGGCCAGACGGCGGGTAATTAATACATCGGAAGGGGCGGTAATACGGGTGTAAGACAGGTTACGCTGAGCAGATTCCACCCTCAGTTGAGCCAAGCGGAATTGATCTTGGGCCTCTTCCACCACCGCACGTGAAACCGAGTTGTTATCCAGCAGGGAACGCTTACGGTTAAGATCTCGTAGTGTCTGCTGTTGCTGTATCTGAGCCTGCTCCAGTGCCAGCTGATAATCACGGGCATCCAGTGCTGCCAGCAGACTGCCTTTTGGCAGTAAACGACCCTGCTGTACAGGCAGCTCGGTTAAACGCCCGCCCACCTGAAACGACAAATCAACACTGCTGACGGCATCCACCCGACCCACAAAACGACGACTAATCGCCGGTACCAGTTCACCCAGAGTTTCCACCTTCACACTGGCAAGGGATTCAGCAGCACTGTTCTGAGCTTCGCTCAAATTGCAGCCTGTCAGCACACCCGCCATCAGCAACAAACCAGCCATGCCATACAGAGGTTTATTCAAGAAAATCCTCATGTTTGCAACTCCCTTGCACCTTGTTCCAAGTTCTTTAATAACTGATCTTTTTGCTCACTTCCGAAAGGCAAGAGACCCAGCATATCCATTAGCATCAACCCTTCACCAGCCACCCATAACAAACTGGCATGATCAGGATCGGTACTTTCTGAACAGATCTGCTGATAACGCTGCTTGATTTCATCCCGCATGGGCTGCAGCAGTTCCAGATTCTGAGCAGCAGCGGCCAGGATTGCCATGGGGATGTTCTTGTCCACGGTTTCTAGGGTGCGGATCACACCTAAAGTAGCCTGTAAGGTTGGATTAGGCTGGCCTTCCAGCTCGGCACGACGTTCATCCACCAAGGGGCAGTGATGACCCAGTAGGCGCTCCAGCATCCCGCTGATTAGTGCTTCTTTGCTGGGGAAGTTATACAGCACCCCTCCCTTGGTCAGACCGGCTTCTTTTGCCACTGAATCCAGACTGACTTTGGCAGCACCCTTCTCTATAGCCACCTTTTGAGCAGCATCCAGAATGTGTTCACGTGAATTGTTGCTGCGTCTTGCTTTTGGCATGTTAATAACCCCACAAATAAAAATACCATTCGGTACAGTAAAACCGAATGGTATAGTTAAATGCAGATCCGCACAAGACCCAGCAGTCTATTTTTTAAACAAATTTAGCAGTTTTGCTCTTTTTTTCCCAGCACCAAAACCGACAGATCCCGCACGAATCCAA
>NZ_JACUUA010000392.1 GCF_014859565.1 Marinospirillum sp. | reverse complement strand
TCAGCCTTGCTCATAAATAAACCTCAACGCCCTTTCAGGCTGTGTCGAACATTTGTCAGGATATTCATTACAGCATTACGCAGCTTGAACACCAGCTTGGTTAGTTTGCACCAGAAAGGGCCTTTATTACGATGGCGGTTGCCAATTTCAGAATGATCGCCAGCTGGATCTGCCGGACGAACCGGATAAGGTTGCAAACCATAGATAGGAACCTGGTGCAGATTTTGATGACGAATGAACACATCCACTGGATAAATAAACTCCTCACTGGCCTTGATAAAAGCTTGCGCAGCAGAGGGTGCAAGGGCATAACAGGTTGCACGCTGTGGAATCTTTAAAAAGCGCGACAAGGTATAAATACCCAACTGTTTCACTTCTTTATGCAGAATGGGGCCATTATCTTCCAGACGGATAAATGGATAGTCATTCATCAATTCTGGTAATAAAGAAAAAGCCTCCTTGATGTTATCACGAACAGCAAAATCATCCTCAAACACCACAATCGGGCGATTCAGCTCCACACACTTCTGCCAAGCCAGGTAATGGCTGGCATAACATCCGGCCTCACCCGGAACAGAAGGGCGACCATGACGCACTAGAAACTTGTCTGCACAAAACCTGCCCAGCAATGGATGACCACCCTTACGACCATCCACTCCATCTATAAACTCGAACTCAACACCATGATCATTCAACAGCTCCGAGCTTCTTGCCCGCCTTGCAGCAGAATCAGCAAGACTGATAACAAACACATCCAGTGGCTGGTTCATGGTTTCCACTCCAGAAACTGACGGGTATGACCACCAATCATGGCTGGTTCGCTTTGATTCAAGGTCTGACCATTCAAAATCTTTTCATACCGATCCAAATAACGCTCTGTCATCAGCGCAGAGTTAAACTCATCCCGTGCATACTCATGACAACGCAACGAAGAAAAATCACTGCTCTGCTCTATGGCAGCCGTCAGCTCTGCTCGGCTCGTTGATAACACACCTACATCAGGATTAACCAATTCCGGCAAGGCACCGTAAGGTGTACCAAAAACAGGGCAAACAAAATACAGGCTTTCAATCACTGCCAAACCAAAAGGCTCATCCCAGCGCACAGGAAAAATCAGGCCTTTTGACTGACGTAAAAATTTAAATTTTTCAACATCGTCAACCATACCGTGAAAACCAACACGGGGGCTTAAGGTCAGACGAAAACCCATTCTGAAATTAACACGGTACCCACCCAGCACTTCCAGCCGTTCCTGACGGGAATGCCGCACAACATCAATGGCACCCTTGACGTTTTTGATTCGCCAAGCTGCATTACCAAGGAAATGAAAGAATGAACGATGGCTTTGCAAATCCACCGCACCATACTCATCCCAGTCTAAGCCGTTATATACGTAAGACTCAGATCCATGACGCTCTGCATGACGCCGAGACACAAAAACAGTATTCAAAGGCAGCGGGAAATGATTAAAGTTGCCATGCTGTGTAAATAAAAAAGGGGCTCCCGGCCAGTGCTCAAACTCCTGGTTAAGGTGAACCATGTCCACACCAGCCGGGATTTGATTTTGCAAAGTCCTGGATGGATCGTGCTCAACAATTTCTGCAAAATCACAAGTTGAGCCGGATGGTGCAAGAAATACCACCTCATGCCCTTTCTTGACTAATTCTTTACCCAAGCACCAAGCTACTCGGTTAGTACCACCATACTTATAGGCAGGAATGCGGGTTGGTACTTGTATCAAAATTCTCATGCCTGCCTCGCGGATTCTTTATCAGCCATTTCATCCAGGGATTGTCGTAGGTAGTACCAGAGGATCACCACCATAAATGAATAAACTGTGATTCCATTAACATGCCAAAGGAATGCCTGGGTCAGGCTGAATACAGCAAAACAAGCGGTCACCACCATGCCAGAAAGTGCCAGTGACTTTGCCACACCACAAGGTGCTTTGATGTATTTAAAAAACAATATGAACGGAATAATAATAAAACCGAGTAATGCAACAAAACCGACTACACCATGTTTGGCAAACATATCCAGATAGTGGTTGTGGGCGTGTTGAAAACCAATCAGGGAAGAAGCAACCACTCCCTGCCGTGCGTGT
>NZ_JACUUA010000095.1 GCF_014859565.1 Marinospirillum sp. | reverse complement strand
CAGCATACCAAAGCCACACCCACTTTTCAGCTATTTTTCATGAATAAGGCAGGTTGATTCTTGTGGCAGAATTTCCGCACTGCTATAGCTCGATGTGAGGGTGATCAGCAGGGTTGCTGTAAATACTATTTTTGAGAGGCTGGGCATAAGGCAGATTCACGCAGAAAGAATGAATCTTTATTTTACTCTTGAAGCTCACCGCTCCGACTTCATCTGGGGCCGCTCTGGTGGCTTCACCGGTAACCCAGTTTTTTTTGACAGCGTTCAAAGATCTCTTCAGCTGCAGTGCGAATATCGCTCACATTTCTTAAGTCCTGGATTTCATCAAGCTTGATGAAAAGTCGCTCAATCAGTTCAAGCCCCTCCTCGTACTCTTTGCGAGAGACGTGCTGACCGGCTTGCAAAAGCATCGCCTCTGCCAGCACCAGGTCAGCACCTATAACGATGTCACTTTTTAATGTTTCGATGGAGCCTGTATCAATGCGCCCTTCGGCTACCTGATCAACCAGTAGCTGGCCAAGCAGCTTGAGGTTGTAGCGCACCACATTGCCTTTTGCGAGGGATGTGATGCTTGGGTATGTCATTTCTTCATATCGATCCGTGAGGCGCATTTTGCGCACCTGCAACTGATTTGCTAATGAGGCAAATGCCTTGGCTTGTTTGCCATGATGAACCTCGGCTAGTCGCTCCATGGCCTGTATCTGAAGGTCAATGACATGCGCCCAGGTTTGCTCAGCCAGATAGTGCAGGTGCACCTCACGCTCCACCCCTTTGAGGGTATCTGTCATCTGGCTCAGGGGTTCTGCTACCGAGCGCTGAAAGTCCTGCAGTTTTAAATACTGCCACCCGGTAAATACAGTGGCAGTCACAGCAATCAGTATCGACAGCACCAGCGCTGCCCACAAAAAAATATCCAAAAAGAGAAGGCTCGCTGACTGTGGCTTGATGGGTTAAACAACACACAGCAGCATAAACAAAAGGAATAACCTTGCTATTTTTCAAGGGTTTGCCAAAAAGGCTAGCCACCTCCCTTTTTGATCAGGCGAACAACACCTGCCCGCTCAAGCTTTTTCGGGGGTGGTTGCACCAGCAAAGACTGGTGCACTTGTACTGATTGTTTCTGGCTGTACCCCTGCATCAAATGGATGCTTTGCTGGGCAAAGGTTTTGAGTTTCATGATTTTTCCTGTTTATCTCTGTGTTTTTTTGAGGTTTGTCCAACAAAAAACCGGCCATGCGGCCGGTCTTAAAGGTATATCCGGCTTAAAAACTGGTGAGGCGAATCCCATTCAGGAGCAAGGTGTTTTTTTCCACCTTCACTTCCTGGCGCTTGGATTGTCCAAGCTGGGGCGGCAATCCCATCATCTGTAGTACAGGTGCCGGGATATTTGCATTCAGCAGCAATTCAAAGTGTTTGCGAATGTCATACTGCCTGTGCTGGCGCTCGCTCCACATCATGTAGTCCGCAGGCAGCCCTTCCGCATTAAACCCGAGGTGCCCGTAAGCATCCAGATCTAGCCCCAAGCCGTTAAAATCAACCGCCATTTTAAGCTTTTCGACCTTCAGTTGAGGGCTGTTTTCCAGCAGGGTCTGCATGTGCGACAGCATTTCCTGATGCCTTTCACCACCGCGATCAAAGGCTTGCCCGGCTTCTGATCCACTGGCAATCATGGGGATTTTTTCGGTTACAAAATAAAAGGACTCCCTGTCAAAATCACCTAAGGTCGCCTTAATGCCGGCAGAACCAAACGACTGCCCGTGCACGGTCACACCACCTGCCGACATATCGACCGCAAAGCTAATCAGGTCTTGCTCGTTTCTTTTGCGATCAATTTCATAGAACTTTAAGTCAGCCTGCTTGATCTGAGTATTGCCGTTGCGTGACCCATCAAAGTAATCAGCCTGCTCAGCATTCAGTTCAAGTCCTGTTATCCGGCCTTGACGTGTTTTTGCTATCAAAGTGTAGTTCTTCAGCGCAGCACGCTGAGCCAGATCCATTTTTACAAAATGAAAGCCATCACTGATCACTGTGTCGGATTGCAGGGTGGTGAGAGTGCCCTTTTCTGATTTAAAGGTCAGGTCTAAACCACGCTTTGAATATTGAACTTCCATTTTGGTTTCGCCAGACGCTACAAGATACACCTTACCCAAAAGAGTGGGGCTCAACATAAATGATCCGCCTTTAGGGTTGCTGATCTCTATCTTGGTTTTGGATCCGAGCTCTCCTTTTAATATCAAATCATCCCAGTGTTCAACACCAACTCCCTGCCGAAAGCGCTCACGCCAGTAGGGCTCATAATCAACCGGAATTGCAGCGGTGTGCTTGACGTTTCCCGCAAAAGAAAAATGCGGGAAAACTGACGTTCCCTTCCAATCAATATGTGAAAACACTTCCGGGGTGCTACCAAAGAGTTCCCATTCTGACGCTTCCTGAGCAATGACCAGGGTGCCATTGGCAGTAAAGAGACCAAAGTTCGCTGCCTCATCAGCGACCCTTAAGCCTTCGGTCTGATTGATCATCTCAATCAGCTGCTGGTAAGCCGTTTCAGATTTATTTAGTGCCAGGTGAGATGCCGTCCACTGACCAACTACGACTACGGCGGCGGCAACAACCCATGTTTTTACCGTTAAAAAACCCATGAATCACTCCTTTGTGCGTCTGGTAATCAAATATCGCCGCATCATATCAAACACAGGTTATCCCGTACAGCGCTACAATGCGAAAGCCTGTTGGTTTTGGTTATACATCATGCAACTAGCAATCAATACCTGTGGGTCACTGCCATGTCAGTCGATTCAGGGTTTATCGAGTGATCGAGGTCAAGCATGTCAAAGAAAAACGCAGAGCGGCTCAATGATTATGGTGTCTTTTTGCCAGGCGCACCAAAAGATCGCGCAAAAGCACTATCAGAGCTGTTAGTCCGCCCGACATCCGAAGACAAATCAACCTCGGAACAATCCGGCACACGCTCAGCAAGTCCGAGGGATCACATTCTACCGGGCTTTGAAGGCATGCCCCACGCTGGCTTTATGACTGGCCTGTTCAACAATATCCTGGATTCAGTCAATCTGGATGCTGAATCTGTTATGGATTCTCTGCAGGCTTGCAGCCAGCTGTCACGAAAAAAACCAACACTCGGCGCAGAGATGGATAACCCATATCTGTCGCCCGACAAGCGAATGTTTTACCCGCACTTGGCTGCTGCTCATACTCTAGGCTGGCTGGCCGACTTAGAGCGAGGCAAGCACAGAAGAGACCTTCCCTTTGCTGAGCCTGCCCTTGATATTTTGCGCCACGACATTATGGCTTATGAGTCAGCCTCTCAGATTGATGTGGCTCGCTTTCATCAATCCACACTTTCTGGCTGGGCTAAGTCCATCAAAAAAGACCTGTTATGGCCAAAGCCTGATTTTCAGGCATTGAGCGAACAGGGCTTACCTGCATCTGTTCTGCTGTCCATGAAAAATCTGCGTGATAATTTGCCGGCAACAGCACCGGCTGCAACACCTGCAGCCATTTTGGCGTATGCCAATACGGTGCTTTCTTGTCGTTATGCGTTTGAATCGTTTTTAGAGTCCGTACCTCATGAGTTAGCCCGGATGAATCTTGATGCTGAACCCGCAGGTGATCTGTCCGGACAGGCGCAGGCATTGCTTAGGGAGCTGATTTTTAGTGATCACCGCGCAAAATCTCTCGTTTCCTCAGCCTTTACCCCTTTTCGCTGGGCACCGGCTCGTGAGTACAGCGAATACCGCTCGGTGACCGAGGGCAGCAAGCTGCTTGAAGAAATGAAGACCCAGGGTGCAAGCAGGGATATCCATGTGGATGCTGTTACGCTTGATGCCAGTGACAACCAAGGTCGGCTCGTGGATCGAGACGGGGTATGCCTCATCGATGTCTCTGCTGATGCAGCCCATTATGAAAGCAGGCATCATCACTTCGAGCCTGCCTATGTGGCAGCCGATCAGTTCTACAATGCCATGCAAAACCTGACTGACGGGTTGTCCATGTCCATCCCTGAAAGCAAACGCTTTGACCGAGCCAAAAAAATCCTCTGGCCGATTCGCGTCAAGCTATCGTCGGCCTGCAATAGAGGCTCTACAAACGATATGTCCTTTCGATTTACCCGCAGGGAGCGCGAAGCCTGGGAAAACTTTTGGACGATCGAGCGCCCCAGTATTGGTGAAAAGGATGCGCCGCTGGTTCTGCCTGTGGTCAACTTGGCTGTTCTTGGCATCAAAGATCCAGAGAGCCCTGCAGCTGAGCAGTCGGCCAACAATGAACAGGGTTCACAGGAGTCACCAGCACTGCCTGATACGCCTGATAAGAAAAAACCCCAGGTCTACCGTGTTGAGAGGGAGGCACCGGTCATCAAGCAAGCGATTGACTGGGATGGGCGCGATCCCCTGTCTTCCGAGCAACTAGAGCGAGAAGACTTTGCCTCTTTAGCCGCAGCAATCGGCGCTCGTGGATTTCAGGTGGGCAACTGGCTGGGCAATCAAGAGACTCGTGATGTTTGTCGCCTGACCTTTAATGCCATGGAAGACATGGCTGAAGCCCTGAAGTGGCCCATGACTCGACTCGGTCTTGGTGTCCAGCCAGATGCTATGCCAACAGAGCAGGATGCACCGCTGGTTGAGGCTGCCTATAAGCCAGGCGATGCCTTGGGGTTGGCTTTTGGTGCTCGCGGCAAGGGCAAGGCAGCAGCACATTATGAACCAAGCCTGAATGTAATTAACCTGACCCGTTTATCCGGAGCCGGCTCAATGGCTCATGAAATGGGGCATGCCCTTGATCATCGACTACTGCAGATCTTTGATGTCTCCAGAAGCAACATTTCCAACGCAAAGTTTCGCTTCCTCACCGGCAATAAAGACGGCCGGATTCACTTTGTCAGCGAAATTATCTTTATGGAAGCCATCATCGAGGCGCAAAAAGGCCTGAGCGGTCAGGCGGCTATGGCTTCGATGCTATCCAGCAAACTTGAGTGGCTGCTGCGCCCTGAGTTTCGTGAAACGGGAAAACCGGTTGCCCATGCTTTGGCGCAATGGATGACTGCGCTTTTTGTCTCTCCTTCCACTGAGCAGGATTTGAATCAGCAGTTGGTACATGAGGCCAGAACAGCATTGCTGCCTCTACTACTTGAGAACCATTCATTCAACCATGCATGCCCATTCCTGCCTGGCTTTTCTGAAGCCTTAAAAAACAAGGATCAAGGCGCGCTGATCCAGATTTTGGAGGGCAGGGTTAAGGATCGAGTCACGAGCACAGGGCTGAGAAATGAAGGCGGCTTCATAGGGCGTGAGGCGGAATTAGCGCATGAAATCGCAATCGAACTGGCAGAGATGATGGGGTATTTACATCCGGATTTACTGGCAAAAATTGGCGGTGATAAAGATGACCTGGCCTATGCCCTGTACGAACTGATTGAGAACTTCAGATCTGCGTTAGGATTGCCTGAAGAAATGAAGGCTCTATCTCAGCGTGTACTGAAAGATGCAGATGACAGTGGTATTCAGGCAATGCATGCCACTGCCGTGCGTGTGTTGGAGCTATCAGATGAGCTGAGTCGCCACATCTATGAACCGTCCTGCCCCCTGGTTCGAGCTGAACTGATCAAAAATCCGCCCAGCATCAGCGCTGCTGAATTTGAGCATGCCGGAGTGAATGCATTCAATCCCTTTCGTTCAGATCGCGAGAGTGTTATCCGCAATCTGCAGAAGGATTTTACACAGGTGCGCTTGCCGAGCCCACACTCTGAATCCATGGGATTTAATGGCCGGATGCCTCATGTGCGAACTTTAACCTATGTTGCAGCAGTGCAGGATTCCATTGCTCAGTGGGCTGTTCAAGTCGGTGCACAGCATGGATTAACACGCAGTGAAAGCGACTGTCCATACCGTTTTGCTGCAGATGTGATGTACATGCTGGCAAAAAAAGGTGGTGAGGGTCTTGAAGTGTACCCGGATCTATTTCATGGACAGCCAAGCTTGATCCAGATGCCGGCCATGCAGCAGCTGCTTGAAAGAATAGGCGTGACTCAAGATCAATTGGCTGAAGGACTCAAGACTTATCGTGAAGACGGTAAATATGCTGTATCTGCCAAAATCGTGAAATTGATCGAGCAGCAGATAGACAGGATCCGTTTAAGCCTGCTGCCTTCACGACTCGCCAATGCGCTTAAGCTGCAAGCCATGGATGAAAAGCCGTTAAGCCTTCACGTCAGTGAATCCATCGACAATCGCCTTGAGCGAAATCCTCACGCTTTTGATGGTGAGGATCTGTCCATTGTGTCCGACTGGGCGCAGACAATTTACGACCATGCGCTTAAAAGCGGTGCCGTCATGAGCAGTGAGCCAGAGGCTCGTGCGGTATTTGGTGATGCAGTGATTGATCGCATCAAGCCTAACGAGCCCATCCATAACTGCTTGCTGGCTGCCCGTGATGCAGCTTCCAGCAAGTATGCAATACACAAACAAGTTGAAAAGGATCAGTCGCACCTTGAGCTGCATGAAGAACTGCGCCAGAAAAAGCAGGCACAAATCCTGCCGATACTACAGAAGATCGCTGATGTTTATCCCCGCTTTCGCTACATGGATGAGCAAGAGCGCGCAGAAGCCATGAATGATCTTTTGCCTGAATGGCTACAAATCGCCATCAAGCAAAAGGGTTTTGAGGGCTTCTTTTGCTTTGCTGAACCAGGCACTACGCAGCGGCATGTGCTCAATGAAATGAGCAACATAGAACTGATTGATGCTGAGGATGGCGATCTCCGGGTTGAGCAGCACAGCGAACTGCATCTTCTGGTCGAATGGCTCAAGGAAATCCGGGAACTTTCAAGCATTGAATACTTAAGGGATCATTCAAGCAGCAGCGACAATCAGCTAGAGCATGATCTGGCAACGCTGTCTGCGCTGCTCAATGGGCAGCGACCCAGCATGAACTATGCACGCCAAATCAAGCCATCCGGTCTGCTTGAGCGCAGCTTTGCCCGTGCAGGAATCAGCCTGGATGGACAGAATTACACCTTCAACAGTCGGAAAAAAAGCGCCAACACTTATTGGAGCCACCCTACTGAGCTTTTTGCCAGAACCTTTGAAACCGCTGTGCATGATTCACTTGAAAAACAGGGTCAGCGCAGCCGCTTTCTGGTCAGTGGCACCAAGTCCGACATGTATCCTGAAGGTGCAGAGCGCGAGAAATTCAATCAGATCATGCTCAATCTAGCCGAATTGGCCGGGCCGCAACTGGATCGCTTGAACGAGCTCACACTGAAAGAGCGCCAGCAGGAGTCGAAGCGCACACTCGAGAACGGAAGGGGTGAGCCGAGCGCTGCCTGAAGCGCCTTGCCGCCCTGCCCTGCTAACTGGGGTTTTCGGGGCGGCACCCACTGGCACCCACTCAGTCAGCATTAAGATGTAACAAGTGGCAATACATGCACTTTACCACAGCTTAATTGATGTTATTCTATCCAGATTAGCCTGTATAGTTCTGCGCCATTTCTGGAGATAAAGATAAAGCATGATTAACGATTGCGGTGTTTTCTGGTCTGAAGGGTATCAGCCCACCTATGGTTCGGTTTGTTCTGGCGTAGAGGCTGCCACAGCTGCCTGGAGTCCCCTTAGCTGGAATGCACAGTGGCTTGCAGAAATAGAGCCTTTTCCAAGTGCTGTTTTGGATTATCGCCTTCCTGAAATCGTCAATCTAGGCGATATGACCCGGATTAAAAGCATGATCCTTTCGGGCGAGATACCTGCTCCCGACATACTGGTCGGGGGAACTCCGTGTCAAGCCTTCTCTGTTGCTGGGGCGCGAAAAAGCCTTGAAGACGATCGAGGCCAATTAACCATTGAATATGTGAGGATTGCCAATGCAATTGATGACAAACGCTCCGCAAATGGAGATGAGCCCTGTCTTACCGTCTGGGAAAACGTGCCTGGAGTCCTATCAACCGCAGACAATGCATTCGGATGCTTCCTTGCAGCACTTGCCGGGTGTGATGAAGTTGTCGAGCCTGGCCCAAGACCTGAGCCAGGCAAGTCAAACAAGCGCTGGTCGTGGAGCAAAAAAGCCGGTCAGCATGCACCAAAGTGGACGCGCTCTGGTGTTATTGTTGGACCCCAGCGAACAGTCGCATGGCGAGTGCTCGATGCCCAACATTTCGGACTGGCCCAACGACGCAAACGTGTGTTTGTTGTCTCAAGTGCTAGAGAGGGTGTCGATCCCTCCGAGATATTACTTGAGTTCAACGGCCTGCGAAGGGATACTCCACCGAGCCGAGAAGAGGGGCAAGGCGCTCCCAGCAATGTTGGATATGGCATTGCGACATCAGTCGCAAAAAATGAAAAACACGAAGCATTAAAGCCGCAGCCTGTTTCTTTGGTCAAGTCTCCTGATGTGGTTTGTTTAATGACCTGTCAAGGTCGTCCGAGTGACGACATAAAGCCTCGAATGGGGCTTGGTATTGGTCTTCCCACAGATCCTCAAAACACCCTGTCTTCCGCTCATCATCATGCGGTGGCTCTCATTAAATCCGCAGGCTTCAGTGCTGGCAATTCAGCAAATTCGCATGGCATTGGTTATACCGAAGAAGGCACACCTCCTCTGCGATCAAGTTCTTCTGGAACTAATCAAGTCCCCACAATTGTCGCTGAAGAAGCTACTGGCTTTTCAACCAGTACCAGTGGGGATGGATACTGGCGTGAAGGCATTCATGCGCTTCGAGCAAGACCCAATGATAGCCATGAAAATCTAGTGGCATTACCTCTGAATAGCTGCTGCCTGCCAATCCATGACAAAGCAACTCGTCATCAAGGCGGAGGCGAAACTCGCAACAGTGATGGATCTGGGAACGGGCTGGGGATTGGCGACCCATTGGCACCGAGCTACACGCTCACCAGCGGCGATCGCCATGCTGTGCTTGCAGGTTCTTCTGGACAGCAAAGTTTAACTCCATGGGAACAGCAAGGGTGCCGCATCCAGGGTGAAAATGGTGTTGCTCCAACCGTTATGAGCAACCCTGCCGGTGGAATGAAGATTGAGCCGGTTTTAGCATCTAATGCCTTTGATCAAGCTACCCACAAGATGATGCCTACATGCGAGATGGTCGTTCGCCGCCTGACACCGGTTGAATGTGAGCGTCTGCAGGGGTTTCCTGACAACTGGACTTTACTGCCTTACGGTACCCATAAAAAGGTTGAGGCCGAAATGAAGGCTTATTATGAGCATCATTTTGGACGCACACTATCCGAGGAAGAGGTTCAGTCTTTTTGCGCAGATGGCCCGCGCTACAAAGCCATCGGAAACTCTATGGCGGTGCCCGTTATGGATTTTATTGGAAAGCGGATTGACCAATACATGCGCGGAAAAAAGGGGGGTGCCTGTGAATCGCAAAACAACCAGCGCAGCCAGTAGTGCCGCCAGCCCTGAGTGGATTGCCGCTCGGGATGCTTGGCACACCAAGGTGAACCCACCGGCACACAATCCATGTCCAGAAGGTAAGGATCTGGTCGCAACATACAACGGCCTTTGCAAGCAGTCGGATCCACCGAAAAACACGGATCATCACAACCAGCACCGGAGGCAATAGCACTCATGTGCACCGTTGTTAACAAGCGTACCGATGCTTTCGATGTCTATATTGGCAGGGGTTCCCCTTGGGGAAACCCTTATGCCATTGGGGTGGACGGATCAAGAGATGAAGTGATCCAGAAGTATCGGCAACACCTGTGGTGGCAAATCAAGCGTGGCGATGTTGCTATTGATGATTTGCTGGCGCTTGATGGCAAGCGACTGGGTTGTTTTTGCAAACCCAAAGCTTGCCACGGTGATGTTATTGCGGCGGCCGTAGCCTGGGCAAAATCTAGGCGGGAAGATCCAGCCTGCAATCGCTTGAGCGCTTGATTTCGTTATGCTTCATTCAGTATGAATTTTTATTACTGGATAAAGGCCTTCCGACATGTCAAATCCCGCCACAAAGACCGGCATTCTGCTTGAAAGCGGCACCAACGAACTTGAGATTATCGAGTTCAAAATTGAGCACCAGCAGCCCAATGGCGAACTGAAGACCAGTTATTTTGGTATCAACGTCACCAAAGTCAAGGAAGTGATTCGCATGCCGCCGATCACTCCCTACCCCAACAGTCACAAGCACCTGCTTGGGATCGCAACGCTGCGCGATCAGACCATTCCTTTGATTGACTTGGCTGGATGGCTGAACCTTAATTCAAAGGTGCCGCTGAACGCGCAGTCAGTGATCGTCACAGACTTCAATAATACGCTTCATGGCTTTACAGTGAGCTCTGTGGATCGCATACACCGCGACAGGGATCTGTCAGGCGTGTGGTACACGCCTGGATCGCGACGTGAACGCCGCCAGGAACATTCTCGCGCTCGGGCATGAGCGTCCTGCAGAGGGAATCCTCGCCCTTTAGGGCGGGTAGGATGTCAAAACCGCCACCTTTTTCCTTGGCTCGAAGCACCACTCCTCTTGCACCGCTTTGAGTCGTGCAGTCCTCCGGCCATGGGTGATGTGGTACATACTGTTTGTCTTTATCGGCCAGCCCGGTTAATGTCAGTCCAGTTGATCTATGCATGCGATTCTTCCTACTGATGCTGATCAAATAGCGGCAGGGTTTGAATTCTTTTCCATAGAAAAGAGCGGTTACCGGCCAGCTGGTTGAGTTTTTCTGATGTATTGAGTTCAAGCAGGTGCAGGACGCGCTTGATCGCTGATACAGCTTTCGGCTGATCAAGTAGAACGGCATCATTCAAGTGTTTTACTGCTTTCTGTCGATGCGGAGCTGGATTTGAATTGGCCTGCTGAAGCTCACTTAAGCAGACAGCAAAGGTGGAGATTGCATCACGGAATGATCGCTGCACACTGCCACCGGAAGATGCCTTCGAATCACTATAAATTTGCTGCTGCGTTCGCGCCCTTAGCACCTCTGAACGCACACAGACAAGATTGGATTTTTGCCAACGCTCGAATTGGCTGGTTGCATCATCCAGTGCAATCACCGCTTGCGCCTGCTTTATTCTGTGCTGCTGACTACTGATGTCGTTAGGTGCATTTGAGCTCATCAATGACCTCGCCTGCATCACTTTTGCCAGCTCATCAAGATAGGACTTAGCATAACTATACAGCGCAGCAATCAGGGCACTATGCTGCTCCTCTGTTTGCACATACGGCTCAGCGATTGCCACCTGCTGGCGCAACGCTTGGTGAAAGCTTTCACGGTAAACGGCGAGAGCGTGCTGTGCCAAACTGCCCGATTGCGGGTAGCCTTGCTTGACCTTCTCGCAAGTGAAAAGCTCAAGACAGGCTTTAACCTGACGATCCGTGTTTTCTGCTTTTGGGGTGATCACTGAAGCCTCCCTGGGGGCGGCATAGCTCCCTCACGCTCTGTTTGCTTATAAACAATTCCGGGGAGAACAATGATTTCGCCTGGTTCAATGATTTTTTTCTCGATCAAATCCTGAGCCACTCCACCATTGAGTAGTTCAGGTGTTATCTTTTCATGAAGCAGCCTGGAGTAAACATAGGTATGACCATTAGGCAGCCTCAGCCATGCCGGCACCTGGCTTTCAAAATGCAAAAAATCCAGCATCGGGCCCACTTCAGGCTGCGCCAAATCTTCATCATCTAAATTATTCGGATCAACCGTATTCATCTTGCTGTCAACAGTGGTTGTGCCGCACTTCTTGCAATAAAAGGCAATCTCGGCATACAGGTTCAGCAGACCGTCAGGGCGATCAATCAGATTTGTGCAGATGCGCGTATCTTCATCATGAATCTCCTTGTTTCCGCAGTTATCGCACTCAGCTGGAGGAGGAATCATGTGGAAAGCTGATCCTGTGACCCGGTGAATCAGCGGTGCTGCTTTAGAGAAAGGAACCCCCATCTTAAAGATCTGGCGAACCTGCTCAGGGGTCGGCGGAGCCTTTTTTTCTGGATCAAGTATGGGCATGCCTATATCTCGCTCTAAGGTGTTAGTGTACGTCGTCGTAGTTGGTGCGCGCTGTTTTATTGTACAGGCTATCCTGTATTTTATGCAATAGAGTGAAATTGCTGCGCAGACTATAAGTGTTATTTTGAATGGGACTCTTAAAAGCAAATAAGGAATTCAGCATAGCCAAAAAACGTCAGCGCCGGGCGCGCGCCCTCGCAAACAAAGCCAACCAAAATGTCGGGATGAATCCTGTCTCAGCGCCATCCGAAAACAATCAAAAGACGGGTGAACTGCAGAGCAGCATGAATCCACTGAAGATCATGGCGGAGCATGCCGTTATTCTGCAGCAGCGGTTTAATGCAGAGCCAGGTGATCAGCGCATTGATTTAACGGCAGGCCAGCTGATCATCCACGGTCTACCAGGCGCTCACCCGGCAGGCATTGTAAATGAGCTGCTCCAGCCGCTATTAAGGCAAAATCAGCACAACCTGCTTATCACCATGATTGTTGATGAGCAGCCAGATGCTGATCTCTGCACGCCCGTATTCATGCTGCCTGATTTTAACGAGATTCAAGATTTTGACGAAGGTGTGTTCAATTACAGTGATGGCATCAGCTTGGATATTCGATTTGAAGCAAAAATAATCAACCAGGATACGCAGCTCTGCGACTGGCTGATTGCCGGGCAATTCCTGCTGCCTCCGCTATCTGGCATAGCCAAATTAACTCTCACCTGTTAGGAAAAAGCCCAGCTCATTAGCTGGGCTTTTTCCTATCGTGCGCCAGGCATGGCGCGTAGCGCCGTGACAGGCGCTGTTCCGATCCCGCGTGGTGGCGGTCGGATGACTCGGTGGTGCAAGTCCACTACAGGCCCGATCA
>NZ_JACUUA010000094.1 GCF_014859565.1 Marinospirillum sp. | reverse complement strand
GAAATGGAGATGACCCCTGTCAGCCACATCCCGGCACACACATCCATCACTACCGTTGCTCCCTTCCGGGCCTGGCGGGGTTCATGATTTCGTGTTGCGGGAGGACCAGCAGGGGTCACCACAAATACAGTCCGTTTACTGCTTCGACTGCGGCAGGAATACTAACAGCCCAGCCTTGTTCAGGCAAGCACTGCTGCAAAAAAACTGCGCCAAAAAGAATGTCAATACAAGGACTTGTTGCTGCCGCTGGGGTAAACTGCATTTTTATTTTCAGGGTTCACTACTATGCATAGACTGGATCTGCTGCTGGTTGAGCAGGGGTTGGCAGAAACACGCACTCAGGCTCAGAAAATGCTGGATGGAGGCCGTGTTCAGCTGTTCAAGGCGGGTGAATGGCAGGTGGTGAACAAGCCAGGCTTAAAGCTGCCTGCAGACAGCCAGTTGCAGGTGGAGTCAGCGGAAGAAGACCGTTATGTCTCTCGTGGCGCGTTTAAACTGCTGGCCGCGTTGCAGGCTGCACAGCTGGATGTTTCCGGCTTAACGGCTCTGGATATCGGCCAGTCCACCGGCGGTTTTACTGATGTGCTGTTGCAGGCCGGTGCAGAGCGGGTGGTAGGTCTGGATGTGGGTCAGAATCAGTTACATCCGCGTCTGCAGGATGATCCGCGAGTGGTGGCGCTGGAGAAGATCAATGCCCGTAACCTGCTGCCGGGTCTGTTCACTGAGCAGGATTTACCGCTGGTGTATGACCTGATTGTGATGGATGTGTCTTTTATATCTCAGACGCTGATCCTGCCGCAATTACCAGTGCTGCTGGCACCGTCTGGCTGGTTGATGACTCTGGTCAAACCTCAGTTTGAGGTGGGCAAGGAGAAGATCGGTAAAGGCGGCATTGTGCGCGACCCGGCATTGTATGCCGAGGTGGAACAACGCATCCGTGAGCAGGTGACAACACTGGGGCTGCATGTCAGCCACTGGTTAGCCAGCCCGATTACCGGCGGTGATGGCAATCGGGAGTTTTTGATGGTGGCTCGCAATGCGATGAACTGATTAGCGTTATGAGCGCAGGCCAGGTAATTACAGCTTCTTCATCCATCAGCGTAACCAGTGCGGCGGATTGTTCGGGTTGGTTCAGGTCAACCACATGAATATCAAGCATGAGAGTCTCAGCACTTAAAAGACCCGTTGTAATTCAATCTCAGGATCACTCAGTGGCCCGGTAATTTTGTAACGAGCCTCGGTGAAGGTGTCAAACAGGTTACCAAAAACCTTCTGTATCACCCAGATGCCTGCACCCACCTGCGGCGCACCGACCAGCACTGCCGCCAGCGGCAGGGTTTGTGCCACAGGCAACACCACCACCAGCTGCTGATCCAGAGTCTCTTCCAGCAGATCCACCTCACCTTTAATGGTAATGCGTGTGGCAGAGGTGGTCACTTCGGTTGGTTTGATGGTTCGCAAATAACCATCCTGCAGCTGGTAATTACCCTGAATCCGTTCATAACTGACCCCCCGTGCGGTCAGGTCAGAAAAATCCAACCGCAAGCGGCGCAGCAGGGTATCCAGATTCATCAAGCCAAAAAAGCGGGTGGCACCGCGCAGCCGGTCATCACTTTTCGGGAAGTGCCCTTCGGATAAATCCAGTTTAAAACCACCCGTCAATGCCGGCAGGCTGATGGCTGCGGGTGATCCCTGCCAGCTGAGATCATAATCCAGCTGATGACGACGACTGACCAGTGGTGAGTTATCCGTGGTAAGGGCCTTTAACGCCGGTGCGATATTACGTCCACGCAAATTGCCAACCAGTCGGCTGTGCGTTGTTTCACTGGAATGAAACCATTCCATCATGGCTGATATCTGAGTTTGTCCTATTTCTCCATAGATGGAGTTGATTCTGACGGCATCCGGTTGTTTGCGCAGCTCAGCCGTCCAGCGACCCAGCTGACGCTCACCTAGTTGCAATGCATCAATCTGCACAAAGGCTTCCGGTAAACGGCGCGGATCAAAATCAGCCAGCAAATCAGGCTTGGTCGGTACAGGACGTTTTGTCAGCGCTGGTCCAGCTGATGTTTTGGTGGTGGAAGGCTCTTTAGCTGCAGAAGGTAGATGTAAACGACCCAGTATCAGCTCCAGCTGCTGGTTATTGTCTTTTGGCCACCACAGCTGTCCATCGACTACATCAGTGGCAAACAGCGCACTCAGACCCAGCGGCAGGTTTTCCAGGCTCAGGGTGACATCACCGTAATCCCGCCCTTGCCAGAGGGTTTGTCGACTATGAAACTCCAGCAGTCGCAATGGCTCCAGCTCATTAAGCTTTTGTGTCAGTTCACCATCCACAATGGGTTTTGGTGACGGTGTTGCTGTTGATTTCGGTTGTAGTCCAGCTAAAAATGTCTGTATCACATCCAGGTTAATTGACCTTAAATCTACCCCCACACTCAATCCCTTTTGTTCCGGCAGAGTCGCCTGCTCCACCTGCTGATCTGCCAGCAATAACTGCATACCACGCTCAGGTTCATTCAGGTGACTGATAAAGTTCGCCAGATCACCCGCCTGCAGTGTTAACGGCAGGGAGGTTTGTTGCATATCCAGCTGCAGATGAGTTTCCAGTGATTGTTCAGCCACTTTTGGCCAGGGAAATGGCTGTTGTAATAACAAGCCTTGCAGGTTGGTGTGAACATTCAGTTCACGAAAGGGGTTCATCTGCATAGCACCGTAAACATCAAATTCACCGCTGATCCAATCAGCTGCCGGCAACTCAAAAGCTTCAGCCAGCATCGGGTAAGACAGGCGAGTCGAGAACTCCAGCCGTGAGTCCGGCTCAGTAAGAAGCTTCACTTGTGCTTTTTGCCCATACAACAGTCCCACCAGCCCCTGAGACTCCAGCCCTTTATCAAAAGTGAAGTTCAGCGACCCGTTGATATCGGTGACTTCTACACCCAGCTGGTTGATGGTTAACTGCCCGTTGCTGACCTGGGTTTGTAGATCCACCAGTAGGTTTTCCGGGTTTTCAACCAGCGGAATATCCAGTGTGATTTGTCCCACTGCACGACCGGAATAATTCCAGTCGTGTAACAGTTCAGGTACAGAATCCAGCAGCGGGCTGTTTTGCACCAGTTTTGGGAAAAATTCCAACCCGGCATCCAGCTGGGTATTTACAGCAATGTGGGAGGTGCCTTCTTTTGAATGGGTGGCAAAGGTGGCATTTTTTAAGTTGGCCTCATACAACGAGCCTTCACTCACCTGCCCTTTCACCCAACCATCAAACATCAACACCCAACCGGCGGCCTTTTGAATCGGTGGCCAGCGAGGATCATAAAGAAAATCAGTGCTGTTAAAATTGCCTAGAAACTGAAAGGTGGCAGAATTGCCACGAGCTACCGAGCCAGCATACAAAAATCCAGCCTGTTCAACCTGCCCCTGTTGCAGTGCCTTGCGTAACCAGTCATGCAGTTGATCATCCAGTACTTTTTCTGGCACCAGCTGGTGATGAGCGGATAAATCAGCAGGCAACAACCCCAGATTCAGATAAAAACGCTGGTCATCCGGGCTTAATTGAAAGGAAAAATCACCTGCTACCCGAATATCCTGATGTGTGGCTGCATTGGCCAGCGGCAGGGTCACTGCCAGCTGCTCACCAATGACCCAGATATCATCATTTTCCAGCAGCCAGCTAACCTGCCCTTGTGCATCACTGAAATCCCAGTTTTGTTCATAAAGCTTCGGGAAACCCAGCAGCAGCGGATGACCACCAAAAATTACCTTGCCACCCTTGGCATCTGCCTGCAGCCAGCCATGTAATCCGCCACCAAGCGGCGCACCCGCCCAGTCATCCACACCCACATCCACCAGCTGGGCACGAAAATCCGCTGAGCCACTATCCGGCACATCCAACTGCAAATTCTGCAGATGGCCAACCGGTTGCAGGTCTCTCAGCAACTCTTGCAAAAAGACTGGCAGCCGTAAATCTTTCTGCATCACCTGCGCCAGCGGCTGTAGTTTCAGTTCTTGCAGCTGCAGGCGGTAACGATCCGCTTGTCGCTGAATACGTCCGGCCAGCTGATCAAACTGGTAGTCATCAGCTTTTAATTGATTGATTTGCCAATCGGCTGTCCAGTTATCCAGCTGACCATTGAGGGTAATGGCCGCCTGCGACAGACTGGCTTGGTTTTTGGCATCCAGCTGTAATGACAGATCATTGACCTGCAGATCAAGATTGGCAACTCCTTTATTCATGGTTAGCCAGGCTTCCAGAGAGACCTGCCCTTCCATGGTTTCGAAACCAGCCTGCCAACTCTGCGGCCAAAGCGCCCGAAAATCCTGCAGGCTAAGCAGTGGCAAGTTAACCCAGGCTTCAAGGCTGGATTTCTGCGGATCAAACTGTTCACCTTCCAGGGTGATTACCAGTTGTGCAGTCTGTGTCACTTCAGCACCAATACCCAGATCAAAAGCCAGCTGACGACCACCCGACCAGCGCCGGTAGTTAAGCGCCTCTGCCGTAAACACCAATTGTTCACCGTCCAACGGGGTGAAATGCAGTTGCAAGTCATTAAAATCCAGCTCACCCTGAACCAACAGTTGTTCTACACCGGCCAGAATCTGACGCAGGTTCATTGGCGGTTTTGAGTCATCAGTCTGTACCGGGGGGGTGTCCGGTGTCTCCCAGCCTGCCAGTACCCAGCCATTAGTGGTTTCCTGCATCCAGATATCCAGTCCACTCAGCTGGGCATCTTTCATGCGAGGTGATAAGGCGGTCAGGCTGGCCAGGGTATCCAACTCCAGCCGTACATCACGCAGGCGCATAAAAGTTGTATTGTTGCGGGTCAGCTCCAGATCCCTGACTCGCAGGGCAGGATCAATACGAAACAGACTGCCATCGAGGCGCGAGCTTTGTACTTCAAACGGTAATTGCTGGCCCAGCCAGTATTCAATATCTGGTCGCATCCCGTTTAGGTGGGGCACAAAAAAACGTATGGCAAGCACCAGCAAGGCTGTCAGCACCAGCAGCACCAGTGCCGACCAGAAAGGAAGCTGCAGCAGGTAAAACCGCAGCGAAGAAGAGGAAGTTGAGCGGGTTGTCATGACCTACTGCAGAACAATATCGAATTGCTCCTGGGAATAGAGCGTTTCAACCTGAAAACGTATGGTTTTGCCAATAAATAACTCAAGATCAGCCACAGCAGCGGACTCCTCATCCAGAAAACGATCAACCACGGCTTGTCCCGCCATCACCAGATAGGCTTCTCCGCCATACGCACGATCCATTCGTAACAGGTCACGCAGGATTTCATAACAGACGGATTCTGGAGTTTTTAAGGTGCCGCGTCCCTGACACAAGTGACAAGGCTCACAGACAATTTGTTCCAGACTTTCTCGTGTGCGCTTGCGGGTCATTTGTACCAGACCCAGTTCGGTGACACCAGACAGTTTGGTTTTGGCATGATCCCGCTCCAGGTTGCGTTCCAGCAGGCGCAACACCTGACGCTGGTGCTCAGCATCATCCATATCAATAAAGTCGATAATAATGATGCCACCCAGATTGCGTAATCGCAGCTGTCGCACGATGGCGGCAGCCGACTCCAGGTTGGTTTTGAAAATGGTTTCTTCCAGGTTACGGTGCCCGACAAAACCACCGGTGTTCACATCAATGGTGGTCATGGCTTCAGTCTGGTCAATCACCAGATAACCGCCGCTTTTCAGCTGCACCTTGCGACCCAGTGCTTTCTGGATTTCATCTTCAACACTGTAAAGATCAAAAATTGGGCGTTCACCGGGGTAGTATTCCAGCTTGTTGTCCAGCAGAGGTACAAACTCCTGCACAAACTCCTGTAACCTGTGGAAATTTTCCCGAGAATCGATGCGAATTTTTTCCAGCTCGGGGCGGACAAAATCCCGCATGGAACGCATGAACAATGGCAGGTCTTCATATACACAACAGATTCCGGTTTCACGCTTGATACGCCGTTCCACGGCTTGCCAGACCCGATGTAAAAAGTGAATATCAGCCAGGATTTCTTCACTACCCACCCCTTCTGCTGCAGTGCGCAGAATAAAACCACCCTGCTCATCTGCGGCAATTTCTGACATACCCTGTCCAACCAGGTTTTTCAGACGCTCACGTTCGGCTTCCTGTTCAATTCTCTGAGAAACACCCACATGAGGTGTTTTTGGCATGTACACCAGATAACGGGAAGGGATGGAAAGATGAGTGGTGAGTCTTGCACCCTTGGTGCCAATGGGATCCTTGGTGACCTGCACCACCAGACTCTGACCTTCGTGCAGCAGACTGGCAATCAGGGGTTCACCCTGCTGATCGTTGTTACCAGGACGAGCCACTTCAGCCACATGGATAAAAGCTGCACGATCCAGCCCAATATCCACAAAGGCGGCCTGCATCCCCGGCAATACGCGTACTACCTTGCCCTTGTAGATATTGCCAACGATGCCCCGACGACGGGTACGCTCGATATAGACTTCCTGTAATACACCATTTTCGACCAGGGCAACCCGGGTTTCCATGGGGGTAATGTTGATCAGGATTTCTTCACTCATTGCGCCACCTGTTCACTGCCGTGTTGGTTGTTGTGCTTTTCTGATCAGATCAGGGCAAAACGCCGTTTCAAACCATTCAGAAGGATGTACAGCCAGCTCCACAACACACCCGAAATCAAGGCGGGCAGCAACAGGAAACCTATACCTGACATGGCACCAAAGATCCCTTGCAGCCACTGGAACACCAATTGGCTGATACCGATCAGCAAAAACACCAAGGCAGATTGTTTTAACATCGAATACATACGAATACGCTGGTAAAACCGGTTGGAGAGGAAACCCAGCAAGGCCAGTGCAATGGCGTTATGCCCCATTAATGTACCTTCCACCAGATCCAGCAGCAGGCCCCAGCCAAAACCATGCATGATACCAACACGCTGCGGCAGGTTAAGTGACCAGAAGATCAATACCAAACTTAACCATTCCGGCCGTACATAAAGCAGGGAGGGTGGCATTGGCAGTGCCTGCAGGTACAGCGCCAGCAGGAAAGTCAGTTGAATCAACCAGAAGCCCTGAAGTTTTCTATCAGCCATCCGTTGATCTCCTTGGTTGTGCTTTTTCCAGCAGCTCCGGGTCTGAACCACTCAGCTGGTGGAACAACAATAACACGTAACGACTGCGATCCAGCTGGGCAAGGGGTTTTGCAACCACATCCATAAAGGGTTCACCGCGCTGATGGGAAATTTCTTCAATGACCGCAACCGGATAACCAAAAGGAAAACGCCCACCCAGCCCGGAGGTAATCAGCAGATCCCCTTCTCGCAGATCAGCTGTTTCCGGAACATGGCTCAGTCGCAGCTCGTCCGCTCGTCCGGTACCCTGGGCAATAAATCGCAGGCCATTACGGTTAACCTGGACTGGAATGGCGTGATTAATGTCAGAAATCAATAACAAGCGACTGGTATAAGGCGTGACGGATACCAGCTGCCCCATGATACCTGCGGCATCCACCACCGGCTGACCAATATAGGCATCATCCTGTCGACCCCGGTTGATGATGACCTGCTGGGAGAAAGGATCATAATTCACCCCGATCAACTCACCAGTGATAAAGCGAATTTCAGAGCGGTGGGAAGCATTGAGTAGTTCTCGAAGTCGTACGTTCTCTGCCGCCACTGCCGCCATGATCTGACTGCGTTCAGCAAGGATCAACGCCTGAGATTTCAGCTCGCGGTTTTCTTCCAGTAACAGGTTGCGATTGGCAAGACTATCCGATGACCAGCCCCAGACGCGTCCAGGTGCATCTGCCGCCCACTGCAGAGGAGTAACAATCAGGGTGATCCAGGAGCGCGCCGTTGCTACTTCTGAGAAGCGGTGTTCCGCTACCATCAGACAAGCTCCAAGCACCACTGCAAACATCAGGCGATAACCGAGAAAAGGACCCTTGGCAAATAACTGCTTAATAACTCTATCCTCGCAACTGGTCAACAACCGGCATTAAACGCAAAGAAACGCCTCGCTCTTGGCAGAGGGGCGTTTCAAAGCGAACTGTACTGTGATTTTACTCGATAGCCAGCAGGTCAAAAGTTTGTTGATCAATCATTTCCAGGGCCTTGCCGCCGCCTAGCGCTACACAAGTGAGCGGGTCTTCCGCAATAATTACCGGCAGACCTGTTTCTTCCGCAATCAGCTTGTCGATGTCACGCAGTAGCGCACCACCACCGGTTAATACCAGGCCGCGCTCGGCAATATCCGAAGCCAGTTCAGGTGGCGACTGCTCCAGCGCACTCTTCACCGCCTGCACTATCGCTGCAAGCGGCTCCTGCAAGGCTTCCAATACTTCATTGGAATTAAGCGTGAAACTGCGCGGAATACCCTCTGCCAGGTTACGACCACGCACATCAATCTCTTTTGTTTCACTACCAGGATAAGCACAAGCAATTTCCTGTTTGATGCGCTCTGCCGTGGCATCACCGATCAAACTGCCGTAGTGACGACGTACATAAGCAACGATGGCTTCATCAAAGCGGTCGCCAGCAATACGCACGGACTCAGAATACACCACACCATTCAAGGAGATAATGGCAATTTCAGTGGTGCCGCCACCGATATCCACCACCATGGAACCCTGAGCTTCATCAACTGGCAAGCCAGCACCAATCGCCGCGGCCATGGGTTCCTCAATCAGGAACACATCACGAGCACCGGCACCAATTGCGGACTCCTTGATGGCGCGACGCTCCACCTGGGTGGACATGCAGGGTACACACACCAGCACACGGGGACTGGGGGTAAAAAAGTTATTGTCATGCACCTTGGAAATAAAATGCTGCAGCATTTTTTCGGTGACATGGAAATCGGCAATCACGCCATCTTTCATCGGGCGGATCGCCGTGATGTTACCCGGCGTTCTACCCAGCATGCGCTTAGCATCAAAACCCACTGCCGCCACACTGCGCTGGTTACCATGATGACGAACAGCAACCACTGAAGGCTCATTCAAAACAATGCCCTTACCGCGCACATAAATTAGTGTGTTTGCTGTTCCAAGGTCGATCGACAGATCGCTGGAGAACATACCTCTAAGACGTTTAATCATGCTTTTGGTGACCTATCCTGTTAAATCCCGGCGCTGGGCGGAAACTCTAGCAACCTGAAGGGTTCAGAGCAAGCTAGTTTACCTTAACTCACAGCAAATAAAGACAGGTTTTACAGAAAACTGCCATAAACAGATCAGCGACCTTGTGTTATTCTTTGCATCTCAGCAGCGACTCAACCTGCATTTAAGGTATATCCATGACGCTCAAAGCAGAAGACCTTCACAAGGCTGCCCATCTGGCACGCCTTAACATAGAACCGGAAGCAACCACCCCTTACCTTCAGGCACTGAGCAGCATTCTTGCTCTGGTGGACGAAATGCAAGGCATAAACACTGATGGTGTCTTACCCATGGCTCATCCCATGGATGCCACCCAGCGCCTGCGTATTGATGAAGTGACCGAAACCAACCAGCGCGACACTCTGCAAAAAATTGCACCCGCCACGGAAAACGGTCTTTATCTGGTGCCACGGGTGATCGAATAAGCCCCCACGCCTTATGACAGGAATTCAGGACATCTCATGCTAGACCTCAGCCTTACCCAGATGGCCCAGGGCCTTTCTGAACGCAAATTTTCCAGCGTTGAACTGACACAGGCCTTTCTGCAGCGCATTGAATCACTTAATCCCAGGCTTAACGCACTGATTACAGTGACAGAAAAAGAAGCTCTGGATGCCGCCCGTACCGCTGATCGCCAGCTGGCGGAAGAAACACACACACCACTGACCGGCATACCCATTGCTCACAAGGATCTGTTCTGTACCGAAGGGGTAAAAACCGCCTGCGGCTCACGCATCCTTGACCATTTTATTGCGCCTTATAACGCCACTGTAGTCGAAAAACTGGCACAGGCCGGTACAGTGTCACTGGGCAAAACCAATATGGATGAGTTCGCCATGGGCTCCTCCAACGAAAGCTCCTTTTATGGTGCCGTAAAAAACCCCTGGAACCTGAATGCCGTGCCCGGCGGTTCTTCCGGTGGTTCTGCTGCTGCTGTGGCCGCTCGCTTAGTGCCTGCTGCTACCGGCACCGATACCGGCGGCTCCATCCGTCAGCCGGCTGCTTTTTGTGGTATCACCGGCATCAAACCCACCTACGGTCGCGTGTCCCGCTGGGGTATGGTCGCTTATGCCTCCAGTCTGGATCAGGCTGGCCCAATGGCACGATCAGCACAGGACTGCGCCCTGCTGCTGCAACACATGGCCGGTTTTGATCAACGGGATTCCACCAGCATCCAGCGTACCGTACCGGATTACCAGAACCTGCTGGATGAACCCCTGCAAGGCCTGACCATCGGCCTGCCAAAAGAATACTTTGGTGCTGACTTAAATCCACAGATGGCGGAGCGCCTGCAAGCGGCCATCAGTGAACTGGAAAAACTTGGTGTCAGTGTCAAGGAAGTCAGCCTGCCACTGACTCGTCTGGCAATTCCTGCGTATTACGTGATTGCACCAGCTGAAGCCAGCTCCAACCTGTCGCGTTTTGATGGTGTACGTTTTGGTCATCGTTGTGCAGATCCAAAAGATCTGGAAGACCTCTACAAGCGTTCACGCAGTGAAGGTTTTGGTGATGAAGTTAAACGCCGTATCCTGATTGGCACCTATGCCCTGTCGGAAGGCTTTTATGATGCTTATTACCGCAAAGCACAACAGTTAAGGCGCCTGATTACTCAGGATTTCCAGAAAGCCTTCAACGAAGTGGATCTGCTGCTGGCTCCAACCACTCCAACTCCGGCCTGGGATCTGGGCAGCAAAACCAGCGATCCGGTACAGATGTACCTTGAAGATATTTACACCCTCGGTGTGAACCTGGCCGGACTACCTGCCATGTCCGTTCCTGCTGGTTTTGTTGAGGGGCGTCCAGTGGGGATGCAGCTGATTGGCAACCATTTTGATGAAGGGCGACTGCTGAACGTGGCACACCAGTTCCAGCAGGTCACGGATTTCCACCTTAAGGCTCCGGAACTCAAGTAATGCATGACAGGATGATGTCACTACTGCAAGCGGTGCTACTGCCCGGCGTGTTCGGCTATCCATGCCTCGAACGCCGCGCTGCGCACTCCTGTGCCGCACATGGATGTGCCAATGCCACGAGAGCAGGATGCGTTAGTGGCCTTCGCTTTTCGCAGCAACCCCTTGCCGTGACATCAGCGCAGCGTCCACAAATGCAGACATACCGGCCAAAGTGAAGTCTGGCACCTTACCAGAACTCGTTATTGATCATTTTCAGAAAAGGTTTGCACTATGCAATGGGAAGCGGTTATTGGGCTGGAAGTACACGTACAGCTCGCCACTCAGTCAAAGATTTTCTCCGGTGCCAGCACTGCTTTTGGTGCTGAGCCCAACACCCAGGCCTGTGTGATCGATCTGGGTATGCCCGGTGTATTACCGGTGCTGAACGAAAAAGCCGTGGAAATGGCCATCAAGTTCGGCCTGTCGGTTCATGCCGAGATTCCTCAGCGCTCCAGTTTTGAACGTAAAAATTACTTTTATCCCGATCTGCCAAAAGGTTATCAGACCAGCCAGATGGCTGAGCCAATTGTCGGTCTGGGTTATCTGGATATCCCGCTGGAAGATGGCGGCATCAAACGGGTACGCATTCACCATGCCCACCTGGAAGAAGATGCCGGTAAAAGCCTGCACGAAGACTTCCACGGTATGACCGGTGTGGATCTGAACCGCGCAGGTACACCGCTGCTGGAGATTGTTTCCGAGCCGGACATGAACTCTGCCAAAGAGGCTGTCGCTTACCTTAAGTCCATTCACTCAATTGTCACCTACCTTGGTATCTCCGATGGCAACATGGCGGAAGGCTCCTTGCGTTGTGATGCCAACGTTTCTGTGCGTCCCAAGGGTCAGGAAAAGCTCGGTACTCGTTGTGAGATCAAAAACGTCAACTCCTTCCGTTTTGTGGAAAAAGCCATCAATCACGAAATCCAGCGCCAGATCGAACTGATCGAAGATGGTGGCCGTGTGATTCAGCAGACCCGTCTGTATGATCCGGATCTGGATGAAACTCGCGCCATGCGTTCCAAGGAAGAAGCCAACGATTACCGTTATTTCCCCTGCCCAGATCTGCTGCCAATAGAGCTGGATGATGCCTATATCCAGCACCTGAAAGAAACCCTGCCGGAACTGCCCGAGCAGAAACGCTTACGCTTCACCGAACAAATGGGATTATCCGAATACGACGCGGGCGTGCTGTCCAGCAGCCGTGCACTGGCCGAGTATTTTGACCGGGTGGTGGAGCTGAGTGGTGATGCCAAACTGGCCGCCAACTGGATCAGTGGTGAACTCTCTGCCCAGCTGAACCGTGATGGCATCGAGATTGAACAGGCGCCGGTAGCACCGGAACAACTGGCCGGACTGCTGAAACGCCTGCAGGATGACACAATCAACGGTAAAGCAGCCAAACAAGTCTTTGCTGCCCTCTGGGCTGGTGAAGGTCTGACTGCTGATGAAATCATTGAGGCCAGAGGCTTAAAACAAGTCACCGATACCGGTGCCATTGAAGCAGTGATTGATGAAGTGCTGGCCGCCAACCCAACTCAAGTGGAGCAGTACCGTGCCGCCGAACCGGAAAAACGCGGCAAGATGGTCGGATTTTTTGTCGGCCAAGTCATGAAAGCCTCCAAAGGCACCGCCAATCCTCAGGCTGTTAACCAACTGCTGGCGAAAAAGCTCGACGGGTGACTGCTCCCCGCCCTAAGCGCTAAAGCGCCATGGGCGAGGCTTCCAACT
>NZ_JACUUA010000391.1 GCF_014859565.1 Marinospirillum sp. | reverse complement strand
GTTATATTTCAACAGCATACCAAAGCCACACCCACTTTTCAGCTATGCCTCATGAATAAGGCGGGCTGAATAGAACCGCTGCGCGGTTCCCGCTTATATCCCCGCCCGATTGGGCGAGGGTTTACGCGGATTTTGCTAAGTGGAGAAGTGATGCCCATACACTTCAGGCGCATACAGTTAGCGCCTTGAAGATCATGAATAGTTTTTATAATCTAACAGCCTGAACACCAACATTTCTCATATGCTCTAAAATTAAATGATAGTGATCAGGTACAGAATCAAAAGATTCAGACTCGATTCTAAAAACAGCCAAATCAGGAAAAATTCGCTTTAAGGTAAAAAGCGCTGTAGAAATATAGCTATAAAAAGCAACATAGTTGCCCAAGCAATTTGCCACCTCAATTTCAATGGGCACATCCAGGCTTTTAACTTCCACAGGAAGACCGTCCAAAACCTCCTTGACCTTAACAGGGTCTTCCTTTCTATGCGTAAAATAATGTATTACAATGTCAGGATGTTTAATTGAGATTGATCTCATATGCTGACGCATTCTTTCAAAATCATTTTCTTTACGACCAGGATGCCCAATATAGCCAACAAACTTTTCCTCTGATGATTCAGGATTTTTTTTCAAAGCAAATTGTTCTGAAAAAACAAGCAAATTATTCAATTGAAATCCAAAACAATCCGTATTACACAAATCAAAAAAACTAAAAAACTCAAAATATCTTATTGATAGCTTCTTCAACTGAACACAAAAAGCTCGCAACACGAGTTTTTTTTTGGCCGAAACACTAGAGATTAGACACCCTGAATTAATTAAAACATAATATCTTAAAGTCGCAACACCATCATCCAAGAAAACAACTTTATTCGGCTCCAAATTACAAAAAAAAGGCTCCTGTGCTGCACTTCCCAGATTTCCTACAAAAAGATAAGATATGCTTTCTTTAGCCAGCCTTCTTAACTCGCAAGCTAACTTTATATAGTAGGTCTTTTTCTCCAGCCAAATCTGCTCAGCGTCTTCCCAGCCAAACTTATCCAGTAAATACTTAATCTGCATGACAGTCTTAGCATTATCCGGCTTAACCAAATAGATAACCATCTTTTCAGTTATATTGTAATGGTGGCGCGCCTCTGAACAACAGATCACCTGCAAAGGGGTACTCGCCAAAAATACTGAGATCATAAAACAACATTCCAGGTCACTGGTTCATTTAAACGCACAGATTCACTCACTTGCCTGCCTAAAAGTTTGAGGTAGAATTTTGGTGCCAACCCATACCCCGGCCTCACACTGCGAATACACTCTTCAGTAATCACATCCCCTGCTTTCATGTCCTTAACAAAATACAGCGAGCGCCGGAACTGGGCATTGCCTTGTTCGCTTGATTTACGCCCATAATCCACTTTGCCCAGTGCTTGCCAAGCGGTTTTGCTATCCCGGCACAGCTCTCCCAGCTCTTTCGGCTCCAGCGAGAAGCTGTCATCCGGCCCCCCGCCATTCCGATCAAGCGTGAAATGTTTTTCGATGATGGATGCACCCAGGGCCACACTGGTAATCGCAGTCGTGTTATCCAGGGTGTGATCCGACAAGCCTGTCACCAGTCCAAAGCGCAGAATCATATCGGGGATCGTACGCAGGTTATAGTCTTCAGCCGGTGCCGGGTAACCGCTGACACAATGCAGAATGGCGAGTTCTTTACAGCCTGCTCCCTTGGCTGCATCAATGGCTTCCTGAATTTCTTCGACATCGGCCATACCCGTAGAGATAATCATGGGTTTGCCAGTACGGGCGACATATTCGATCAAGGGAAGATCAACGGCTTCAAAGCTGGCTATTTTATAGGCCGGTGCATTCAGGTCTTCCAGTAAATCCACCGCCGTTGTATCAAAGGGCGAGCTAAAAATAATGATACCGAGTTTGCGAGCGTGTTCAAACAGTGGTTGGTGCCATTCCCAGGGAGTGTGGGCTTCTTCATAGAGCTCATAAAGAGTACGCCCATCCCACAATCCCCCTTTGATTTTGAAGTCGTCAGCATCGGAATCCAGTGTGATGGTGTCCGGGCGGTAGGTCTGCATTTTAACGGCATCGGCTCCGGCCTTCTTGGCTT
>NZ_JACUUA010000390.1 GCF_014859565.1 Marinospirillum sp. | reverse complement strand
ACTGGGCAAACCCCTGATGCAACTAACCGGCAAGGCTGCGGAATTGGCTGCTGAGCTGGGCGTGAAGTGCATTCACCTCTCCATTAGTGATGAGCGGGATATGGCACTGGCCTTTGTGGTGCTGGAGGGGTAAAGGTCGGTGATCTGTCAGGTGATTTGTTTCAGAGCGCGGTTACACTGGCGGGTCACAATCTGTTCGATACGTTGCAGTGCCGGATAGGAGCTATATCGGGTTTCAAAGTCGTTCCGCACTAAAGGCAAGGCATTTAATAATGCATGTGCCAGCATTCTGATTCGACCACGCAGAAAACGTGGGCGCACACCACACTCTTTAGCCAGTGCATCCCAATGATCAAGATTCAGGGTTTCGGGATTACGCTCATGACCGACCGAAAAAGCCAGTCGGGCATCAATGCGTTCAATTGCACGGGTACAGATCAGGTCATAAAAAGGTGCCAGGCGTATTTCGCCATCAGGCAGGTAAAGGAGTGAGAGATTCTTGGCATGACCATCGGAATTACCTGCCAGTACATTAAAAATTTGCCAGTGCAGTAGGTGTTGCAAGTCATTAGCCGGATTGGTGGATACCTCTCGCAGTAGCCGATAACAGTCCGCAAAGGATGGGCCGCCATCGTCCTGATACTTGCGTTCATGCCCGTACCCAAGTGCCTGGCAAAAATCTTCTTGATGCAGGCGCACCAATTGCCCGGCGGAGTTTACATGTCGGTCATAACGCTCAATCAGTGCAAAATGAGTATCCTCAACCACCTGCAGGGTTATATTAACTGCTGGGAGCTCAATCGCTTGAGCCAGTTGCGTTGTAAAGGTTTCATAGGCTGGCAGATTTCGGTAATCAGATAATTCAAATTTGAGAATATGGCTGGTGGGTGATTCTTTTTTTGGTAGCCAGTAAAGCTGGTTACGAACCAGCACTGGACACTTATCCTGTGCTCCAGCCAGTGAAAGACGAGGACGCTCATTGTTCTGCCAGCTATAGGGCTGTCCACGGCGCTTCACCAGTTGAGTCAGTTCTGATTCAGTGAGTTGATGGTAGGTACTTTCTTGTACTGGAGAGTATTCCGCCTGAAGGATTGAGAGTGCACCGGCACACTCACCGCCAATGGCACGCAACAGATCAAAGTCGGTATTGCTGATTTTCAGATCGCGAACTATCTGTGAGCGTGCACCTCCTTCTGGCAGCAGGTTGGCGAAGAATCGGTGAGCCAGGTTAGCTTCAGGCGTAAACTCTTCACTTTGTAAGGGCAGGGTGAACGAAATGGCAAAGCCACCCTGTTGAAGCCATTGTTCATGATAACGAAAGCCCAGTTGGCCTTGAGTATTCCTCCACAGGTAACCAACCAGCTGCTGACCACTCCATACATTTAACCCATCAGGATCAATCATGTGCATCCTCTTTTTGGAATGAAGTGGATACACGGCGGTTTCCCTGTCTGGGCTGTACAACCACTTCAAGTCCCAGGGTATGCAGCGCTTTCAGAACCTTGCCCAGCTCAGCGGTTTCTTTACCTCTTTCGAACTCAGATAAAAAGCGGGTGCTTAAATTACCCAGTCCGGACAGTGTTTCCAGAGTCAGTTTTTGTTGTTTTCGGTGAGTGCGCGCCAACTTGCCAAGCTCTTCAGCAGATTGTATGCAGCCGTAACGCGTTTGATTTTCCATGGATCAGCAGCCCTTAAAAGTGAGCGTAGGGTACAAATAGCATATTTAAGCTGGGTCAGATAGTAAATTTTACCGTACGATAAAATATCTCGCTGGTATCGAGCCAAAGAATAAAAATATTACGTACGGTAAAAATATGGCTGGGTTGATTATAGGTCAGGTGTTGCAGAGGCAAAAGGCGGAAAGACGGAATAAAAAAGGCCGCTGAATCATCAAGCGGCCTTTTGGTGTGACTTCAGAACTTCAGATCAAGGCTGGAAGTCCGGCAGTTTTTTGCTGACCAGCTTGTGCTGCAGACGAACATACTGCGGCATACCATCCTTGTAGGGCGGGAAGTCTTCACCCTGGATTAAGGGTGCAAGGTACTGGCGACCCAAAGCGCTGATGCCAAAACCATCCGGAGTGATGTAATCACGCGGCATGAATTTTTCGACATTG
>NZ_JACUUA010000389.1 GCF_014859565.1 Marinospirillum sp. | reverse complement strand
AGGCGCACGCCTGGAAAGTGTGTATACGGCAACGTATCGAGGGTTCGAATCCCTCCTTCTCCGCCAGATTTAAATGAAAAAGCCCTGATTATTCAGGGCTTTTTCATTTCTGAGTGAGCAGCATCCACCAAACTGTCCCCCCATTTTTATTCCTGCCCATGATTCCCATTGATCTTTTACTGTTGTTTGTTGTGGCCTCTGCGGCGCTGGCGGTTGCTCCGGGGCCGGATAATATTTTTGTGCTGACACTGGCCGCTGTGCATGGCCGCAAGGCTGGGATGCTGGTAACGCTTGGGTTATGTACGGGGTTGCTGGTGCATATCGCTGCAGTGGTGCTGGGTGTGGCAGCTCTTTTTAAAACATCAGTAATGGCCTTTACTGCACTTAAAATAGTGGGTGCGGTTTATCTGCTGTATCTGGCATGGCAAAGTTTTTCTGCGGGTCGTGCCAGGCTTACTGCATCAAGTGAGAAACCCTTGGGTGCAAAAGCCCTGTATCTGCGTGGCATTTTTATGAATGTGACCAACCCCAAGGTAGCCATCTTTTTTCTGGCGTTTCTGCCGCAGTTTGCCGATCCGGTACGAGGCTCTATCCCTCTGCAGATTCTGATTCTCGGCGCTGCTTTTATGCTGACAGCGCTGATTATTTTCAGCCTGATTGCCTGGGGTGCTGGCTGGATTGGTGACTGGCTAAAAAAATCGGAACGGGCGCAGATTTATATCAACCGGCTGGCGGGTACGGTGTTTGTACTGCTGGCATGTCGCCTGTTATTCATTAAACCCTGATTGTTAAACAGTCAGGGCTTCAGCCAACTGATCCGTGTCCTGATAAAGAATGACGTGAGCACAATCCGTGAGTGCCAGAATGGCTTTTTGTGTTTCTGTAGCATCAGTTGCAGGTTCAATCACCACATAACGGGGTATCTGGGGTGCTGCATTACGCAGGTCAGACATTTTTCCGATGGTGTGGTAGACCTTTTCCCAGTTGATCTGGTTTTTACTGGAGGCGACCGTCTGAATCAGGCGGATGCTGTTGTCCTGTTCCAGCGCAAAAGGAAAGTTGAGTTCGTGACCACTGGCACCATAATGGCTGTAGCTGGATTTAAGCTGCTGACCAAAACGAGTTTTGAGTGCTGCACCCAGTTGACGGTCAAAACGGGTGGTGGTTTCAGTGGGGAGGGGTATCCAGTCACTGCATAATTGTCCGATGCAGGTGATGGCATCCAGCATTCTGGCCAGTTGCCATGACAGTTCATCCAGGCTGCAGCTGCAGTGTATTTCACCCTGTTCCGAAAGTTGTACCTGATTCCGTTCGATGATGTCCTGTAATTGTCTGGAGCGCCTTGGATTGCTGGTGATGCCTGATGTCAGGGCGTTGAACAGGGTGTCGGCATTGTCGGAAATACGGTAGCGATTGTTTTGTAATTCCTGCACATAAACACCAATACAGCTGCTGTCAAAAGCCTGGGTCAGTGGGCTTTGTAAAAAAACAGTGCCTTCGGTGACGGGTTTACACTGCAAGTTGAGCAGGTTGGCGCTATCCAGTGGATTCATAACAGTGATCCGATTTGTTCCTGTTCAGGAAGATTGAGTGCAGGTGCATCACTCAGGCTGGCATGGAGCAGAAAGTCTTCCCATAAATCTTCCAGTTCCGAATCCGGCAAGGGTTCGGCATACCCACTAAGGGCATCCGCGACAACACGATGCAGATGTGGGTGACTGATGGTTTGCCGGTAGTGTTCTTCAGTCACTCCTACGCGATTTAAGTGGCTGGATGCTCTGCCTGCATCCAGCCCCAGCAGGCGTGCACCACGTAGCATCAGCGAAACGGAGAAGGCCGGCTTTACACCACTGAGGATGCTGGGTTTGTAGTGAAGCTCCAGATACAGGCCTTCATGGAAGCTGCCATTGATCAGCAGGGGTGTTTTGCTGTGGTAGTGGCGGGGGTAATGGCGCTCTGATCTAAGCTGCCATTTGATGCTGTCTGCACCGCCCCACTCCTTAAATTCATGGATGTAGTGCAGGGCATTTTCATGAAGAATTTCCTGGTTGGCAGACACCTGATAACTCCCGGTTCAGTTTATTTGGGCACAGCTTCGCAGATGTCGCGCAGGTAACGAAAA
>NZ_JACUUA010000093.1 GCF_014859565.1 Marinospirillum sp. | reverse complement strand
AACACTTCTCACCGGCCTTGTGAACCTGACGCATGGAGCGCCGCAGACTTTTGGCGCACTGCCGGTAACGGGCGCAATACTGCGGTACGCATTGTCGTTCTCAGTGCTGGCATTACTCGCTTCCCCAAAAGGGTTAGAGAGTAACAAGATTCAAGAAGAACAATGCATTAGGAGTGATTCTGGCGGAAGGTGAACAGTGATTCTGGGAAGATGAACACCGATTCTGGAAAAGACCCCAAAAGTGTTCACGTTCAAATCAGAATGCCTGTTCATCTTCAATCAGAACAGGTGTTCACGTTCGATCAGAATGGATGTTCACGTTCACCAGAATACGCACTGGCTAGATCGGCAAGTCCTTGCTCATCAAGGGATACTCTAACCTGCTTGTTTACATGCACTTTGTTCAAATTGATGTGCATAAGCTGAGACGTCTGATTTGCTCGCATTTTTGCTTGAGAAGCGAGACCAGATTTCACTGTTTCATGATTAGCTTGTACATTGCCCATGGGATTCATTCTTTTGGTGAGTTTCTGGGTATTTTATCTCACCTTAGGTAAATCACTCCAGCGAGTGGTGTAGGCCGGTGACAAATAATCCCGCTTCATGCTCCAGCCTTTTTGAATCCCCTGGGCAGCAAAAAACACTTTGCCCAAGCCTTTCTGGTTGATGTGATCCAAAGCCTGCATGAGTTCTTTGCTTTTGGGTTTGTCCTTCACATCGTCAAATAGCTCGGGCTGGTAGCAATTGGGGTCGTAAAAGTCGGAAAGCAGAATACCGCCTTTGGCATAACGAAACCCTTCCTTCCAGATGGTTTCCAGGCCCCGGTGAGCGGCCTCAATCAGGCTACGGGTGTCATCGGTGGGGGTGACCATTTCCAGAGTGGCGGCATTGCTGTATTGAGGTTCCTGGTTGTTGAAGGGGCTGGTGCGGATAAACACCGTCAGCTGTTTGGCGATTCGGCCTTCACCACGCAGTTTCTCAGCGCCTCGGGTGGCGTATTCACTGATGGCTTCGCGCATGGCATGAAAATCAGTAATCCGCTCCCCAAATGAACGCGAACAGACAATTTCCTTTTTGATCGCCGGGGTTTCTTCCAGACCCAGGCAGGCAATGCCATTCAGCTCCCGTACGGTTTTCTCAACCACCACGGAAAAGCGTTTTCGGATCATGTGAGGATCGGCATCCGCCAGATCCAGAGCGGTTTTGATGCCCATTAACTCCAAGCGAGCTTTGAGCTTGCCACCAATCCCCCAGACTTCATTCACCGGCAGCAGGGCCATGAGTTTACGCTGGCGTTCTTTAGCAGTGAGATCCACCACCCCCTGAGTGGCCGGGTAAGACTTGGCTCCATGATTGGCCAACTTAGCTAGGGTTTTGGTGGGGGCGATGCCCACGCAGACTTGAATACCCGTCCACTGGCCGACTGTGACGCGTACCTGCTGACCAAAGGCTTCCAATGATGTGCAGGCCTCAACACCGGTCAGATCCAGAAAGGCTTCATCAATGGAATAGACCTCCACACGCGGGGCCAGCTCTTCCAGAATCGTCATGACCCGCTGGGACATATCCGCATAAAAAGCATAGTTGGAAGAAAAGGTCACAATGCCATGACGTTCGATCTCATGGCGAATCTTGAACACCGGCACACCCATCTTGATGCCCAGTGCCTTAGCTTCTTTGGAACGGGCTACCACACAACCATCGTTATTGGATAGCACCACGACCGGCGTGTGTTTCAAATCAGGCCGGAACAGCTTCTCGCAGGAGACATAGAAGTTATTGCAATCCACCAGAGCAAACACCGGCATGGTTTACTTCCTCATGTGATGAATGACATTGGTCACCACACCCAGGATCTCCAGATCAGCGCCTTCAGGAATCACAATCGGGGAATAGTTGCAGTTGCAAGGCACCAGGCGGGGCGTGGGGTGCAGCTGGAGTTGCTTAACCGTCAGCTCACCATTGAACCCGGCAATCACCGTATCGCCATCCGCAGCATTCAAGGAGCGATCCACCACCAGCAAATCATCCGGGAAAATCCCCGCTTCAATCATCGAATCCCCTTCGGCGCGAACAAAAAACGTAGAGGCTGGACGTTTAACCAGTAGTTGATTCAAGTCCAGCGCCTGCTCCACATAATCCTGAGCCGGGGAAGGAAAACCCGCTGCAACCCGCTCCAGGTAGAGCGGCAAGGGCATTTCCGGGAAATCCCCGGACTCACTGACGTAACTGACGCGCATTAAAAAGTCTCCAAAATAGCTAATACTGATATTTATACAGTACAGCGAGAAGCAGAGACAAATCAACTGAAACAAGCAGAAAAAGAACAGGTTGCTTGCTCCTGAGGCAGGGCTTTGGTAGAAAGGGGAACGAAGGAATCAGCCCACCCCCGCAGGATGCGAGTCACACCATGACCCCATCTCCTGAGGCGGTAGCGTATTACTGGCTTTTTGGCTGGCTTACAGAAAAAGAGAAAGGTGATAGGCAGGTAGTCGTTTGCAAAAAATGCGGCTACTGGGAAAGAGTTTAACAAAATCTGAGAACTGATAACCTCCTCGTTATAAATGAAGGGGTTACCGTTATACTGCAGTTTAAACACTGCCACTGCAAGGAGGCACCCATGGCTTTTCGTTTTCGCAACACCATCCGTATCGCGCCCGGCATTCGCCTGAACCTGGGTAAAACAGGCATCAGTCTTTCTGCTGGGGTGAGGGGTGCCACCGTCACTGCGGGCAAGCGTGGGGTGCATGGCAATGTCGGCCTGCCCGGTACGGGGATGTCTTACCGCACCCGCCTGGACAAAAGCCCGGCGCATCGTCGCCGGGTTGAGCAGGAAGAGAAGCGACAGCATCGCACCAGGAACCAGCAGTTGGTCAGGGAGAACAACCCGGATCTGGCTGAAGTCATCTTGTCACTGGATGATCGGGGTCAGCTGGTCGTGGCCAATGCCAGTGGCCAACCCCTTGACCCAGCCCTGCGTCGTCGGTTGTTAAAAGACTTTGAGCAAGACATCCAGGACTGGCTGGAAGAGCAGATGGAGCGCATTAATGGCGATATGGATCTGTTGCTGAATCCCCATCTGGATACCCTGGCCCCCAACAGTTCACCCCCTGAATATCAGGTGGAGCCTTTCACTGAACTGCAACCGCGCAAGCCGCAACTTGAGCAGCCTCCCGCTCAACCGGAACAACCAGCAGAACCCCGCATCGGTTTCTTTGATCGTCTCCTTCCAGGCCGCAAGCAGCGAATTCTGGATGCCTGGCAACAAGCCAAGACGCAATGGAAATCGGCCAATGAGCTTTGGGAAAAGGAAGTGGACGCCATTCAAAATCACCAGGCCGAAAGGATTTTGGATTATGAAAAAAGCCTGGCTGCATGGCGGCAGCGCAAGGAGGCCCATGACCAGCAGCAGCGGGTAGACGATGACAGTTTTTTTGAGCGCCTGAATAACGACCCGGACTTAATGACCGAGGTGATCCAAGCCGAACTGGATGCCCTGGACTGGCCCCGAGAAACCCTGATCGACTTTGACCTGGATGCAGAGAAGCAACTTCTGAAGCTGGACGTGGATCTCCCGGAAATCGAAGACTTTCCCGATCAAGAGGCCCGCCTGGGAGCCAGAGAGCTACGCCTGGTGCTCAAGACAAAAAGCCAGACCCAACTGCGTAATGAATACGCTCGTCATGTGCATGGCGTTCTCTTACGCATCATCGGCACAGCTTTCGTTAGTCTGCCCAGTCTTCAGCAACTGATCATCTCCGGCTACAGCCAACGCCTGAACCCGGCCACCGGGCACGAAGAAGATGACTACCTGCTATCCGCCCGTGTAGAGCGTTCAGAATTTGAAAAAATCAACTTCGACAACCTTGAAGAGGTTGATCCCATCTTTGCCCTGGAAGCTTTTGAGTTGGTTAGGGAGATGAGTGGGCGGTATCAGTTTAGTCGAATTGAGCCACTGGAAGACTGAGGTGAAGACCTGCGATCAATTGGCTTTTATCGCAGGCAGGGGCGCTAACTTTTGTTCTTTTGCAGCAAATACATTTCCCGTCAGTTGTCCACAGTGTCGGTTATGCTCGGGAGATTTGGGATATCTTGATAAGGGCAAACCCGGTAGCGGCAATCATCCCATCACTTAGGCCCATGTCAGCCTGGTTATCCAGAAGCAGGATGACTGAAGCTGCAATCCCATCCCCAAAACCAGCCACCCAATGATCGAGGTTAATGCCGTCAGTGCTTGATTAACCTTGTACTCGTTTTCAAATTGGGGGCCTGATGGCATTGCTGCCGGTGCCAGCTTGCATCCCAGCCTTTCGCCTTCAATAACAAAGATCGGGATTAATCTTTTTGGTTTTCGCTCTTGGATCTCAACTTTCTCGACCGGCTTGAGCAGGCTCTTGGTTAATATCTCTTCTTCTAAATCCTCACTATAACTGCTAACATCATCAAAATTATGATCACTGGTATTTGGTGACTTGCGCATGTCCTCTATCCGAAGCGTAACATCCTCTAGTCAGAAGGAACGCCTATGGCATATCGATTTTCTTGCCCGGTTTCGTGGTTTTGTAACACGCCAGGATTTGGTTGATCGATTTCAGATCGCACTGTCCAATGCTACTCGTGACCTTACCCTTTATCGCGACTTGGTACCGGAAAACCTCGAATACAGTACCAGCGATAAAAGTTATCGACGCACACCACGCTTTGCTCCTTTGTTTACCTATGATCACGAACATACTCTTCAGGCACTGGCTCAGGGTCAGGCACGCGGTTTTGATCCTTTTGAGCAGACGGTTGTGGTTGAGTCAGCAAGAAACCTCAATGAGCCCGACCTGGAAATCCTTTCGCAGCTTTCCCGAGCCATCTACTCAGGCTACGCCGTTGAGATAAAGTATGTCTCTGCCAGCAGTGGGGCCGGTCATCGAGTCATTATTCCTCATGCACTGGCCAACACTGGCTTGCGTTGGCATTTGCGTGCTTTTTGTCGAGAAAAGCAGGAGTTTCGTGACTTTGTACTGACTCGTTTTTTATCCGTTTCTCAGCAGACTTCTGATGTAGCAGAGCATGAAAAACCGAAAGCGGATACTGAATGGCAGCAGCAGGTAGAGCTGGAACTCATTCCTCACCCAAAAGCAGCCCATAAACAGGCTATTGAGCTGGACTACGGGCTAGCATCAGGTGAGCACCTAACCCTTGAAGTTCGTGCAGCCCTGGTTGGCTATCTGCTAAGACGCTGGGGTGTAGATGCGTCTGAAGGGGCTTGTTTATCACCTGAAGCCTATCAGCTTTATCTCAGTAATCGCAGCACACTGCTTTCGGTTTCTAGCATGGCTTTAGCGCCAGGATTTATTAGGGATGGTGTAAGCCTATGATTCATCACGACACGTTGAAATCACTGGGCTTCAAGTTTGGCAAAAACGGCACTCACGCCAGCCGTACCTTAATGTTCTCCGAGATCAACAAGCTTTTTTCCGCGCTGCCCTCTTCAGCAAGCCCTGAGCAATACCGGCAGGATATCGTGCAGTTTAACCTCCTCCATAAGCCGACCGAAAAAGCCCGTCTCTTGACCTGGCGTCATCTAACAAGCCTCTACAGTATGGATACCAGGATTCCTCTTTTTAGAGTGTTTCGTCGCTATTGGGACGCAGATGAACAGGGTAGAGCCTTACTGGCCTGCCAGATTGGGCTGGCAAGAGACCCTCTTCTGCACCTTTCCATGGACAAAATTCTGGATCTGGAGCCAGGCCAGTGGCTTCCACGCGAAGAGATGGAGCAGTTTTTTTCTGAGCGGTGCCCTGATCGCTTTAGCCCCGCTACCTTGAAATCCATCGCACAGAACGTCAATGGCACCTGGACTACAGCGGGCTTTTTACAAGGCCGAGCTAAAAAATACCAATCCGTACCAGCTATACGACCAGTTAATCTGGCTTTTGCATTATTCATGGGGCTACTGCACGGTTTAACGGGGCAGCGGCTATTCAATACCGAGTGGACACGCCTGCTCAACTGCCGCCCAGAACAGATGATGGAGTTAGCCCGCCAAGCCAGCCAAGCGGGTTTATTGAGGCTAAAGCACTCCAGTGACGTGGTGGAAATCACCTTTCCAGAATACCTAACCAAGGAAGAGGAGACCTGGCTTAATGAGTAATCGGCTGAATCGACTCATCAAGAGTTACGCTAACTACATCAGTATTCCCTGGATGCCAGGGCTGGCTGATGAGCAGCGTGTACTCTTTGCTGTATATCACAAAGAAGATGAACTTAAGCTCCGCGCCCGAGTTGAAGAGTTTCGATTGGCAACCGAAACAGCCGGACATCAATGGCTGGAATTAGATATCACACCGTTGTTTCCAGAATGGATGGCGGCGCAGAAATACCGGGAAGACTACTTTGCCGACCCCGAAGATTTAGAGCCTAAGTATGCAACCTTTGTACGCCAGTCGGTTGAAAAACTAACCGACCAAATTCACCAGCAGGCAGATGACAACACCCTGGTTGCACTCATTGGCTGCGGCACCTTGTTTGGGTTTGCATCCGTATCAGGGTTTGTAAAGCAACTTTCAGCTGCAGTGCCCGGGCGGCTTTTGGTCCTCTTTCCTGGCGAATACATCGACAACACTTATCGCTTGCTGGATGCCCGAGACGGTTGGGGTTATCAAGCAACAGCAATCAGTGCAGACAATTAATAAAAAGGGAGTTCTACAGATGCTGAACCGTGAAATTTACCAACAAGATCCAGAGGCTAACCGCCTGGAAAATAACGGGGTAGCCATCGTCAAGGACGATCTTTCGCCCAAAGCACTCAAGACTTTGCGCTATGAGCTGAAAACCTTTGTCTGTGACGGTGAGTATGAGGCAGGGCTGGAAAAAATTCTTTCCACTTATCTTGGTAATCTGGGCAAAGGGGGAGGCCAGGAAGGCTACGAACAACCGGGTGTTTGGATTTCCGGGTTCTTTGGCTCAGGCAAATCCCACTTGGCCAAAATGCTGCGTGCTCTCTGGACGAACCAAGCGCTGGGTGATGGTCTAGGTGCCCGTGATCTTGTTGAATTGCCTCAAGATATTAAAGATCACTTGAAAGAACTCAGCACCCTTGCCCAGCGTTATGGTGGCCTCCATGCAGCCTCAGGTACTCTGGGTGCCGGTGCCAACAATAATGTTCGTTTGGCATTACTAAATATCATTTTTAAATCGGTCGGCCTTCCCGAGCAATATCACCAGGCGCGCTTTGTTCTTTGGCTCAAGAAAAAAGGCTTGTTTGATCAGATTAAAGGTCAAGTGGAAGCCAGTGGAGATTCCTGGGAAGAAGAGATGGAAGATCTCTATATGTCTCGGAGTATCGCCAGAGCCCTTATGGAGGCAGATGATACCCTGGCTGAAGACATCAAACAGATGCGCCCCCTGTTAAAAGAGCAGTACCCTCACGTCAGCGATGTGACCAACCAGCAAATGGTTGATGCCATCCATGATGCGCTGGCTAAAGACGGAAACTTCCCCTTGACGCTTGTGGTGCTTGATGAAGTACAGCAGTACGTCGGCACGGATACTGATAAAGCGCATCAGGTTCAGGAAGTTGTTGAAACCTGCTGTAAAGACTCAAAGTTTGTAGGCAAACTATTGTTCGTTGCCACCGGTCAAAGTGCGCTGTCCGGTATGCCCAACCTGCAGCGCTTGCTTGGTCGTTTTCAAATTCCCATCCAGCTCAAGGATACCGATGTTGAATCCGTTATCCGCAAGGTGATTTTGCAGAAAAAGCCCTCGGCTAAGGCGGCACTGGATGCCGTATTAAAAGAGCATCTAGGTGAAATTTCTCGCCAGTTGCGCGGCACCAATATTGAACACCAGCGTGAAGATGAAGAGATTATGCTGGCCGACTACCCCCTGTTACCCGTGCGACGGCGCTTCTGGGAAAAGGTGCTGCGTATCGTGGATACCACAGGCACCGTGTCCCAACTGCGCAACCAGCTCAAAGTCATTCACGAAGCCACCAAGAAGACGGCTGATAAACCCCTGGGTCAAGTCGTACCGGCTGACTTTATTTATAGCCAAATCTCTGTGAATTTGCTGCAAACGGGAGTGATCTCCAAGGAAATATCCGAAGTGATCGGTCGGCTTTCAGCGGGCAATGAGGAAGATCAACTCAAATCACGCCTTCTGGCTTTGATCCTCCTGATTGGCAAATTGCCAACCGACCCAACGGCAGATAGCGGGGTGAGAGCAACGGCTGAGATGCTGGCTGACCTTTTGATTGATGACTTGAATAGTGGCAAGGAAACACTACGCAATCGCGTACCTCAGTTACTTCAGGCTTTAGCGGATGAGGGCCTGCTGATGCCGATGGAAACGTCAGTTGGCACGGAATATCGCCTGCAAACACAGGAAAGTGCGCAGTGGTATGACACCCTGCGCCAAGAAGAAGCTGATTTGCGGGGCAACCCCCAGCGGATTGAAAATATCCGCATTGATCTGCTGCATAAAGAAGTGCGCCGCCAGCTCAGCCAGGTGCGGCTGACACAAGGCCAATGCAATGAACCCAGATCAATCAGCATTTCTTTTGACGAAGAGCTACCGCGTGATGCTCAGGAAAAAATTTATGCCTGGGTTCAGGATGGCTGGAGCCTTGATGAAAAAAGCTTTCTTGCTGACGCCCGCAGCCGCAACCCCAGCGATCCGACTATTTTTATCTTTGTACCCGCTCGCAACCGCTCAGAACTGAACAATGCCATCATCGCGGAACATGCCGCCCAAGCCACCCTGGAAAAGCGGGGCATCCCCAATACCGACGCAGGCAAGGACGCCCGCACTGCGATGGAAACGCGTCACCGGGACGCTCAGAAGCAGGTAGAAACCTTGCTGAAAGAGATTTTTGACGGCATTCAGGTTTTACAAGCAGGCGGACAAGAAATCGAAGGCAACAACCTCACCGAACAAGCTCAGGCTGGAGCGAAAGCCTCCCTGGTGCGCCTTTACCGTGAATTTGATGTGGCAGACCACCCCGGTTGGGGCAAGGTCTTTGACCGGGCAGGGAAGGAAGGTGGCCAGAATGCACTGGAAGCAGTTGATTACAAGGATGAACCGGAAAAACACCCGGTTTGTTCTACCGTCCTGCGTTTTATCGGCGGCTCCAAAAAGGGCAGCGAAATCCGCGACCACTTTTTAGCGCCGCCTTATGGTTGGCCGCAGGATGCCATTGATGGAGCACTTTTTGTACTCTTGGCTAGTGGTGTGCTACTCGCTCAGGATGCCCGCAGCAACCCGGTTAAAGTGACGGAACTTGAGCGCAAACAAATCACCCAAACCAGCTTTAAGCCAGAAAGCATCACTATTCGCCCGGTCGATCTCATTAAAATCCGTGGTCTGTTAAATGCCTGTGGCATCACAAACCAGCCCGGTGAAGAAAGTGCCCGCTTGTCGCAACTGGCTGATCTAGGAAAATCTTTGGCTCAAAAGGCAGGCGGTGAGCCGCCTTTGCCCGCCAAACCGGATACACGTCTGTTTGATGAACTCGCCCGCCAGTCCGGTAATGCTCAGCTGAAATTCGCTCTGGATGAACAGGATGCCATCAAGGAAGCCATTCAAAGCTGGCAAGAAACCTGTAAACAGATCGAGGCGCGTCGCAGTGATTGGGAACAACTCCAGGAGCTTTTGCGCCTGAGCCGTGGCCTGGCTTTTCAAGAGACAATTCAAACTGAAGTGGATGCCATTATTGCGCGCCGTGCGCTGCTGGACAACCCGAATCCAACCACTGAGCTGACCCAGCAGCTGGTGACCAAACTGCGTGAAGCCATTCAATACCGGGTGGATGATTACCAGCAGCGTTTCACTGAGCAATTAACCCAATTACAGGCGGACACCCACTGGCAGCAACTCAGTGCCCAGCAGCAGACAGAACTGCTCAACAAAAGGCGCTTGCACCCGCTGGAAGCACCGCCACTCAATGATGCTGATGCGATTATTGACAGCCTGAACGACACCAGCCTGGAGCTGTGGAGTGAACGGACTGACTCCCTGATCAGCAAGTTTGATAGCGCCCGTATGGAAGCCGCTGAACTTTTACAGCCTAAACTGCAACGCATCAACCTGCCACGCACCACCTTTGCAACCGAAGATGAAGTCGATGCCTGGCTGGATCAGGTAAAACAGCAGATTCTGGCAAAGCTCAATGATGGACCGGTGACCTTCTGATGAATAACCTAACTCAAAACCACCGCCAGCCTTTGGATAAATCCCTGCGCCGCACACTGGAATCCACGGTCATCAAAGCACGGGAAGTTGCCGAACTGGCGGCTCTTCAGTCCTTGAAGCGGCTCAGTGTCGGCGAAGGCAAGCCAGCGGACTACCTGGATCAGCATCAGCGCAATCTGCGTAACCGCCTGCGTGCTCACGGTCGCCAGCTGGGTGATATTAAGCAGGATAACGGTCAGCAAAGCCTAAATAAGCTGGTCACTGAAGTGGCCTACGAACACTGGCACCGCATGTTGTTTGCGCGTTTTTTAGAGCAAAACAACCTGCTGATGTATGACGAACACACCGCTCTCACCTTGGATGAATGCAACGAGCTGGTACAAGACCCAGATACCGCCCGTGATGCGCTGGAACGTCGCTGCACCAGCGGCTGGGAGCTGGCTGGGGTGCTGGCCTCTAAAATGCTGCCGCAGATTTTCCGCATTGATTCCCCCGTGTTTGAGTTAGAGCTGGCCCCTGAACACCAGCGCAGCCTTGAAAAAATGGTCAAAGCCTTAGCTCCTGAGACCTTTCAAGCGCAAGACAGCCTCGGCTGGGTGTATCAATTCTGGCAGAGTAAGCGCAAAGAAGAGGTCAACCGCTCAGAAGTCAAAATCGGTGCCGATGAACTCTCGCCAGTGACTCAGTTGTTTACCGAGCCCTACATGGTCAGCTTTTTGCTGGATAACAGCCTGGGTGCCTGGTGGGCAGGGCAGCGCCTGAGCGAAGATGACTGGCACAATGCCCGAAGTGAAGCCGAATTGCGTGAAAAAGCGGCTCTTGAAGGCGTACCTCTCAGTTATCTGCGTTTTGTGAGGGATGAGGCGTCCCAACGCTGGCAACCCGCCTCCGGTACTTTTGCTGCCTGGCCGCAGCACCTGAGTGAACTGAAAACCCTCGATCCCTGCTGTGGATCGGGGCATTTTTTGGTGGCGGCTTTTTTAATGCTGGTGCCCCTGCGCATGCATCAGGAGCAGCTGACACCCAAGCAAGCCATTGACCGTGTTTTAAGTGAAAACCTGCATGGCTTGGAGTTGGATCAACGCTGTGTGGAATTGGCGGCCTTTGCCTTAGCCCTGGAAGCCTGGCGTTACCCTGATGCTGGTGGTTTTCGCCAACTGCCAGAACTGCACCTGGCCTGTTCGGGGCTGTCGATACATGCCGCCAAAGAAGAATGGAAAGAAATTAGCCGCAAGGCAGGCCAGCAAAACCTGACCATTGCGCTGGATTGGATGTATCAAACCTTCAAAGACGCCCCAGTATTGGGCAGCCTGATTAACCCGCGCCGCAGTGATGCCGCCAAAATTGCCGCCTGGGATGAATTGCATCAACAGCTCGGTGAAGCCCTGGAGCAAGATCAAACACTGGCAGAAGAAAACACCCCCGATCGTAACCGTGTGGAAGCAGGCATCGTGGCGCAGGGTTTGGTGAAAGCCGCTGAACTGCTTGCAGGGCAATACACCTGGGTGATCACCAATGTGCCTTATCTGGCACGGGGCAAGCAAAACGAGACCCTGAAAGCTTTTTGTGAAACCCACTACCCAGCAGCTAAAAACGATCTGGCCACGGTCTTTCTGGATCGTTGCCTAGAGTTTTGCACCCAAGGCGGCACCAGCAGCATCGTATTACCGCAAAACTGGCTCTTCCTGACCAGCTACCGCAAATTCCGTGAAAAGCTGCTGCAAAATGAAAGCTGGCATTTGATAGCGCGTTTGGGAGCGCAAGCCTTCCAGACCCCTATGTGGGATTTTAATGTTCAGCTCATTACCCTTAGCCGTGGCAATACCGCAGGCCAGTCAGCGGATCTGCTGAGCAGTGGCGAGCCGGGCAACTGGATTCGTGGCGTGGATGTCTCCGAACCCCGCACCGCTGTGGAGAAGGCAGCGGGATTGCTGGCGTATGATGTGAAGAGTGTGGAGCAGAGCAGGCAGCTGGAGAATCCGGATGCTAGGGTTGCTTTTGAAGATTCATTAGATCTGCCGTTACTCGCAGCGTCAGCGGACTATGGTAAAGGCAGCACTACAGGTGATGGGCCAAGGTTTTTGATGCAAATATGGGAGTTTCCAGCTACCAGCGATCAACAACGGTTTTGGTTGAACTCACCAAATTTTGATGATCCTTGGTCTGGCCGAAGTCAAATTTGTAAAGTGCCTTTAGATGATGAAGAACTTAATTCTCAACTGGGATGCAGGTTACATGGACAAGATGTTTTTCATCGCCCTGGAGTGGTAGTTAACAAAATGAGGAAGCTGGAGGCGTTCCTATATAACGGAGAAGCCTTTGACGACAACATATGCCCAATCGTACCCCGTAATGTTGATGAGATTGCAGCTGCGTGGGTATATGTTTCTTCATCCGACTTTCATGAAAATGTGCGTTCAGTTGATCAAGCGCTAAAGGTTACTGCTGGTACGATTACGAAAGTCCCCTTCGACCTCGATCATTGGACTCAAGTCGCCGAACAGCAATACCCCAACGGCCTGCCGCAACCCTACACCAACGATCCCACTCAGTGGATCTTCCACGGCCATCCTTGCGGTTCCGTCGTCTGGGATGAAGCCAGCAAATGGACCGCTGAAGGCGAGTTGCGGGTCGATGACACCGTATTGCAAGTGGCCGTGGCGCGTTTGTTGGGTTATCGCTGGCCAGCCGAGCTAGACCCAGACATGGAGC
>NZ_JACUUA010000092.1 GCF_014859565.1 Marinospirillum sp. | reverse complement strand
TTTACAAGAACCAGGCTTACAAGAATCAGGCAGCCTGCTGAATGTTCAAGCAGGCATCCGGCAGGTTGCCGGTAATGAAACCCTGTACAAAAAACTGCTGCAACAGTTCAGTGATCAAATCACCCAGGATTTTTTGGCTATTCTGGATTTGCTGCAACAGCTGGAGCAGGACGCGGATACAAAAGCGAATACAAAGCTATTCGAACCGGCGCAGCAGCTTAATCATGGGCTGAAAGGCGTGGCCGGCAATCTGGCCGCCGAGGCGCTTTTTAACATCAGCCAGGATATAGACAGGCTGTTAAAACAACAACACTGCCCCAATAGAGAACAAATTGACCAGCTCCGTCAGGTGATGGCAACAACACAACAGCAAATCCAGGTTTACATCAATCACAGGCAGGACTCTGACACACCAGCAGCGACCTCCACAGCAACCCCAGCACCCAGCGAGATGGATGCGGCCACCCGTGCACAACTCGACCGACTGAAACAGCGCATAACAGCCAACGAATACATTGACGACGAGGAGCTGGAGCAACTCAGCAACAGCCTGCCCAACGAACTACGCCCAAAGTGGCAGCAGATGATCAACGCGCTGGATCTGTTTGATTTTGAACAAGCGCTGGAGCAATTAAATTCGCTCACCTAATCAATTAATTGACATCCACGGATCCGCGCAAGGAGAGTGATTGATGCAAGCGCTGAACACCCCGAAAAAAACAGGTTTTGATTGCCGCGTTCGCCTCAAAACTCTTTTGCGGGCTGCGGTTTTTTGTTGTTTATTGTTTGGCTTTGCCAGCTCAACAGCCTGGGCAGACTCCATCCACTTTGATGCTTTTTTTGAGCGTCATGGTGTGCCCATGCTGTGGATTGATCCTGCTTCTGGTTTAATTCTGGAAGCCAATCCTGCTGCACTTGCTTTTTACGGCCATGATGCAGCCCTGCTTAAAGGCATGAGCATTGCCGATATTAATACCCTGAGTACAGAGCAGGTGGCGGAAGAACGGCGACTGGCTGATGGCAAAATACGCACTGTCGAGGTGCATAACCACCCCTACGAGCGGGAGGGTAAAACCCTTTTATTATCCAGCATTCATGATATTACCCCCAGTCGTAATCTGGATCATGGCCTCTGGCACTACCAGCAACGCCTGGAGACGTTGGTGGCTTCACTGGTGTTACTGGGCGTTATTCTGGTGTTGGCTTTTGTGATGAAAAAACGCCGCAAGGCAGAAGCAGAAGCACGACGTTTTAAAGTCATCTCTGACAATGCACTCTATGGCAATGCAGTGATTGATCTTAAGGGGCGTATCATTTACGTCAATTCATTTCTTGCCGAACGGCATGGCTACACTCAGAGCGAGCTGATTGGCCAGCATGTTTCGGTGTTTCATCACTCGGATCAGATGGACACGGTTTATTCGCTGCTGAAGAAAATGCAAGAGCAAGGACAGTTCCCACCCACAGAAATCTGGCATGCTGATCGTACCGGCCAGGCGTTTCCCATGCTGATGAGTGGCATGATGATGCTGGATGAACAGGGAAAACCCGCTTACATGGCCGCCGCAGCCATTGACCTGACCGATGTTTACCAGGAACGCAAAGACTACGAAGCATCGCTGGTGCAGGCCAAAGAAGCTGCCGAAGCCGCCAGTTTGGCTAAAACCGAGTTTTTAGCCAACATGAGCCATGAGATACGCACCCCGCTGAATGCGGTGATCGGGCTAAGTGAGTTACAGCTCGCGGAAAATCTTCCCCCCGACATCCGGCAGCGCACCCAGCAGATCCACCGCTCCGGTGAGTTGTTGCTGGGCATTGTTAATGATCTGCTGGACTTCTCCAGGATTGAAGCCGGAAAAATGGAAGCCAAGGTTGAAGCCTTCCGCCTGGATGAAGTCATTAAACACCTGAAAACCCTGTTTGCCCTGCCCAGCAGCCAAAAGGGACTGGAGCTGATACTGCACCTGCAACCGGATCTTCCTGAGTGGTATCAAGGCGATATGCTGCGCCTGACGCAGGTACTGACCAACCTGATGGCCAACGCCATCAAGTTTACTGAACAGGGCAGAGTGACGTTAACCATTGAGCTGGATGAACCCTCCCCAGATCAACAACAAGACCAGCAGGTGTCGCTGCGCTTTTGCATCCAGGACACCGGTATAGGCATGACACCCAAGCAACAGGAGCGGCTGTTTCAGGCGTTCAGTCAGGCAGACACCTCCATTACCCGCCGTCATGGTGGCACGGGTCTGGGGTTGATCATCAGCCAGAAACTGGTGCAGCTGATGGGCAGTGAAGGCATCCATCTGTACAGTGAAGCCGGAGTAGGCAGCCGCTTTGAGTTTGTACTGTCCCTGCCACTGGCCGAAGCACCGGCATCGGCCCTGGCCATTCCACTACAGATCAGCAACCCCCTGGCAAATCAGCAGGGCGTGTTCTGTGGCCAGCGCGTGCTGGTGGTGGAAGATCACCCCATTAACCAGCAGGTGGTGCAGTCGCAGCTGGAGCAAATGGGCTTGCAAGTCACCCTCGCCGATGACGGTGCTCAGGGGGTTGAAAAAGTCCGCAAAGAGTCCTTTGATCTGGTGCTGATGGACATTCAGATGCCGGTGATGGATGGTTATCAGGCCACCCGCGAAATTCGCCAGTTCAACAAAAACTTACCGATTATTGCTTTAACCGCAGCGGCACTGGTGGAAGACCGCAATAAAGCCCTGGCGGCAGGCATGAACGACCACCTGGGAAAACCCCTCAGCAGCCCACAGTTATTTGAGCACTTAAAGCCCTGGTTAAAAACCCAGACTATTCAGACCGACCACAACACCGCCTTACCCCAGCCTGAACTTGCTAATACCCCCCAGCGGCCTGTTTTGCCACAAAAACGCAGCCTGCTGATTGTGGATGACCAACCCGCCAACATTAAAGTGCTGGCGAGCCTGTTAAAAGATGACTACACCATCCAGGTCGCCAACAAGGGACAAAAGGCACTGGAGATTGCCCGCAGCAGCAGCCCACCGGATTTGATTTTGCTGGACATCCTGATGCCGGAGATGGACGGTTATGCGGTTTGTCGGGAGTTAAAAAACCAGGCAGCCACCAGCCGCATCCCCGTCATTTTTATCAGCGCACTGGATGAAGCCAGTGATGAAACCAAAGGGCTGGATCTGGGCGCGGTGGACTACATCAGCAAACCCTTCCACCCGGATATTGTGAAATCACGCATTCGCAACCACATGAGCCTGAAGGTTAAAACCGACCTGCTGGAAAATATGTCGCAGGTGGATGGTTTAACCCAGGTCGCCAACCGCCGTCATTTTGACACCACGCTGAATCATGAGATAAAACGCCACGCACGCATTGGCAAACCTCTGGGATTGGTGATGCTGGATATTGACTACTTTAAACCCTTTAATGACCACTACGGCCATGGCAAGGGCGATGAATGCCTGATTAGCGTAGCCACAGCCCTGCAACAGGTGATCCATCGCCCCGGGGATTTATTTGCACGTTATGGTGGAGAGGAGTTTGTGGCGATACTGCCAGAAACTGATGCCAGCGGTGTGGAAAAAATCGCAGAAGCCATACGAGCGGCAGTGGAGGCGCTGGAATTTGAGCATGAATATTCACAGGTGGCAGGACACGTCACCGTTAGCCTGGGAGCGATTGCCCAAACGCTAACCGATGAAACCCCGGAAAGCCTGCTGAAAAAAGCCGACACTGCGCTTTATGCCGCCAAAGGACAAGGGCGTAACCGAGTGGTGATGGGTGATTAATCGGAGTATTTTGCTTTTTTAGTGGACAGGCTCTCATGCTACCTCCAGCAGAGCAAAAGCAGGCTATTTGAGTCTTTACGTAGTGCTAAGTGGAGCGGCAATGACTATCTCTGATTGTGAAAGCCGCTCAAGCAGCTGCGCTGATTCCTCTCCCCAATCCCCCGCCAGCCAGGCCAGGTCGATGCCACCCTGCTGAATCAGTTTTTCCGCCTGCTCCAGTTGATGAGCAACTCTGACCTGATAATTCGCCTGGGCTTGTTGAGCCAGGTTTTTTAACTCTTGTTTATCCGGGCAGAGAATCAATAACACCGGTTTGGGGCGGGTTTGTTCAGCCGCTGGCAGCAGGCGCTGCAATAACCTGTACAACGCTTGCTGGTCTAAGGGTTTGGCGAGGTGGTCATTCATGCCTGCTTCTAAGGCTTTATCACGATCTTCGATCATGGCGGCAGCAGTCAGGGCAATAATCGGCAGGGTGGGGTTGAATTCACGAATGGCGCGTGTGGCCTGGTAACCATCCATCACCGGCATTTGAATATCCATCAGCACTAAATCAAATGCCTGATTTTTAACCTGATCCACGGCAATTTGCCCGTTGGGCGCAATGTCATAGGTCACACCCAGCTGGGTGAGCAGCGCTCCCGCGACTTCCTGGTTGATTTCGTTGTCTTCCACCAACAATACATGACCCGCTAAGGGCTGGTGTTCGCTGGTATGTGTTTGTTCTTGCGACAAGAGTTGTGCCTTTTGTTCAGTGGTACACAGGCGCATCGGTACAGCAAAGCTGAAGGTGGAGCCAACACCCGGCTGGCTTTGAATCTGAATATCACCCCCTCCCATTAAACGCACCAGACGCTCACTGATCACCAGTCCCAAGCCCGTGCCGCCGTGTTTGCGGGTAATGCTGGTATCGGCTTGGGTGAAGGCATGAAACAATCTGGCCTGCTGTTCGGGTGTCATGCCAATGCCGGTGTCTTGCACGGCAAATTCCAGCCAAACGATAGAAGAATCAAGTGCCTCTGCGGGCTGTTTGAATGTCAGCGTCAGGCTGACTTCACCGGATTCCGTAAATTTAATGGCATTGCCGATCAGATTATTCAGCACTTGACGCAGGCGCTGGTTATCACCATAGAGACAGGCTTTGCAGGCTTCTTCCGGTTGACTGCGGGTAGCAAAAGCCAGCCCCTTGTTTGCCGCCATGCCTTTAAATAAATCATGCAATTCTGCTCCCAGTTGCTCTAACTGAAATACCTGTGGATCGAGTTCCAGCTTGCCTGCTTCGATTTTGGAAAAATCCAGAATGTCGTTAATGATGCCCAGCAACAAACGCCCCGACTGATTAACCCGCAGCAGCTGATGACGCATTTTTCCCGGGTCGGTTTCTTTTAGTCCCAGCTCACTCATGCCCAGTATGCCGTTCATGGGGGTACGGATTTCATGGCTCATATTGGCTAAAAACTCCGACTTGGCCCGATTGGCCTCTTCGGCACGCTTCTGCTGTTGATGCACCTGGCTTTGCAGACGCGCCAGGTGGCGTAAAATCAGTAAAGAGACCAACGCCAGCAGGCCAATCAGAGGAACCACCACGGCAAGATAGGTGTACCAGCCTGCAAGTGCTTTTCTCTTTAAAACAGCGACTTGTACATAAAAGGGTGCTGATTCCAGTAACTGAAAGTACCCGACCCGTGGCTTCCCATCAGTGCTGGCGATATAACTGAGGCTGCCACTGTTGTCCCCTTGGATAATGGCCCGCCATATAGGATTATCTTCAGGCAAGGGCTGATTAAAATCAGCGCTATTAAAACGCGGGTAGCGGGCCACCAAATTTGAGTTATCACTGCGGCGTACCAAGACCACTCCCTTGGGATCGTCTATAACCTGGGAAAGCTTTTGCTGCAAACGTGCCAAGCTGATTTCAGCCGTTACCGCGCCCAACAGCTGACCCCGTTGATCGTAGATGCCTTGTATCCGAAAAATAGCCTGCTGTCCGGTGGTGCGTGAAGTGATCAAGTCTGAATAGCTGGATGCCTGCTCATATAAACGCAGGAAGTGTTTACGGTCGGCAATGGAGGTTCTGGGCAAGGGCTGAACCGAGGAAGCCACCTGCTGCCCCTGAGCATCATAAAGATTCAGGCTACCCAGCGTAGAAAACTCCTTAGCCAGCGCCTGCAATACACGGGTCAGTTCAGGGCTTGCAGTCAGCAACTGTTTTTCCAGCTCCAACCCTGCAATGAGCGCATTTTGCAAAGCGGCCACATCACGAAAACCCTGCTCAATCTCCAAAGCCAGCACATGGGTTAACTGCTCAGTGTGGCGTTTTGTCTGCTGAATGGCATGACGGTATTCCTGCCAGGTGGTGGTGAGCAACAAGCTCAGCATCAGCAGCAAGAGCAGCATTAACGGGAAAAAGCTTCGGTAACTTCTAAAAAAGTGTTTTCTTGGTTTCATCAAAAAACAGCCTTCAAGAGATTTCCTGTTCTCTGCACTCTGGGGCAAAAAGTTAATCCTTCGCCCCAGCTCCTTGGTATTGGCAGCCAATTCCAGCCGCCTCAAGACGAGTCTGTAACTCCAGCAGCTCTTTTTGCTGGTGCTGCTGAGTTTCAACCAGCCAGGCTTCATCCAGATCACCGCTGACGATAAGAGCCTCTGCCTGTTCTGGATTCACTGCCACCTTAACGCGATAGTCAGCCTGGGCTTCTTTTGCCCGTTTTTTAAGCTGATCTTTATCCATGCAGACCAGCAGCAGGGTGGGTTTCTGTGCAGGACTTTTTTCAGCGGCAGCGGGCAAATACTGAACAAAGAGGCGATAAAGCTGGCTGGGATGAATCGGCTTGGACAGATGGTCGTTCATACCCGCCGCCAGCGCTTTGTTTTTATCTTCGATCATGGCAGCGGCGGTCAGGGCAATAATCGGCAGGGTTGGGTTAAATTCACGAATGGCACGTGTGGCTTGATAACCATCCATCACCGGCATTTGAATATCCATTAAAATCACATCAAAAGCTTGCTTTCTCGCTTTTTCTACGGCGATCTGGCCGTTTTCGGCAACTTCATAATCCAGCCCCAGCTGCGTGAGCAGCGCTCCTGCCACTTCCTGGTTGATTTCATTGTCTTCCACCAGCAGGACACGTCCTGCCAGAGATGAGGGATGGCTGGGGTGTTGTAACTGAGTCTTTTTAAAAGCAGCTTGCTCCTGAGCGGTACAACAGCGCAGCGGTAGAGCAAAGGAAAAACCAGTCCCTTGACCGAGTTGGCTTTGGACGGTTATTTTTTCACCACCCATCAGCTGTACCAGGCGCTGGCTAATCACCAAGCCCAGACCCGTGCCCCCATACTGGCGGGTGATGCTGGTATCGGCCTGACTAAAGGCTTGAAAAATCTTGTTTTGGTGGGCTTCACTGATGCCAATGCCGGTGTCGACCACACTAAACTCAAACCAAAGCGTGCCATCCTCCGTGGGTCTTTGCAGTTGCTGCATTGTTAAGGTGACGGAGCCTGACTCGGTGAATTTAATCGCATTGCCGAGCAGATTAATTAAAATCTGGCGCAGCCGCTGAACGTCACCATAGAGGCAAGCCGTGCAAATGTCCGGCGGATCACCGACCACATGAAATGCCAGGCCCTTGTCCTGCGCGTTGCCTTTAAACAGGCTGTTTAACTCATCGTGAAGCTGCTCAGGGCGGAAGGGCTGAGGGTCCAGCTCCAGCTTGCCTGCTTCGATTTTTGAAAAATCCAGCAGGTCGTTAATAATGCCCAGCAGCAACCGCCCGGACTGGTTCACCCGTTTGAGCTGATGACGCATTTTTTCAGGATCGGTTTCTTTTAAACCCAGCTCACTCATGCCCAGGATGCCGTTCATTGGCGTGCGAATTTCATGGCTCATGTTGGCCAGAAACTCGGATTTGGCACGGTTGGCGGCTTCTGCTGTTTTTCTGGCTTGTGTTGCCTCGGCGGTGGACTTCTGCAAGGAATCCAGCAACTGATTAAAGGCTTGCACCACGCGGCCTATCTCATCTTCCTGGTGGCCTGCAATGGCTTGCAAAGGAGTGGAATCTTCACGCTTGCGGTTCAGTATCTGCTCCACCAGCTGCACCAGAGGGCGTGTTAATAAATATTTGGAAATGTACAGGATCACAAAGGCTAAAAGAATATTGCGCACCACGCCAAAAATCAGCTCAAACCCAACCCGACGAGAAAAATCCTCGGCGGCCAGCGCTCCATTTACAACTATCCTTAACTCACCAACGGTTTGGCGCTCACCCGTAAAAGGATTTTGCCACACCAAAGCATGGCTGAATTGAAGCTTTTTACCCAGCAACTGACCCAGCAGCTGACCTGTTTGCTGATCCTGGCGATCAAGATGGGCTAGAACGCGATTACTTTCAGTGACCAGTTGACCGGAGCGAATCGCCTGAACAGAAGAAAGACCGACCAGCACTTCTTCGGCCAGTGTGGTATCCAGTGTATAAGCCGCCTGAGTCGCGGCATTAGAGGCCGTCAGTAATATTTCTTGTGTCGAGGTTTTAATCTTGTCACTGGTTTGCTGAAAATCGACCAGAATCAACAGACAACTGATCATAATACCCAGCAAAATAGCGGCAAGAAATGTCCAGCGTGTCTGACGCCAGGCGAGACTGACCCGACTCGGTGAACTCATTGCACCACCTCAGCAGGATCAACCCGCCAAAGCTTACCGGCCCAAGCATCTAAAACAGCATCAATGCGGCCTTCTTCTCGCAGTTGTTCAACCGCTTTCTGGATGCGTGGAATCTGAACCAGCCTCTGGCTACGTTGTGAAAACTGCACGGTAACGGGAGTGACTTGCAGTACCAGACGATCCCCTACCAGGCCTTGCATTTGCATCTGCTCTTGCAGATAAGCCAGAGAAAGGCTATTGCCCGACACTGCATCCAGCCGCCCCGCTGCCAGCATGGCCAACATATTTTCATAGTTGCGAACCATCACCTTGTGCAGCTGTTGATCCTGATCAAATCGAGGTGAGAGGCGAATACTTTGCAACACACCGATTCGCAAGCCTTGCAGGTCATCATAACTTTTCAGCTGAATGCCCTGACGTACCTGAACGATGGAACCAAAATCAAATAAATGCCCAGCATGGGTCACCTCAGCATCTCGGTCTTCAGAGCGTATCAGGTAACTCACATCCGCCGCACCGTTTGCCAGGCCTTCGATCACGCGTGCATAGGGTGCCAGGCGTTTGGTTTGCGAAAGACCCGAGGTCAACTCCAACTCCTGGGCAATATCCAACCAGATTCCCTGAAGCTCGCCGGTTGCAGGGTGGTAAAAACCCCATGGCTCCGTTTCCATAATCAAGGCGATGAGCGGCGGTTCTTCACTGGCTGCTTCTGCTCCAGCAGGAAAAGACAGCCAGGGGAGTAAAACCAGCAGCAACCAGATGGCCTTGGGAAGTGTTATTTTCATGCTTCATACCCTATGACTAACTCAATCCATCTTCTTGTGAACCAACAGCAACCTGGGTGCATTGGTTTTGTTGTCGATAGCCTTAAAATCGGAAAAATGTAGCAGTTTAATCATCTGCGCCAGACTTTCATGCATCAAACGCGAGAGGGCTATAATTCGCCCCATACCCTGATGACGAGCACGTAATCCACACAGCTGAAACTGCAGGCGCTCCAGCTCTGGTCGTCTTCTGGAGTCTTCCGGCACAGCCGCCATAAACTCCTGATTTTTTTCTTCCAGCAGGTTATCCAGCAATCCTTGCTGATGAAGGCGAACCATTTCATCAAAGGGTGGTAACTCAAGATTTCTAACTGGCATCTGTCAACTCCTCTGCAGATTTATCCTGATGGGTCTGCATAATTGCCAGCAATTCAGGAAGGCAGTGTTCAAAATGCTGAACCAACTCTGGGTCAAAATGACGACCGGATTGGTCTTTGACAAAATTCAGTGCGTCCTCTATTGCCCAGGCTTTTTTGTAGGGGCGCGAAGATGTGAGAGCATCAAAAACATCAGCAAGAGCAGTGATACGCCCGGACAGAGGAATAGCTTCACCGGCCAGCCCCTTGGGATAACCGCTGCCATCCCATTTTTCATGGTGGCTTACAGCAATTTCCCGCGCCAACCTGAATAAAGGCGAGTCATCACCTTCCAGCAGTGCAGCACCTATTCTGGCGTGTTCCTGCATGATGCGGTATTCATCCGGCGTGAGTTTGCCGGGCTTTAACAGGATGTGATCCGGGATACCGATCTTGCCAAGATCATGCATCGGGCTGGCATTCAGCAAGAGTTCACATTCAGCTTCACTCCAGCCCAGGCTGCGTGCAAGCACCACGGCATAGCGGCTCATACGCACCACATGCAGCCCGGTTTCGTTATCCCGAAACTCTGCTGCCCGACCCAGACGATGAATCACCTGCAGTCGTGTGGCATTCAGTTCTTGTGTACGCTCTGCCACCTTCTGTTCCAGCAACGCCCTCTGGTCGTACATCAGACGATGTGCCAGATACACTTCCAGCAGGTTACGTGCCCGCATCAGCAGTTCATGGCGATCAAAAGGTTTGCTGAGAAAGTCTCTGGCACCACCAGCCAGAGCACGAAGCATGTATTCACGCTGATACTGGGCGGTCAGTACCAGTATAGGAGGCATCAACGGGTCATCCAGAGCCTTTAATGCCTCCATTACCGCATAACCATCCATGTGTGGCATGTTGAGATCCAGCAGTATCAGATCCGGACGCTGCTGCTGATAAGCAGGCAGAACCTCTCGCGGGTCCTGAATCTCCACCAGCTGGGTATAACCTTCTGCCGACAGCATTTTGCGCAGCAGTTTCAGGTTGGCTGGTTCATCATCCACCAGCAGAACTCGACTGGTCGTTAGAGTTTCAGTTTGTGTCATGGGTTGGTTTCTCCTGCTATACGACCCGGCAGTTCAATCCAGAAGATGGAGCCAACACCCACCTGGCTTTCGACACCCGTGCGCCCACCCATCATCCTGACCAACTGCCGGGTAATGGTCAGGCCTATGCCGGTTCCTTCAATGTCTGTATCTTCTGCACCCAGTCGGGCAAAGGGTTTTGCCAGATCCACCAGCTTTTCTGCCGGTATGCCCTGTCCGGTATCCCGCACGGAAAAACGTAACCAGCCAGGTTCTTCTGCCGGGGTGACAAACACTTCCACTTCTCCCTGCTCGCGGTTGTATTTGATGGCATTGGATACCAGATTCAGCAGCGCCTGTTTCAGACGCATTCGATCGGCACGGGCTTGTGCACCTTCCGGAAAATTCACCTGCAGCTTGATGCTTTTCTGTGCTGCCAGCGGCTGCATCAGCGGGCAGCACTCCTCTTCCAGCTCAGCAAGCCATAAGTCTTCCAGCGTCAAATTGATGTGCCCTGACTCAATTTTTGCCAGATCCAGCAACTCATTGATCAGCTCTAGCAGATGCTGGCCTGCCTTGTTGATTTCATTCAGGCTGTCTTGCTGGTCATCGGTCAGGTTCTGATCCCCATCCAGCATCTGGGTAAAGCCGAGAATGGCATTCAGGGGGGTACGCAGCTCGTGGCTCATACTGGATAAAAATCTGGACTTGGCTTTATTGGCACGCTCAGCCTCATCCCTTGCCTGCATCAGTGCAGTTTGAGTTTCCTTTAACGCGCTGATATCGGTGCGGATGGAAATGTGCTGGCGAATATTGCCCGCATCATCAAAAAACGGGGTGATGGTGGAGCGTACCCAGTAAAAGCTGCCATCCTGCCTGCGGTTGCAGACCTCACCCTGCCAGATCAGACCGGCACTGATGGTAGTCCAGAGATTCTGATAAAACTCAGGAGAATGATGACCTGACTTTAACAAACGGTGACTTTGTCCAATCAACTCAGACTGTTTATAACCGGATACACGACAGAACTGCTCGTTGGCATAGGTGATTTTGCCGTGTGAATCAGTGACACTGACAATGGCATGGTGATCCAGCGCCTGGCGGTGGCGCAGCAAGTCTGCCAGTGAGCTGATCATCCGTTGCTGTATCTGCTGATCCAGGCGTGAGCGACGTGCACGAGCCGCTATAGTGCTGACCAGTTGCTGACCATTCACCGGCTTGATCAGAAAGTCATCCGCACCGGTTTCCAGTGCTGCAAGCCGACTGGTCGGATCATCCTCTCCGGAAACAAACAGGATCGGGCGCTGCTCCAAACCTTGATACTCACGCAGCAGTCGGGTCAGCTCCAGTCCACTGACACCGGGCATATGCAGATCCATCAACACTACATCCGGCTGGAAGCTCTTGTAGACCTCCAGCAAACGCATTGGATCATCCAGCATCTGGATCTGCATACCGGCACCTTGTAACAGGCGGGCATGGATGTTCATCAGAATTTTTTCATCATCCACCAGCAGAATGCGCCAGGGATCATGGGACTCCAGCAGCTCGTAGAGCCTGAACACCAGATGATTTATATCAAGGGGTTTGGTCAGATAAGCATGTGCACCAGCACGCAAGGCTGTCAGTCGCGCTTGTATGTCATTTCTGGCGGTGGTGAAAATGACCGGCACCTGAAATGTTTCATCCAGCTGCAATTCCTGAATCAGTTGTGCACCGGCCAACGACCCTTCCGGGAACATCATATCCATGATTACGGCAACCGGACGCAGCTGCCCTGATTCAACCTGTTTACGAAACGCATTTAAATCTTCAAAAACCGTGACCGTAAAACCGGCTCGCAACAGATTCATTCTCAGCAGTGCGGCCTGATCAACATCATCATCCACCACACAAATCAGGCCACTTTCTGCAATAGAAGGTCTCAGCATGGCTGGGCTTTTGACCAATTTTTGGGGAGCGTGCTGTTGGCTCATGTGCACCTTATATAACCAATCCATAAAACTACTTTTAAGCAGCATGATGGATTCAGGGATATAAGTCAGCAGCGGCGTGGGGTTAACATGGGGTCACTTAAAACAAAATGAAACATTTCTGATACATTTGTTCTGCACAGGTCAGACACACGGCATCACAGCCTTGGCAAGGATGGCTGATGCCGTGGTTAACCTTTAATCAGGAGAGTCCAGCAGTCAGGTCAGCCTTGATATCGTTTATATCTTCCAGACCCACGGCAACACGCACCAAACCATCGGTAATTCCGGCAGCCAGTCGTGCTTCTGGAGCCACACGGGCGTGAGT
>NZ_JACUUA010000091.1 GCF_014859565.1 Marinospirillum sp. | reverse complement strand
CTTCGGTGGCTGAGGTAGTGGCAGCGCCTTGATTCGCTCGGTCGCTACGCAGCAAAGGTAGCGGCAGTCTGGTTTTATTTGCTGTATCATTAGCCCCATTTATTTTTCTTTATTCAGCCTTTTATCTATTCAAGAGTCCAATCCATGAGCCGTAAATTCAATTTTTGCGCCGGTCCTGCGGCATTGCCAGAAGTGGTGCTGCAACGCGCCCGTGATGAAATCCTTGATTGGCAGGGTCGTGGCCTTTCCGTGATGGAGATGAGTCACCGCAGTGATGAGTTTGTCAGTATTGCCGAGCAGGCCGAAGCGGATTTACGTGAGCTGCTGAAGGTGCCAACCAATTACAAGGTGCTGTTTATGCAGGGTGGTGCCTCCAGCCAGTTTGCCATGGTGCCGCTGAATCTGGGTGGCAAGGGCGGCACAGCCAACTACCTCTACAACGGTATCTGGGGCAAAAAAGCCATTGAAGAAGGCCAGCGTTATCTGCCCAGTCATATTGCTGCCAGCAGTGAGGCCAACGGCCTGAGCCGAGTGCCGTTTCAGAGTGAAATCCAGCTGAGTGCGGATGCCGCTTACCTGCACTACACCAGTAATGAAACCATTGGTGGGCTGGAGTTTGATTACATTCCAGACGTTTCAGTGCCACTGGTGTGTGACATGTCTTCCGATATTCTCAGTACACCTGTGGATGTCAGCCGTTTTGGGCTGATTTATGCCGGTGCCCAGAAAAACATCGGCCCCGCCGGTCTAACGCTGGTGCTTGTACGGGATGACCTGCTGGATCAGGCTCAGGCACAAATACCCACCATGTTCAGCTATAAAACCTTTGCTGAAAACGGCTCGATGTACAACACCCCACCGACCTATGCCTGGTATCTGTCCGGTCTGGTATTCGACTGGTTAAAAAATGATGTGGGCGGGTTAGACAAGATGGCTGAGATCAACCGCCGTAAAGCGCAGAAGCTTTATGCCACCATTGATGGCAACGATTTTTACAGCAACCCGATTGAGCCACAACACCGCTCCATCATGAACGTGCCTTTCCGTCTGGCCGATGCCAGTCTGGATAAGCTGTTCCTGCAACAGGCTGAAGCCGCAGGGTTGCTGAATCTAGCCGGTCACCGCAGTGTGGGCGGTATGCGTGCCAGCATTTACAACGCTGTGCCGGAAGCGGCAGTGGACGCGTTGATCGAATTCATGACCGACTTTGCCAAAAACAGAGGCTGAACCCGGATGAGTCAGGATAAATCACTGCCAGATCTGGCAGCCGTAAGAAAAGAAATTGACCAGATAGATCAGCAATTACAGCAGCTGATCAATCAGCGTGCCGCCTGTGCCCAGAAGGTGGCGCAGGTGAAGATTGCTGAAGAAGGTGAAGGTGCTTTCTTTTATCGCCCAGAGCGTGAAGCTCAGGTGCTGCGCAGTATCATGGAGCGTAATCAGGGGCCGCTGTCCAACGAGGAAGTGGCTCGGCTGTTCCGCGAAATCATGTCGGCTTGTCTGGCGCTGGAGCGTCCAGTCAAGGTGGCTTATCTGGGGCCGGAAGGCACCTTCACCCAGCAGGCGACCATCAAACATTTTGGTCATTCGGCGGTTTGTGTGCCGATGGCCGCTATTGATGAAGTGTTCCGTGAAGTGGAAGCCGGCAGTGCTGATTATGGTGTAGTGCCGATTGAAAACTCTACTGAAGGGGTGATCAGTCACACGCTGGACAGCTTTATGGATTCCGGCTTAAAAATCAGCGGTGAAGTGGTGCTGCGTATTCACCAGCACCTGCTGGTGGGTGAAAACACCCGTCCGGAAAAAATCTCCACCATCTATTCTCATGCCTCTTCACTGGCGCAGTGCCGTAAGTGGCTGGATGCCCATTATCCCGGCATCGAGCGGGTGCCCATGCCGTCCAATGCCGAAGCGGCACGTAAGGTGAAGGGTGAGTGGCACTCTGCGGCTATTGCTGGTGACATGGCGGCTGAGTTGTACAACCTCAAGCGTCTGGCTGAAAACATTGAAGATACCCCGGACAACTCCACCCGTTTCCTGATCATTGGTCGCCAGACGGTTCCGGCTTCCGGTGATGATAAAACCTCCTTGATGGTGTCGATGCGCAACCAGCCGGGTGCTCTGCATCAGATACTGGAGCCTTTTAACCGCCACAACATCGACATGACTCGTATTGAAAGCCGTCCCAGCCGCTCCGGTGCCTGGAACTACGTGTTTTTTATCGACTTTGCCGGGCATGTGGATGATGAACGTGTGCATCCGGTACTGAAAGAAATTGGTGAACGTGCTGCTGACATCAAGGTACTGGGTTCTTATCCCAGAGGTGTTCTCTGATCCCGCTATACTGATCAGACGTTGATGACTAAATGAGTGAATACTGGAGGACTTGGATATGGGCGCACAGCTTGATCGAATCCTGAAAGATGCCAGCAGTTTATCAGCGAGTGATCGTGCACAACTGGCGCATTGTTTAATTTCCAGTCTGGATCAGGTGAATGATGAGGACGTCAATCATGCCTGGCTGGAAGTGGTGGAACAAAGAATTGATGCACTGGAAAGTGGGCAGGCGGAAACCCTCTCATGGGAAGAAGTCAAAAAAGGATTGAAGCGTCCAGCATGTTAAGTTTGCGTGTTCATAAGGAAGCCAGCGAAGAAATTCAGCAGGCCTGGAGCTGGTATCAACAGCAAACAGAGGGTCTGGGTGATGATTTGATCAGGGAGCTGGAAATGGCTTTCGACTCAATCACAACCCTGCCAGATGCCTGGCCAAAGTTTGGACGCAGGGCGCGGCGATTTGTGTTGTCGCGCTTTCCTTATGCAGTAGTTTATGTGGCGAGCCGATCAGAGATCCATATAGTTGCTGTGATGCATCAGAGCCGAGAGCCAGGTTACTGGCGTAAACGTTTGTGAAAATAAGGATTCGAAAATGAGTTGTGATTTTTTCAAGCTGGCGAATGCAGGTGTTCAGGGGTTGATGCCTTATCAGCCGGGTAAACCGGTGGAGGAAGTGGCGCGTGAGTTGAATCTTGATCCGAACAGCATTGTTAAGCTGGCGAGTAACGAGAATCCTCATGGCCCCAGTCCCAAAGCACTGGAAGCCATTCAGCGTGAACTGGCGGAGTTGACCCGTTATCCCGATGGCAGTGGTTATCGCTTAAAAGCGGCACTGGCAAAACAGCTGGATCTCAGCCCCCGTCAGATCACGCTGGGCAATGGTTCCAATGATCTGCTGGATCTGATTGGGCGCTGCTGGTTGGCTCCGGGTCGTAATGCGGTGTACAGCGAATATGCCTTTGCAGTTTATCCCATTACTACTCAGGCCGCTGGTGCAGAGCACAAAGTGGTGCCTGCCAAAGACTGGGGGCATGATCTGCCTGCCATGGCAGCAGCCATTGATGAAAATACCCGTGTGGTATTTATTGCCAACCCGAATAATCCAACCGGTACCTGGTTATCAGAAAAACAGCTGCGTGAGTTCATGGCACGGGTACCAGAAAACGTGCTGGTGGTGCTGGATGAAGCTTATGTGGAGTATGTGCAAGAAAGTGTTTATCCCGATGCTTTGCAATTGTTGCAAGATTATCCCAACCTGATTGTTTGCCGTACCTTCTCCAAGGCTTATGGTCTGGCGGCACTACGGGTGGGTTACAGCCTGTCTTCGGTGCAAATTGCTGAAACCATCAATCGGGTGCGTCAGCCGTTTAATGTTAACTCACTGGCACTGGAAGCCGCGCTGGCAGCGCTGGGTGATGAAGAGTACCTGCAGCAGTCGGTGGTGACTAACAAGGCGGGAATGTTGCAGCTGGAAACCGCCTTTCGTGAACTGGGGCTGAACTATATCCCTTCTGTTGGCAACTTCATTTGTGTGGATGTGGGTGATGCTGAAGTGGTGAATCAGGCGCTGTTAAAAGAAGGTGTGATTGTGCGCCCGCTGCGTCCTTATCGTATGAACAATCACCTGCGCGTCAGTATTGGTCTGCCGGAAGAAAACCAGCGTTTTATTGATGCTCTGCAGAAGGTGATCTGACCTGTGCCCAACAGTTTGGTATTCAAAAATAAGGTCGGCAAGATCAACAAGTTGCTGGTGGTGGGGCTGGGATTGATTGGTGGATCGGTGGCTCTGGCGGCGCGTCGTGCCGGTTTTGCCAACACCTATCTGGGTGTGGATCTGGCGTATGACGAACGTCAGGGTGCCATCTCTCTGGGTGTGGTGGATCAGGTCAGTGAATCCCTGGCGGAGCTGGCCGTTGATGCCGATCTGATTGTACTGGCGGTGCCGGTGCTGGCGATCCAGCCGGTGTTACAGGCTCTGAAACCTCATCTTAAAGCCTCTGCCATCATCACCGATGTAGGTTCCTGCAAAGCGGTGGTGCTGGATGCGGCAGTTCAGGTGTTTGGTCAACTGCCACCCCGTTTTGTGCTGGGTCACCCGATTGCCGGTGCAGAAAAAAGTGGTGTTACTGCCGCCAGAGTGGATTTGTTTGAACACCGCAAGGTGATTCTGACTCCTGATCCTGCCAATGACAGCCAAGCACTGGATGTGGTGCGTCAGTTGTGGATGGCCTGTGGTGCCGAAGTGCTGGAAATGGATGTGGAACAGCACGATCAGGTGCTGGCACGAACCAGCCATCTGCCCCATCTACTGGCTTTTTCACTGGTGGATACTCTGGCGCGGCGGGATGAACGGCTGGATATTTTTCGTTATGCCGCTGGGGGGTTTCGTGATTTTACCCGAGTGGCGGCCAGTGACCCCATCATGTGGCGGGATGTGTTTTTAGCCAACCGTGATGCCACGCTGGGTGCGCTGGATGAATTTCTGGAAGGGGTGCAACGGCTGAAAACAGCGATTGAGTCCCGGGATGCAGAGGCACTGGTGAGTATTTTCACCCGTGCCAAATCTGCACGTGATTATTTTACTGCTTTGCTCAATGAGACGGGCTATCAAACCATGCAAAACACCAAAATTAATTTTATCACTCAGCCCGGTGCCGGTGCTGTAGCAGGGCGCATCCGTGTGCCGGGTGACAAATCCATTTCTCATCGTTCCATCATGCTGGGTGCACTGGCTGAAGGCACCACTCAGGTGAAGGGTTTTCTGGAAGGTGAAGACGCGCTGGCGACCCTGCAGACTTTCCGTGATCTGGGTGTGTTGATTGAAGGTCCGCACAATGGTGAAGTGACTATTCACGGTGTTGGCATCAACGGTTTGAAACAACCTCAGGGACCGCTGTATCTGGGTAACTCCGGCACTTCCATGCGTCTGTTGGCCGGTATTTTGGCGGCTCAGCCTTTTGATACCGAGCTGACGGGTGATGCCTCGCTCAGTAAACGTCCAATGGGGCGGGTGGCTGATCCGCTGCGCCTGATGGGTGCCGAGATTGAAACCACTGAAGGCGGTCGTCCGCCGTTAAAAATCAAGGGTGGTAAAAAGCTCAAGGGTATTACTTATGATCTGCCGATGGCTTCAGCACAGGTGAAATCCTGCTTGCTGCTGGCGGGTCTCTGGGCTGATGGTGAAACCCGTGTCACTGAACCGGCACCCACTCGTGACCATACCGAGCGGATGTTGCAGGGTTTTGGTTATCCAGTGGTTAAACAGGGTGCCACGGCTGCTGTGCAGGGTGGCGGCAAGTTGTTGGCTGCGGATATCGACATCCCTTCTGATATTTCTTCAGCCACCTTTTTTATGGTGGCTGCAGCCATTAGCCCCGGCAGCGATCTGACTCTGGAACACGTGGGCATCAACCCGACCCGTGACGGTGTGATCAACATCCTGCGCTTGATGGGTGCTGATCTGGAACTGTCCAATCAGCGCGATGTGGGCGGTGAACCGGTGGCCGATATTCGTGTGCGTTATGCGCCATTAAAGGGTATTGATATTCCAGAAGATCAGGTGCCTTTGGCAATTGATGAATTCCCCGCACTGTTTATTGCGGCATCCTGTGCCGAAGGCACCACGCGCCTGAGTGGTGCAGAGGAGCTGCGGGTCAAAGAATCAGATCGTATTCAAGTGATGGCGGATGGTCTGCTGGATCTGGGTGTGGACTGCACCGTGCTGGAAGATGGCATTATCATTGAAGGCAAGGGTGGTCAGGCGGAGGTATTCAGTTCAGCCGAGATTGTTTGCCATCATGACCACCGGATTGCCATGAGTTTTGCGGTGGCCGGTCTGCGTGCATCCGGCAGCATCACCATCAAGGATTGCGCCACGGTGAATACCTCCTTCCCCGGTTTTGCTGAATTGGCACGCAGTGTAGGTTTTAAGCTGGACGTGCAAACATCCAGCTGAGCACTGAACTCTGAATCCAAAACTCAGCCTAAGCTGAGTTTTGCAGAAGCATCCAACTGCTGGGCGGTCTGGTCGGTGAATTTAAGCCAGACCACCAGCAGTGTACCCAGCACTACAAAACCACCGGCAATCCATAGTCCGGTATTGTAATGACCGCTGTGCGCCGCCAGCATACCGGTAAGCGCTGGGGCAATCACCTGTGCACTGCCGTAAGAGAGGGTCATTTTTCCCATCAGTTTGGCGGGTTTGGTGGGGTAAAGGCGACCTGCCATGGTTAATACCAGGCTCACCGATCCAATAAAGGTGCCACCAAACAGCAGGGCGCTGAACAGCACCACCGTCAGACTGGGTTGAATCACCGGCAACAGGATGCCACCGATCTGCAGCACCAGTGTCAGCAGCAGGGCATTCAGATAACCGGTGTAACGTGCAATCAAATCCCACACCATCACCGCAGGTGCAGCAGCCAGCCCCACCAGCGCAAAAGCCATGGACCCCATGCCCATTAACTCTGGTTGACGTTCCACAAACGCCACAATAAAAGTGGCGGTGATCACATAACCGTAACCGGCACAAAAGTATGCTGCCAGCATCAGCCACATAAAACGGCGGGTGGGTGGGTTGTCCGTCAGGGTGGTGCCGGTACTGGTGAGGTGAGCATTTTCCGGGCGTGGCAGCCAGAACCAGGCAGGCATTGCCAGCAGCAAACCCAGCAACGCCAGCCATAACCACTGCTGATCCCATTGTTGGCTGAAATGCATCATCAGCTCCACCGACAGGGCAGCCACCACTATTCCCAAACCAACCCCAGCAAAATGGATGCCCAGCTCACCACGGTGATGGTGACGAATTAACCAGTTAAGGATCAGGCCGGAAGCAATCAGCATGGAACCGGCACTGGCCAGACCGGAGAGATAACGCAGGATAATCCACAGCAACAGGTTTTCAGTCATAGCCATGGCTGCGGTGGTTACCACCGCCAGCACCAGCCCGATGCGATAAAGGGTATCTTTTAACTTTAAATCACTGATGGATGCAGCCACCAGTGCACCGCTCATATAACCCAGGTAGTTGACTGCCGCCAGCCAACCACCCACGGCATCACCCATCCAGGTTTGATCCTGCATGATGGGCAACAAAGGGGTGTAGGCAAAACGGGCAATACCGATGCAGAGAATCTGGCTGAAGACTCCGGCCAGCAAAACTCTAAGGCGTGGAGATAAAAGCATTTCTTTATCCTTCTTATTTTTGGACTGCTGTGTCTACACATTAAACCAGCAGACCAAAAACACAAGAAGAATAAGTGACTTATGGGTACTTACCAAGATTATTTTGGCCCGGCATGGAGTTTTGGATAGTCAAACTTGCGTAGTTTGCCACAGCCAGGTTGTAACTCACTCCAGTGGTTAATGTTCAGCTCCAGATGGGCAAAAGCCGAGGTGGGAAAGCTGTCGATCATTTGATGGGTCAAGAGTGAAGTAAGATCACTTAATCCCGGATTGTGACCCACCAGCACCAGATGGTTGATTTGATCCTGCGTCTGCTGCAAGAGCTCCAGCAAGCTATCGGCACTGGCTTCATAAGCCTTGGGTGCAGCCAGGCTTTGCTGAGCGGTGAGTTGCCAAGCTTTGACCAAAGGCTCCCGGGTTAGATTGGTGCGCAGTGCCGGGCTGAACAACAAACAATCGGGTACTGGCAGGTGGTGCACAGCCCGTTCAGTCAGACCGATCAAATCTTGCTGGCCACGATTGTTGAGTGGTCGATCAAAGTCAGCCAGTTCGTCGTTTTTCCAGCTGGATTTGGCATGGCGGATAAGGGTCAGTAGTTTCAAGGCAGCTCCTTGGGTTCAGGTAGTACATTTAACATACAACAAAAACAGTTCAGGCGTTAAAACAATTCAAGGGTTAGAATAGACCCATGATTCCATTCTTGTTGGAGATAACCCGATGCGTTTTTTGAGCTGTGGCGTAAGCTGATGCTCAACATGGCCTGTTAAGCCAACAGCACGAGCTCAACTAAGCTGCTAGCATTGCTCAATGCTGGCTGTATTTCTGTTAAAATATGCCGACTTATGGGAGACATACCTTAATATGAAAGCACTTTCGATACAAAATCTGCAAAAAACCTATGACAACGGCCATGTGGCACTAAAAGGCATCAGCTTGGATGTTGAGGAAGGTGATTTTTTTGCCCTGCTCGGCCCAAATGGTGCCGGCAAGTCCACCACCCTAGGCATTGTCTGTTCACTGGTTCGTAAATCAGCAGGCAAGGTCAGCATTTTTGGTGTAGATATTGATCAGGATTTTTCCAAAGCAAAACAGATGATTGGTGTGGTGCCACAAGAATTCAACTTCAGTGTGTTTGAGAAGGTTGAAGATATCGTGCTCACCTCTGCCGGTTATCAGGGGTTGACAGAAAAACAAGCACGCCCAAGGGCAGAACAGCTGCTGCATGATCTGGGTTTGTGGGATAAACGGCATCAACAAGCACGGATGTTGTCCGGTGGTATGAAACGCCGTCTGATGATTGCACGGGCACTGGTACATAACCCCAAGCTGCTGATTCTGGATGAACCAACCGCCGGTGTGGATATTGAATTACGTCGTTCCATGTGGAGTTTTATGCAGGAGATCAATCGTCAGGGCACCACCATTATTCTGACCACGCATTATCTGGAAGAAGCCGAAAACCTCTGCCGTAACATTGCTATTATTGATCAGGGTGAAATTGTCAAAAACACCAGCATGAAGTCACTGCTGGGTGAACTGAACAGTGAAACCTTTGTGTTGGATATGGTGCGACCGCTTGAAGAAACTCCCAGCCTGCCGAACTTTATCACCCGTCTAAGAGACGCCACCACCCTAGAGGTGGAGGTACAGAAGGGGCAGAACATCAGTCAGGTATTTGCCGCGTTGTTGCAGCAGGATATTGAAGTGCTGAGCCTGCGCAACAAGGCCAACCGGCTGGAAGAGTTGTTTGTATCCCTGGTGGAAAAAACTGCTGCCAGTGATTTTAAAGCCGATAAAAAAACCGTGGAAGTGAGTGTCTGATGAGTCCTGTGCGTATTTACTGGGTTGCTTTTAATACCATTCTGATCAAGGAAGTGCGGCGCTTTACGCGTATCTGGGCACAAACCCTGTTACCCCCGGCCATCACCATGGCTTTGTATTTTGTGATTTTTGGCAACCTGATTGGCAGCCGGATTGGTGATATGGGTGGTTTTAACTACATGCAGTTCATCATGCCGGGTTTGATCATGATGTCCGTGATCACCAACAGTTATGCCAATGTCACTTCATCCTTTTTCAGCAGCAAGTTTCAGAAATCGGTGGAAGAAATTCTGGTGGCTCCGGTACCGGGCTGGGTAATTTTGTCCGGTTATGTGCTGGGTGGTGTGACCCGTGGCCTGCTGGTGGGCCTGATTGTGACACTACTGGCGCTGTTTTTTACCGAGCTAACGGTTCACAACCTGTTTGTGACCATCACGGTTGTCTTTCTGACTGCGGTGCTGTTTGCCATAGGTGGGTTTATTAATGCGCTGTTTGCTCGCAAATTTGATGATATTGCCATCATCCCAACCTTTGTGCTGACGCCGCTGACTTATCTGGGCGGGGTGTTTTATTCCATCCAGTTGCTGCCGGAGTTCTGGCAGGGTGTATCGCTGTTTAATCCGGTGCTGTATATGGTGAATACCTTCCGTTATGGTATTCTGGGGGTATCGGATATTAACCACTGGGCAGCACTGGGCACCATTTGCCTGTTTATTGTAGTGTTTTTTGCGCTGGCACTGTGGCTGCTGGAACGAGGACGGGGCATACGTCAATAATACCCCGGTTGAAGTTATTTCTTGTCATCGTCCTTGAGGAGCTCTTCCTCAAGGTCGCTGAAATCAAAATCATCCAGATTATCCAGCGTGGCCTGTAGAGTATCTTCCGGTAGCTCCGGGTCTTCACCTGGCAATCGAATGTCATCATCCTGATCAGCAGCTTCGCTAGTTTCCAGCTCTTCAAAATCATCCAGACTAAACTCTTCCAGGCCATCAGTTTCACCCAGCACCTGATCCAGCTCCTCCTGCGACAGAATCTCTGTTTCTTCATAAGGCTCAATCTCAGGAGCGACCGGTCTTTCAGTCGCTGCTGCTGCCACAACCGGTGCTGCAGCAGCAACTGCAGCAGGCTTACTCTTGCCAGCAGGCTGGTTCATTTCGATATCCAGACATTCAGCCAGTGCGTGCAACAGCTGCTGCTGGTTATGACACTCATCTCTGGCGGCTGGTGCTTCGGAGATGATATCAAGGCTGCTTTGGTAAATACGGTTCAGCAATAACTCAGCTTGTGGACGGTCAAAGACATCGGTTATTTGTGCAACATCATCCGAAAGCTTGGGTGCTTGATGGTGAGTACCGGATGACTTCAGTGCATCCAGTTCCTTTATGAGGCGGTGTTTTTGCAGCTTCTGAAAAAAGATAATCCCAAACATCAGGACACCTAACTGAGCTAGCAATACAACTGCCAGAGGTGATAACACCATGGTAAGCTTTCCTCAAGGGTGTTGGTCTTGGTGAATGATCTGTAAAGATTAAGCTGCTGCAGCGCAGGTGGCAACCGAACCGACATTAAAAATTGCAACATCGGAGTTAATTCATGCAAGCAATCGAGTTATTGTTGAGTCGTAATTCCCATCCCCGACTGACGGAGCCCTATCCGAATGGGCAGGCACTGGAACGTTTGTACCGTGCTGCACTCAGGGCGCCGGATCATGCCGGGCTTAAACCCTGGCGCTTCATCGAGTTTTCCGGTGCTGGCCTGGTCGCTCTGGGTGACATTTATGCCGAAGCCCAGCAACAACGTGATGCGAGCACAGATGCGGAAGAGCTGAAGAAGTTACGTATGATGGCACAACGGGCACCAATGATCATTGCTGTTGTGGCAAAAATCCAACAACACCCCAAGGTACCTGCATCCGAGCAGTTATTATCAGCGGGTTGTGCGGCTCATGCACTGCTGCTGGCTGCCGAGGCAGAAGGTTTTGCCGGTATCTGGCGTTCCGGTTGGGTCTGTTTTGATCCGCATGTACGCAACGCCCTGAAGCTGGCTGAGGCTGACGAGCTGGTCGGTTTTATTTATCTGGGTACACCTGCCGGTCGACGTAAACCCCTACCAGACAACGCACTCGACGATTTTGTGGAGCGCTGGGTGTAATGCAACCGATTGCTGATGAGCTCTTGCCCTGGCTGCAACAGGCGACCCCCTTAGCGCTCCCATCTTGCGGGGTGACGAACTCGGGCGCTTGCGGCAACGTCTTCGAGACGGTAACGCGGATTTTGCTAAATGCGCTGGACGCACCTCGAGCCAACCTTCATAGGGGTAAACCTCAGCCGTGCCGGGTTGATAATCCTGGTTCAAGTCACCCGTAAGGGGGGCAATAGCAACCAACCCATGCGATTCACTGTGAATAGAGCGGCCATTTTATGCTCTCTGTGGTTCATCACTCACAACTTCACCACTTCCGGTTCACGCTCCAGCGGCACACCAAAACGCGCCTGTACACAGGTCACAATTTCATCGGCCAGTGCCAGCAGTTGTTCTGCATCACCCCCGCCGTGATGCACCAGCACCAGTGCCTGACGATCATGCACACCCACCGCACCCTTGCAAAAACCTTTAAAACCACACTGGTCAATCAACCAGCCTGCCGCCAGTTTGCTGCCCTGCTCAGCGGGGTAGATCGGCAACTGCGGCCAGGCTGCTTGTAATTCCTGAGCCTGTTGATGGTCAACCAGCGGATTTTTGAAAAAGCTGCCCACATTACCAATTGCTGCCGGATCGGGTAATTTTTCCCGCCGAATGGCAGCAACAGTTTCCGCTATCAGTTGTGGCAAAGGCAAATCACCCGCTTGCTGCTGTTGGCGAAGGTGTAATCGTTCAGCCAGATCACCATAATTCAACCGGGGTTCAGCAGAGCGTTTTAATTGAATTTGCAGTGCGGTGATAACAAAGCGCCCTTTCCAGTCACGCTTAAAACGACTGTCGCGGTAACCCAGGCAACAGTCAGCAGCGGGGATCACATCAAAACGGGCAGGTTGTCCGGCTTCTGGTAACCACCAGCCTTCCACTGCCAGCAGGCAATCAGCCACTTCCGCACCATAAGCACCAATATTCTGAATTGGCGCGGCACCAGCTTGGCCGGGAATCAAAGCCAGATTTTCCAGCCCGTGATACCCCTTGCTTGCGGTTTCCATCACCAGCTGATGCCAGTTGTTTCCGGCTGGTACACGCAACAGCAACTGATCCGACAGGTCTTGCGGCCAGTCCAGCGGCAAGGGCTGTTGTTGTAATACCAGTGCATTTAAAGCGGGGCGCAGGATGACATTGCTGCCTCCCCCCAGTGGAAACACTGGCAAATCCTGCTGATGGGCAAAATCAAAAACAGCCGGCAACTCATCCGCAGTAGCCACTTGTACCAGCCAGGGTGCAGAACACTTAAAACCCAGTGTATTAAGATGGGTTAAATCGGCATTCTGCTGCCTGATCAGAGCTTCAGAGACCATGCTGCTTGCGGATCTGAACCAGCAGGCGTTTACAGGCCGACTCCACCAGATCAATCACCTGATGAAAACCGGCATCACCACCATAATAGGGATCAGGTACTTCAGTAATGGCCGAAGGGTTGTAACT